>JBQGCF010000133.1:0-13488 GCA_052038315.1 Iamia sp.
AGCTTGTCGTCGGCCACGCCGTTCCCGATGGCGTTGGCGATGGTGACGTTGCCGGCCCGGTTGGCGTGCACCAGCCCGGCCACGCCGAGGACGGTGTCGGGCCGGAACTGCACCGGGTCGAGGAAGTCGTCGTCGATGCGCCGGAAGATGACGTCGACCCGCTCCTCGCCGGCCGTGGTGCGGACGTAGCAGACGTCGTCCCGGCAGATCAGGTCCCGCCCCTCGACCAGGTCGACGCCCATCAGCCGGGCCAGCAGGGCGTGCTCGAAGTAGGCCGAGTTGTGGACGCCGGGGGTCAGCACGACGATCCGCGGGTTGCGCACCGAGGGCGCCGTGTTGCGCAGGCCCCGCAGCAGGTGCCGGGGGTAGTCGTCGACGGTGGCGATCGACTGGGCCCGGAACAGGTCGGGGAACACCCGGGCCATCACCCGCCGGTTCTCCATCACGTAGGACACGCCGGAGGGCGAGCGGAGGTTGTCCTCCAGCACCCGCATCTCGCCGTGCTCGTCCCGGATCACGTCGATCCCGGCCACGTGGATGTGGACGCCGCCCGGCGGGCGGATCCCGTACACCTGCCGGTGGAAGTGGGGCGACGAGTGGACGAGCGAGCGGGGGACGACCCCGTCGTCGAGCACCTGGCCCTCGCCGTAGATGTCGGCCAGGAACATCTCCAGGGCCTTGACCCGCTGGACGATGCCGGCCTCCAGCCGGGCCCAGTCGCCGGCCCCGATCACCCGGGGCACCAGGTCGAGCGGGAACGGGCGCTCCTCGCCGGACAGGGCGAAGGTGACGCCCCGGTCGCGGTAGGCCCGGCTCAGCGCCTCGGTCCGGGCCCGGCGGTCGTCGGAGGGCTGCGGCCGCAGCGTGTCGTGGATGACCCGGTACGTCTCGCGGGGGCGCCCGTAGCGGTCGAACATCTCGTCGTGGGCACGGCGCGTCGTGTCCGAGTCGTAGCCCTCGAAGAGGTCCGTCACGCGCTCACGCTCCCGCACCCGTGTTGCGCCTGTCGCACACCGGTGTGAACCACGTGTGAACCGTCACGGCGAGGCACGGTACCCGCCCCCCGCCCCCTCACACCGCGACAGCGGACGGCAACGGTCGTCGTGCGACCGTCACGGCCCCGTCGGTTCCCACCAAGGACGTGATCCCATGCACCGACCGATCCGACCGCTCGTCGCCGCCGTGACCGGCCTGATGCTCGTGCTGCTGCCGGCCCAGCCCGGCGCGGCCAGCACCGCCACCCTCAACAGCGGCCACCTCGGCATCAACATCACCCCGGCCGTCACTGTGGACGTGACCGCTCCCGGCCCCTGCCCCGGCTCGCCGATCGCGATCAGCGCCACGACGTCCAACGCCACGACGACGCCACCGCAGTACGACGTGAACGTCACCATCTCGTTCACCAACGCCGACTTCTCCTACGGCGGCGCGACCTACTTCTACAGCGGCCTCACCCTGACCGGCAGCGGCGTCCTGAACGACACCGCCGGTG
The DNA here is from genome assembly GCA_052038315.1 of Iamia sp. Classification (GTDB taxonomy): domain Bacteria; phylum Actinomycetota; class Acidimicrobiia; order Acidimicrobiales; family Iamiaceae; genus Iamia. The sequence goes on from JBQGCF010000133.1 coordinate 1,493, forward strand.
CCGACACCTTCTCGGTCGGCCCGTTCAGCACGACGAACGGCAACATCTACGCCGAGAGCTCCCCCGGCAGCTGCACGCCCGGTTCCGCCATCTGCGCCGTGCTCCGGGCCAACACCACCACCACCCCGCTCAACGGCACCGGTTCGTTCCCCGCCGGCGCCACCGGCATGACGCCGGACCTCCTGGGCACGGCGGTGGTCAACGCCTCGGGCGGCATCCAGGCCGCCGGCTGCGTGGCCCCGTTCGCCGCCCTCAACGGCAAGGTCGTCACCCTCACGAACGTGAGCGCCACCTTCACCTGACGTCCTGCCGGCCCCCGGTCGTCAGCGGTGGCGACCGGGGGCGACGGCGCGGAGGGCGGGGCCGAGCGGGCCGACCGACTCCCGCAGGGCCGTCTCGAACTCGGGCTGGGCGAACACGGCCAGCAGCTGGAGCATGGCGGCCATCTCCCCCTCGACCTCGCCACCCCGCTCCAGCGCCCCGTGGGCGGCGACGTCGCCCATCATCACGGCCAGGACCAGGTCGTAGGACACCGTCGAGGTCACGTCGGGGGCCTCCGCCCGGCCGATGGCGCTCTCGACCTTCCACCCCCGGGAGAACCGGTGCCAGATGGCGAGGAGGCCGCACGGCGAGTCGGTGACGTGCTGCTGCCACACCAGGTCGGGCCCCTCGTCGAGCAGCACGGCCGGGCCGATCGTGTGGCCGAGGAAGCGGACCTGCGGATGTTCCCGCCACTCGTGGTGCGGGTCGATCCGGAAGCGGAAGGCGGCCAGGTCGGCCGGGTCGAGGGTGCCGGCCAGGAAGGCGTCGAGCAGGACGCTCCGATCCCCCTCGACCACGTCGATCTCGAGGTCGAGGCTCATGGGCTGGCACCGTACGCCAGCGCCGACCCGTCGGTTCGGGCGACCGGGGATGGGCAGAGGGCGCCGATGGGAATCGTGAGCAAGATCGCCAAGGCCGGCGTGGCCAAGAAGCTGGTCGAGGAGGCCAAGAAGCCCCAGAACCAGGCCAAGGCCAAGGAGCTGTTCGCCAAGGTCCGCCAGAAGCAGGCCGGCGGGCGCCCCCGCTGAGCCGCTACGAAGCGCCGTAGACGGGGGCCGGGTCGGGGGCCTGGGCGAGGAGCTCGCGCACGGCGGCACCCAGGTCGGCCGGATGCCAGCGGGCGCCGTTGTCGATCACGGTGCCGTGCTGCCAGCCGTCGGCCACGCTGACCCTCCCGCCCTCGGCCTCGAAGACCCGGCCGGTCACCCCGGCGCTGTCGGCCGACACCAGCCAGGCGACCAGCGGCGAGACGTTCTCCGGGGCCATGGCGTCGAAGGCGTCGGGGTCGTCGGGCTTGGCCATCATCTCGGCGAAGGGGCCCTCGGTCATGCGGGTGCGGGCCGACGGGGCCAGGGCGTTGGCGGTGATGCCGTAGCGCCCCAGCTCGGCCGCCTGGACGAGGGTCAGCCCGGCGATCCCGGCCTTGGCCGCCGAGTAGGCGCTCTGGCCGACGCTGCCCATCAGCCCGGCGCCCGAGGTGGTGTTGACGATGCGGGCGTCGACCGCCTCGCCCGCCTTGGCCCGGTCGCGCCAGTGGGCGGCGGCGTGGCGGGACGGGGCGAAGTGGCCCTTGAGGTGGACCCGCATCACGATGTCCCACTCGTCCTCGGTGGCGTTGGCGAACATGCGGTCGCGGACGACGCCGGCGTTGTTGACCACGGCGTCGAGCCGGCCCCACGTGTCGATGGCGAGCTGGACCATGCGGCCCGCTCCCTCCCAGTCGGCCACGTCGTCGCCGCTCACGACGGCGTCGCCGCCCAGGGCCTTGATCTCGGCCACGACCTCGTGGGCGGGGTTGTCGGCGCTGGGTGTGCCGTCGAGCTCCCGGCCGAAGTCGTTGACGACCACCCGGGCGCCCTGGCGGGCCAGCTCCAGGGCGTGGCCCCGGCCCAGCCCCCGGCCGGCCCCGGTGACGATGGCGACCCGACCCTCGCAGATCCCTTCCGACACGTGCTCTCCCTGGCTCGATGGCCGTTCCGTGTGCGGGTTCCTACCTATGCGGCGTGTTTTCGCACACAGAACGAGTTTCTGACGGGTCGTCAGGTTACCGGTAGCGTGCTCCGGCGTGGACATCGGCGTCACCGTCTTCCAGACCGACCTGAGCTGGCACCCGGGCGAGCTGGCCCCCGAGCTGGAGCGCCGGGGCATCGCCTCGCTGTGGATCCCCGAGCACACGCACATCCCGACCAGCCGGCTCACCCCGCCCCCGACGGGCGAGGAGGTGCTGGACGAGATGTACAAGCGGACCCTCGACCCCTTCGTCGCCCTCGCCTACGCCGCGGCCACCACCGAGCGGCTGCGGATCGGCACCGGCATCCTCCTCCCCGCCCAGCGCGACGCCATCATCACCGCCAAGGAGGCGGCCACCCTCGACCACCTGAGCGGCGGCCGGCTGGAGCTGGGCATCGGCTTCGGCTGGAACGAGGACGAGCTGGCCGACCACGGCGTGACGATGAAGCAGCGCCGGGCCGTGGTCGAGGAGCGGATGACGGTCATGCAGGCCCTGTGGGCCGACGAGGTGGCGTCGTTCGAGGGCGAGCACGAGACCCTCAGCCCGTCGTGGGCCTGGCCCAAGCCGGTCCAGAAGGTGGTGCGGCCCGACGGCGCGGGCGGCTCGGTCGAGCGGCCCGGCGTCCCCGTCCTCCTCGGCGGGATCGCCAGTCCGCTCGTGTTCGGCCACGTCCAGCGCTACTGCGACGGCTGGATCCCGATCGGCGGCGCCGGGCTGACCGAGGCCGTGCCCCGCTTCCGGGCCGAGGCCGAGGCCGCCGGCCGCGACCCGAGCACCCTGCGGGTGATGACGTTCGGGACGCTGCCCACGCCCGAGAAGCTGGAGCACTACGCCTCGATCGGCATCGACGAGTGCGTCCTGCGCCTCCCCTCCGCCGGCAAGGCCGACATCCTCCGCACCCTCGACGAGTACACCCCCTACCTTCCCTGAGGTGCCCCCCGCCCCGATCCGGATCGACGACCCCGGCGATCCCCGGCTGGAGGACTACCGGACGCTGACCGACCCGGCGCTGCGGAAGCGGTACGAGGCCGAGCGGGGCGTCTTCATCGTCGAGAGCGCCCTCGCCGTCGAGGCGCTGGCCGCCAGCCCCCACGCCCCGGCCACCCGGTCGGTGCTGGTCGGCGAGCGGAAGCTCGACCGCATGGCGGCGACCGTCGCGGCCCTCGCCGCCCACGGCGCCGCCGTCTACACCGCCCCGGCCGAGGTGCTGGAGGCCACCGCCGGCTTCCCCCTCCACCGCGGCGTGGTCGCGTCGGTCACCCGGCCCGAGCCGATCGACCCGGCGGCGCTGCTCGCGCAGACGAGCGCCCGCACCGTCCTGGCCGTCGAGGGGGTCAACGACCACGAGAACCTGGGCGCCCTGTTCCGCAGCGCGGCCGCCTTCGGGGTCGACGCCGTGCTGCTCGACCAGACCTGCGCCGACCCCTGGTACCGCCGCTGCGTGCGGGTGTCGATGGGCCACGTCCTCCAGGTCCCCCACGCCCGGGCCACGTGGCCGACGGCGCTGTCGGCGCTGGCCGCCGACGGCTGGCGGGTCGTGGCCCTCACCCCGGGCGCCGACGGGCTCCTCCACGCCGCCCCGGTGCCGGCGGCCGAGGAGCGGGTCGTGGTCGTCGTCGGGGCCGAGGGGCCGGGGCTCGACGCCGCCACCCTGGCCGCCCCCGGCGTCACGCCCGTCCGCATCGCCATGGCCCCCGGCGTCGACTCGCTCAACGTGGCCATGGCCGCGACCGTCGCCCTGGCCCACCTGCGCGCCCCGACCCTCTCGTAGGGTCCAGCCATGACCGAGATCCCCGAGGGCGTCACCGTCATCCGCATCGGCCGCCCGGAGCGGCGCAACGCCATCGACAGCGCCACCGCCCAGCGCCTCCACGACGAGCTGATCGCCTTCGACGAGGACCCGGACCTCCGGGTCGCGGTGCTCACCGGCGACGAGCGGGCCTTCTGCGCCGGCGCCGACCTGAAGGACCTCCCCCGCCTGCGCCCGTCGGGCCCGCTCGGGCCGACCCGGCTGCAGCTGTCGAAGCCGGTGATCGCCGCGGTCGAGGGCTGGTGCGTGGCCGGCGGGATCGAGCTGGCGGCCTGGTGCGACCTGCGCGTCGCCGGCGAGAGCGCCGTGTTCGGCTGCCTCGAGCGGCGGTGGGGGGTCCCGCTGATCGACGGCGGCACCGTCCGCCTCCCCCAGATCGTCGGCCTGGGCCGGGCCCTCGACTGGATCCTCACCGGTCGGGAGGTCCCCGCCGCCGAGGCCGAGCGGGCCGGCTTCGTCACCCGCCTCGTGCCCGACGGCACGGCCGTCGACGCCGCCGTCGAGCTGGCCGCCGGCATCGCCGACAAGCCGTGGACCTGCGTGACCCACGACCGCACGTCGGTCTACGAGGCCCTAGGCCTCGGCCTGGAGGAGGCGCTGGCCAACGAGGACCGCCACGGCCAGGCGGTGATCTTCGCCGACGGGTTCGCCGACGGCGTGGCCCGCTTCCAGGCCAACCAGGCCAAGAGGACGGAAGCAGGCGAACGGTGAGCGGCGCCGACGAGCACGGCGTCCCCCTCGTCCCCGAGGTCATCGACTGCATCGACTGCGGCGGTCCGGCCCACCGGATCACCTTCCCGCCCGAGGAGGGCGACTGGGAGCCGGGCGAGGTCGTGGCCTACCGCTGCGCCGACTGCCTCGACCGCTGGGACCTGGTCGTCCCCGGCGGCGACGAGGACGAGGAGCCGTAGCCTCGTGGCCATGGCACTCGATCCCGACCTCAAGGCCTTCGCCGACGCGAAGAACTTCGCCGCCCTGACCACCCTGATGCCCGACGGCCAGCCCCAGACCCAGGTCATGTGGGTCGGCGCCGACGACGAGCACCTGCTGATCAACACCGAGGTCCACCGGGCCAAGTACAAGAACGCCGCCCGCGACCCCCGCGTCACGGTGACGGTGTGGGACGGCGAGAACCCCTACCGCTACGTCGAGGCCCGGGGCCGGGTGGTCGACGAGGTGCGGGGCGACGCCGCCCGGGCCCACATCGACGAGCTCTCGCAGAAGTACATGGGCACCGAGTACCAGAACCCGATCCAGAGCGAGCGCATCGTGCTCAAGGTCGCCGTCGAGACGGTGCACAAGAACAACGTCTGAGCCCGGTCAGGGCTGGGTGTAGCTCCAGGCGAAGCGGTAGAAGGTCAGCCCGCTCGGGTCGGTGACCAGCGCCGGGAGCAGCGGCGACAGCAGGAGGGCGGTCCCGGTGACCCGGGCCGCCAGCCGCCGCAGGTCGGGCCGCTCGGCGTCGTGGACCCGGTCGACCACCCAGCCCAGCACCACCAGGAGCGCCGGCAGCGACGCCATGGCGAAGACCCGGGTGCCGTCGTGGGTGGTCACCGTGACCGCCGCCGCCGGCCCGATCAGCAGGCCGACGACGACCAGCCAGCGGCGCAGGTCGCCGTCGCCGGCGAGCCACAGCAGGCCGAGCACGGCCCAGGCGATCCCGAGCCAGGCGTAGACGCCGCCCAGCCCGGCGCCCCAGGCGTTGGACAGGGCCGGTCCGAGGAACTCGCCGAAGACGTCGAACCGGCTCGGCACCTGGACGTCCCACACGGCGAAGGCGACCAGCACGGCCAGCCGGGCGAGGAGCGTGCCCACCACGCCGGCGACCAGGTTGCGGCCCAGGGCGGTGCGGAGGAGGCCCTGGGCCCCGGCCCGCCAGCCGTCCCGGCCCTCGCCGGTGCGCCCGGACAGGGCGACGGCCACGGCGGCGGCGGCGAGCAGGCCGACCAGGCCCTGCTCGGCGCTGGTCGCCCCGATCAGCACCCCGCCCAGCCCGGCCAGCGCCGGCGTGGGAGCCAGGACGACCAGGAACGAGCCGGCCAGCGTGTACACGTCGTAGCCGCCGACCTTCTGCAGGATCACCGGCGGGAGCGACCCGAGGGCGAGCCAGGTCGTGGCCATGCGCCGGGGCGCCACGTCGGGGAAGCGGGCCCGCAGGCAGGCGAGGGCGACGGCCACCGCCGCCACGACCAGGACGGCGTTGAGCTGGAGCCACGTCGACCGGTCGTCGATCCCGAGGGCCCAGCCGAGCAGCGGGCCGATGATCGAGTTGGAGCGGAAGTCGACCGGCAGGTGGGGGAAGGCGTCGACCAGGCGCAGCGAGGCGGCGGTGTCGGCGTGGGCCATGATCCCGGCCCGGAGCACGACGAAGGCGGTGAGGAGGACACCGAAGCGCAGGCCGGGGGCGGCGACCACCCGGTCCCAGGTCCGGTCGACGAGGGCGAGGGTGCGCGCCGCCGGGGTCGCCGGCGCGGCCGTCGTCGTCTCGGTAGACGTACCCCCAAGCATCGGGGGACCATCGACCGCTCGGGGCGAACGATGAGGCCGGGCGGAGGTTCGGTCGAGGACGCGGCTCACCCGGACGGCGCGCTACGGTCCTCCCGGCGGCCGGGTGACGTGGTTGGGGCGACTCACCCGGCTGGGTGAAGTCGACCCAAGGGGGGTCCGAGAGGTGTCTGAAGAGGCGCACCCGTTCATGGACGAGTCGGTCGTGCGCCGTCTCGTCGACGACGGCATGGTGCTGTTCCTCGCGCTGGACGGCGACGGCCGGATCGCCTGGGTGGGCGATGCCTGCCGGTCCGTGCTGGGACGCACGCCGGAAGAGCTGATCGGGTCGAACGCCCTCGACGTCCTCCACCCCGACGACGTCCAGCTCGTGGTCGAGACGCTCGCCGAGGACGCCCGCAACGCCGAGGACCGCATCCTCGTCGTGGTGCGGGTCGCCCGGGCCGACGGTCGCTGGGTCACCCTCGAGTTCGGCGGGATCGACCTGCGCGAGGCCGACGGCAGCGGCCTCTTCCTGGTCTGGGGCCGGTCCTACGAGGCACCGGGCCTGCTCCTCCAGTTCCTCGGCTCGCTGCTGGCCGAGGGCGATCTCCTGCCGCTGCTCGCCGAGGTCGTGCGGTGGAGCGACGTCCAGGCACCGTACGGCCGCACCTCGATCGTCCTGACCGATCCGGGCGGCCGGCGGGTGGCCGTCGCCGCCGAGGGCCTCGACCCGGTGCTGGCCACGCCCCACGCCGTCGGGCCCGAGCTGCTGCCGGCCAACGGCTCGACCCCGCCGGACACCCTCGTCCCCCTCCCCCTCGACGCGCTCCGGCCCCGCGTGGCCGCCGCCGCCCGGGCCGCCGGGCTCGACGGCGTCTGGCTCCTGCCGGTCGAGGGCGACGGCGGGCCGTCGGGCGTGGTCGCCGTGTGGCGCCTGCGGGAGGGGCCGGCCCGGGCCTCCCACGCCCGCCACTACCGCGAGGTGGCCAAGCTCGCCCGGCTGGCGCTCAGCTGGTCGACCACCCGTGCCGACCTCCAGGCCGCGGCCACCACCGACCCCCTCACGGGCGTGGCGAACCGCACCCAGCTGGCCACCCACATGCGCCACGACGGGGCCAAGCTGTCGGCCCTGCTGTTCTGCGACCTCGACGACTTCAAGGCGGTCAACGACGTCCACGGCCACCTGGCCGGCGACCGGGTCCTGCAGGCGGTCGCCTCCCGCATGGCCGGCACGGCCCGGCCCCAGGACCTCCTCGTCCGCCTCGGCGGCGACGAGTTCGCCCTGTGGTGCCCCGACCTCGACTCGGTCGAGGAGGCCGAGGAGGTCGCCGCCCGGCTCGTCGCCGTGCTGGAGCAGGCCGTCGTGGTCGAGGACGAGACGATCGCCGTCGGCTGCAGCGTGGGCCTGGCCCTGGTCGAGGGGCCGGTGCTCGACGAGGGCGACGTCGACCGCATCCTCGGCCAGGCCGACCGGGCCCTCTACCGGGCCAAGGGCGCCGGCAAGCGCCGCTGGTCCTCCGCCACCGACCTCTGACCGGCTCGCCCCTCAGCCGTCCGGCAGGGGGCAGGCGTCGGGGGCCACGTCCCGGTCGGGGACGCGGTAGAGCAGCTCGCCGTCGGCCTCGGCCACCAGCTCCAGCGGCGCGGCGGCGGCCGGCTCCTCCAGCGCAGCCCACGGCGTGAGGGCGACCCGCTCGGTCACGACGACGAAGCGCACGTCCCAGCGGGCCAGGCAGTCGAGGGCGTCGTCGTCGGGCAGGCCCTCGATCTGCTCGGCCAGGGCCGTGGCGGACGGCGGGTAGTAGCCGGCGAAGCCGTTGACGAGGGGCCGGTCGTGGGCCGTCGACCGCAGCACGACCTCCTCCTGCACGTCGAAGGCGGCCAGGTCGCCGTACCCGTCCGGGAGGTAGACGACCGCGCCGGGCTCGTCCTGCTCGGCCAGGACCTCGTCGATCGGGTGGACCGCGGCGGCGGTGACGTCCCGGCCGTCGCTCAGGCCCTCGCCGCAGATCGCCACGATCACCAGCCCGGCGATCACCGCCCCGATCAGCCAGCCGGGCCGACCCGGCCGCCCCCGCTCGGCCCCGACCCGGGAGCGGTCCTCCCACCGGTCGAGGGCGGTGCCGATGGCCAGGGCGGCCAGCACCGCCAGGCCGAGCAGCACGATCAGCACGAACCGGCCCGAGGCCCGGATGGCCGAGAAGCCGGGCACGAACCGGAACGCCAGGCTGAAGGGCGTCCAGTCCCGCCACGCGCCCTCGCCCGGGCCCAGCGCCCCGATCGCCCCGGCCACCGTGACCGCCAGGCCGAGGGCCGGGACCGCCCAGCCGTGGCGCCGGCGCCAGGCCGCGGTGGTGGCCAGCCCGAGCAGGACGAGGACGATCACGGTCACCCCGGGGAAGGCGTGGAAGCCGTCGAACCCGAACAGCGGCCGGCCCAGCGACCCGCCCCAGACGACGTTGCTGTCCTCGACGATGGCCGGGTTGGCCCGCAGGAAGGCGATCTGGTCCAGGTCGAAGCGGAAGTCGTCGTAGCGGCTACGGGTCTGCAGGTACGGCAGGTAGGTGGGGACGAAGGCGGCCACCCCGAGGGCGATCGCCGTCCCGGCCGGCACCAGCCGGGGCCGCAGGTCCCGCCACCGGATCACCGCCACGAGCACGACCACCAGCAGCACGAAGACGGCGTAGAAGTACGAGAGCAGGCCCTGCCAGGCGACGGTGGCGAACAGCCCGACGAGGAGGATGCGGTCGCCGGGCACCGACTCCCACACGTCGCGCCCCGACGCCCGGTCGGCCAGCACCCACAGCAGGGCCACGATCAGCGGGAGGCCGGGCCGCCACACCAGGTTGATGTGCATCGTCGCCAGCCACGGCACCGGGCCGAGGGCGAAGACGGCGGCGGCGACCAGCCCGGCCGAGCGCCGCCGGGTCAGCACGAAGCCCATCAGGTAGGCGGCCAGGGCGTCGGCCACCACGCCGAGCACCAGCCCGGTGTTGAACACCGCCGCCGGGCTCAGCCCCAGCAGCTTCAGCGGCAGCAGCACGGCGCCCAGGCCGATCAGGTGGTCGGAGAAGGTCAGCGAGTCGGGCGCGGGGTGGAAGGTGGCGGCGTCGTAGAGCCCGTGCTCGCCCGTCATCCAGCCCTGGACCCAGTGGATCACCCAGGCCTGGAAGCGGTTGTCGAGCCGGGTCGGGACCGCCGTCGACCACCGGTCGAGCACGTCCCGGAGGTTGAGCAGCGACCAGGCGGTGGCCACGACGAGGAGCCCGAGGACGGGGCCGCCGTGACGGCGGGCGATGCGCCTGATCATGCGGAGCGGGTCATGCGGAGCGGGTCATCCCTTGAGCAGGAAGTCCTGCTCCTCCTCGCCGAGGAAGAGGCTGACCTCGTCGGCGAGGAGCGGGCTGCCGGCCAGGTCGGGGTCGGCGTCGACCAGGGCGATGGCCACGTCCCGGGCCTTGGCGACCCACTCCCGGTCCCGCCGCAGGGAGGCCAGCTTGAGGTCGCTCCGGCCCTTCTGGCGGCCGCCCATCAGCGTGCCCTCGCCCCGCAGGTCGAGGTCGACCTCGGCCAGCTCGAAGCCGTCGGTCGTGCGGACCATGGCCTCCAGCCGGGCGACCCCCTCCTCGGTCGTGCCCGCCCCGAGCAGGTAGCAGGTGCTGGCGTGGGCGCCCCGCCCGACCCGGCCGCGCAGCTGGTGGAGCTGGGCGATGCCGAAGCGGTCGGCGTCGAGCACGACCATCACGGTGGCGTTGGGGACGTCGACGCCGACCTCGATCACGGTCGTGGCGACGAGGACGTCGGTCCGGCCGCTGCGGAAGCGCTCCATGATCGCCTCCTTCTCGGCCGCCGGGACCCGGCCGTGGAGCAGCTCGACGGTGAGGTCGGCCAGCTCGCCGTCGGGCTGGAAGGTGAGGCGGTCGAAGGTCTCCTCGGCGGAGGCGGCCTCGAGCTTGTCGGAGTCCTCGATCAGCGGGCATACGACGTAGGCCTGGCGCCCCGCCGCCACCTCGGCCCGCACCGCGGCCCACACGGCGTCCTCGGGGTCGGGCTCCATGCTCGGGTCGTGGTCCTCGTCCTCCTCGTCGGGGATCTCGGTCCGGACCCAGTGCGTGGTGATCGGCGTGCGGCCGGGCGGCAGCTCGTCGAGGACCGACACGTCGAGGTCGCCGTAGACGGTCATGGCCGCCGTCCGGGGGATCGGCGTGGCCGTCATCACCAGGACGTCCGGGGTGACGGCGCCGGCCCCCTGCTCCCGCAGCGCCGCCCGCTGCTCGACGCCGAAGCGGTGCTGCTCGTCGACCACGACCACGCCCAGGTCCCGGAAGGCGACCGTGCCCTGGATGAGGGCGTGGGTGCCGATGACGATGTCGACCGTCCCCTGGGCCAGCCCGGCGGCGATGCGCTTGCGGTCGCCGGCGGTGCTGCGGGCGGTCAGCAGCTCGACGCCGACGGGGCGGTCACCGAGGAGGCTGGTGGGGTCGGGCACGGCCAGCCCCTCGAGCAGGGCCCGGATGCCGAGGTGGTGCTGCTCGGCCAGGACCTCGGTCGGCGCCATCAGCGCGCCCTGGTGCCCACCCTGGACGGCGACGAGGAGGGCACTCAGGGCGACGACCGTCTTGCCGGCGCCGACGTCGCCCTGGAGCAGGCGGTGCATCGGGTGGGGGGCGGCCAGGTCGGCGGTGATCTCGTCGATCACCCGCTGCTGGGCGCCGGTGAGCGGGAACGGCAGGCTCTCGTGGAACCGCTCGACGAGCCGCCGGTCCGGGTCGTCGACCTCGACGGTGTGCTCGATGCCCTTGGTGACCCGCTCGAGGGCCCGCTTGCGGAGGATCAGGGCCAGCTGCACCCGCAGCAGCTCGTCGAAGACCAGCCGCTTGCGGGCCACCGCGATGTCGGCCTGGTCCTCCGGGTGGTGGATGCCGTGGAAGGCGCGGGTGCGGTCGGCGAGCGTGTGCTCCTCGGTCACCCACGGCGGGAGCGGCTCGGCGAACTCCTTGGCCCGGTCGAGGACCTCGGTCATCCAGCGACCGACGTCCTGGCTGGTCACCCGGACCTTCTCCGACTGCGGGTAGACGGGCACGATCTTCCCCGTCTGGTCGCCGAGCAGGTCGACGAGGGGGTTGGTCATCTGGACCTCGCCCCGGTAGGCGTCGACCTTCCCGAACAGCACGCACTGGGTGCCGGCCGGCAGCTGCCGCTCGCGCCAGCCCTGGTTGAAGAAGGTGACCTTCAGGTGGCCCGAGCCGTCGGAGATGTCGGCGGTGACCAGCGTGCGGGGCGGGCGACCCCGGGTGCGCCGGGACTGGATGCGCCGCACGGTGCCCACCACCATCGCCTCGTCGCCGGGGCGGAGGTCCCGGATGCGGGCCTCCTTGGTCCGGTCGATCCAGCGCCGCGGGTAGTGCGTGAGCAGGTCGAGCACGCTCGTGATCCCGAACGCCTCGTCGAGCCCGGCCGCCGCCTTGGGCCCCACCCCCGAGATCGTCGTGACCGGCAACGAGGCCAGCTGGGAGAGCCGTCGCCCCATCCCCGCGACCCTACCGACCCCCATCACCCACCAAACCCACCCCCCCCACCCCCCCACCCCAAAAACCAAAATTTTGCGCCACACCCCCCAAAGCGCTTTGCGGCGCTCCAAGTTAG
>JBQGCF010000134.1:0-1691 GCA_052038315.1 Iamia sp.
ACGCCCCCCGGTAAACGGTTCTGGATCCCGTGCGGGGGCGGGGCGCCGGATCTGGGCCGCTAGAAGCGGTGTCGTCAGTGGCCTCGGGCGATCCAGGCGTCGAGGTCGGGGGCTTCGACGCCGATGGTGGTGTCGTCGCCGTGGCCGGTGTGGACCACCGTCTCGTCCGGGAGGGGCAGGAGCCGGTCCTGGATGCTGTCGATGATCGTGGTGAAGCTGGAGTAGCTCCGACCGGTCGCACCGGGGCCGCCGTGGAACAGGGTGTCGCCCGAGAAGAGCAGGCCGGCGGCGGCGTCGAGCAGCGAGCAGCCGCCGGGGCTGTGGCCGGGCGTGTGGATCACCTTGATCTTGCGGCCGGCGACGGCGATGACCTGGCCGTCGACCAGCGGGGCGTCCACCGGGCGATCGGGGTGCACCTGCTCCCACATCATCGTGTCGGCCGGGTGCATCCAGATCGGGGCCCCGACCGCGTCGGCCAGCGCCGGCGCGGCGTTGATGTGGTCGTTGTGGCCGTGGGTGCAGACGATGGCCACGACCCTGCGCCCGTCGACCCCCGCCACGATCGGCTCGTGGTCGTGGGCCGCGTCGATGACGATGCACTCCTCGTCGTCGCCGACGATCCAGATGTTGTTGTCGACGTCGAAGTCCTCGCCGTCGATCGAGAAGGTGCCGCTGGTGACGACCTTGTCGACCCGAGGCCCGCCGTCCGCGCCGCGTCCCGCCGTTCCCATCAGTCGCTCCCCTCGATCACCACGACCGAGCGCAGGACCTCGCCCTTCTCCATCTTGTGGAACGCCTCCTCCACCCCGTCGAGGGGGATGGTCTCGCTGACGAAGGCGTCCAGGTCGAGACGCCCCTGCAGGTACAGGTCGGTGTAGAGCGGGAAGTCCCGGCTGGGCAGGCAGTCGCCGTACCACGACGGCTTGAGGGCGCCGCCCCGGCCGAAGAAGTCGATCATCGGGATGTCGATCCGCATCTCGGGGTTGGGCACGCCGACCTGCACGACCGTGCCGGCCAGGTCCCGGGCGTGGAAGGCCTGCTCGAACACCGCCGGGTGGCCGACGGCCTCGATGACGACGTCGGCGCCGAAGCCGCCCGTCAGCGAGCGGATCTCCTCGACCGGGTCGGTGGACGAGGCGTCGACCGTGTGGGTGGCGCCGAACGACGACGCCCACTCCAGCTTCTTGGGGTCGAGGTCGACGGCGATGATCGTGCGGGCCCCGACGAGGCGGGCCCCGGCGATGGCGGCGTCGCCCACCCCGCCACAGCCGAAGACGGCGACGGTGTCGGCGGCGGTGACCCCGCCGGTGTTGATGGCGGCGCCGAGCCCGGCCATCACGCCGCAGCCGAGCTGGCCGACCGCCTCGGGCCGGGCCGCCGGGTCGACCTTGGTGGCCTGGCCGGCGGCGACGAGGGTCTTCTCGGCGAAGGCACCGATGCCGAGGGCGGGCGACAGCTCGACCCCGTCGAGGGTCATCTTCTGGGTGGCGTTGTGGGTGGCGAAGCACAGGTGCGGCCGCCCCCGCTTGCAGGCCCGGCACTCGCCGCAGACGGCCCGCCAGTTGAGGACGACGAAGTCGCCCGGGGCGATGTCGGTGACGTCGTCGCCCACCGCCTCGACGATCCCGGCCGCCTCGTGGCCGAGCAGGAACGGGAAGTCGTCGTTGATCCCGCCCTCCCGGTAGTGGAGG
>JBQGCF010000135.1:0-7647 GCA_052038315.1 Iamia sp.
TGCGCCTCGTGCTCGGGCACGTCGTTCGCCGACGCCGACCTGCCCACCGAGGGCACCGTGTCGGCCTACACGATCGTCACCTTCGCCGCCCCCGGCGTCGACGTCCCCTTCGTGGCCGCCACCCTCGACGTCGGCGGCACGACGGTGCAGGCCAACCTGATCGACGTCACCCCCAGCCCCGAGCACGTCCACCTCGGCCAGAAGGTCCGCCTGGCCACCTACTCCATGGGACCCGACTCCGCCGGCGCCGAGGGCGTCGGCTTCGGGTTCACCCCGATCGAAGGAGCGTCCTGATGGCCATCGACCGCGATGCGATCTACATCCTCGGCATCTCGATGACGAGGTTCGGGAAGCACCCCGACCTCGACACCTTCGACCTCGGCGCCGAGGCCGCCCTCGCCGCGCTGGCCGACGGCGGGGTCACCATGGCCGACGTCGGCGTGCTGGCCGCCGGCAACCTGATGGGCCAGGGCCTCGGCTTCGGCCAGGGCCTGCAGAAGCAGATCGGCCAGACCGGCATCCCCGTCTACAACGTGTCCAACGCCTGTGCGACCGGGGCCACCGCCCTGCGCACGGCGATCATGGCCCTCAAGGCCGGCGAGTGCTCGATCGGCCTCGCCGTCGGCGTCGAGAAGCTGGCCGGCGCCGGCCTCCTCGCCGGGGGCAGCCGCAAGGAGACGGCCGACGAGTGGACGCCGAAGGGCCGGGTCGGCGCCATCGCCCCGACCGACGGGCGCATCGGCACCGCCACCATGCCGGGCACCTTCGCCCAGATCGGCATGCAGTACCTCCACGAGCACGCCTACGGCGGCGCGCCGTTCGAGCTGTTCGCCAAGATCAGCGAGAAGAACCACTCGCACAGCACCCTCAACCCGCTGGCCGCCTACACCAAGGCGATGAGCCTGGAGCAGATCATGGGCGACCACATGGTCGCCTACCCGAACACCCGGCCCATGTGCTCGGCCAACTGCGACGGCGCCGCCGCCGCCGTGGTGGTCACCGGCGAGAAGCTGGCGACCCTGTCGGACGAGCAGCAGCGGCGGGCCGTGAAGATCGCCGCCTCGGTGCTCACCTCCGACCCGTGGACCGAGGGCTGCCAGGTCCTCCCCGACGTCAACACGCTCACCCGGGCGGCCGCCACCCAGGCCTACGAGGCGGCGGGCGTCGGCCCCGACGACCTCGACCTGGTCGAGCTGCACGACTGCTTCGCCACCGCCGAGCTGGTCCACTACGACAACCTCCAGCTCTGCGAGCCGGGCGGCGCCGTCGACCTGTTCGACTCCGGTGCGACGTGGCGCGACGGGCGCATCCCGGTCAACGTCTCGGGCGGTCTCCAGTCGAAGGGGCACCCGATCTCGGCCACGGGCATCGCCAACGTCTGGGAGATCTGCCACCACCTCCGGGGCGAGGCCGGCGATCGCCAGATCGAGGGCGCCCGCACCGGCCTGGCCCACGTGATCGGCCTCGGCTCGGCCTGCGGCGTGCACATCCTCCAGGCGGCATAGCGCGCCAAGGCGTAGGGTTCCCGGCGGCGGGGGGGAAGCGGCCTCCCGCCGGGCGAACCCTGGGAGGGGCTCACATGAAGCGCGGAACCACCACCCGACGGCTCACGGCTGCGGCCGGAGCGGTCGGACTCGTCCTGGCCCTCACCGGCTGCGACGTCTCCTTCGACGGCAAGGTCAGCCAGGTCTCCATCACCCGGACCTGCAAGGGCGAGGCCGACCACGTCGGCTCGAGCGACTACCGGACCCAGGTCCTGGTCACGGCCGACCCGGCGAACACCGAGGACCACCACATCTTCATCTCGCTCAACGGCGGCGCCGAGACCAGCGGGAAGGCCGACGCAGGTCCGGGCGACGGCGTGGTCCACCTCACCAACACGCTCAACACCACCCTGGTCGAGGTGGCGGTGGTGCCGGCCGACGGCTCCGGCGACTTCGACATCGTCAAGCAGTCGTTCAACCCCTGCTAGCCGGCAGGGACGAACTCGTAGACCCAGTCGGCCCGCGGGCCGACGTCGAGGAGGACGTAGGTCCCGCCCCGCTCGGGGATCTCGAGCCGGGGCGGGAACGTCTCCGCCCGGCTGAGCGAGGGCCCGCCCCGGCACGGCACGAAGAGGCGGTCGCCGGCGTCCAGCACCACGTCCTCACCACCCTGGTCGTACCAGTCGGCGGTGTGGCGGGGGCCGGGCGCCGGTGGCGCGTAGCGGGTCGCCTTCCACGACATGGCCGCGAGGCTACGCCTCCCCTGCCGACACCGAGACGGGGACGGTGTGGGCGATGGCGTCGGCGGAGCGGCCGATGCGGAGGGCGTAGGTGCCGGGCTCGACCCGCCAACCGGGGCGGCGCACCTCGGCCGTCATGCCCGGCGGCTTGAGCGGGAGCCGGTCGACCACCGCGGCGTGGCCCTCGGTGCCGGTGTCCCACCAGGCGAAGGACCGATCGTCCAGCTCGAGCCGGGCGACGGTGGACTCGCCCGGCGCCAGGTGGACCTTGGCGAAGGCCTTGAGCTCCTGCACCGGGCGGGGCACCTCGCTGCGGGCGGGCGGGGCGACGTAGACCTGGACGACCTCGCTGCCGGCGCGGTCGCCGGTGTTGGTGACCGGCACCTCGACGACGAGCGAGCCGCCGATCGTGAAGGTCGGCGCCACGGTCGGCGCACCGATCTCGAAGGTCGTGTACGAGAGGCCATGGCCGAAGGGGAACCGGACCGGGAGGTGCCGGCTCTGGTACCAGCGGTACCCGACGAAGACCCCCTCGCCGTAGCGGTGCCGGTCGTGGTCGCCGGGGAACGAGCCCCACGACGGGTTGTGCTCCAGCCGGAGCGGGACGGTGGTGGGCAGGCGGCCGCCGGGCTCGGCGTCACCGGTGAGGACCCGGGCGATGGCCTCGGCCATGGCCTGCCCGCCGAACCACACCTGGGCCACGGCGGCGACGTCGTCGACCCAGTCCATGGTGACCGGCGCCCCGGCGTTGACCACCACGACCGTGCGGGGGTTGGCGGCGGCGACCGAGCGGATCAGGGCGTCCTGCTCGCCGGGCAGGTCCATCGACCGCCGGTCGAAGCCCTCGGACTCCCACTCGTCGTCGGTGCCGACCACCACGACGGCCACGTCGGCGGCGGCCGCCGCGGCCACGGCCTGCTCGACGGCGTCGACGGGCAGCAGGGCGCGCACGCCGACCTTCACCCCGTACACGCCGCCGGCGGCGCGGGCCGAGGTGTAGTCGACGACGACCTCGACCGGCTCGCCGGCCACCAGCTCGACCGTCTCCTGCACCTCCTTGCTGCCGAAGCCCATGAAGGAGCGCCCGGCGGGCAGCGGCTCGGCGATGCCGTCGCGCACGACCGTGCCGGCGACGGTGAGCCGGGCCCCTCCGGCCTGGGCGAGGGAGAAGAGGTGGGGCCCGGTGCGCTCGGGGGTGAACGTCGTCGTCGCCCGGGCGGTGAAGGCGGGGCCCACGCCGGCCGGCGGCCCGAAGCTGATCAGCTGGAGCGAGGTGAGGCGGTCGGCCTTCACCTCCTCGTCGCCGGGCTCGGCGCCGGCGAAGTAGGTCACCGCGACCTCGCCGCGGAGGGTCGGCGCCGCCCGGGTGATGTCGACGCCGGGCTCGTGGACGACGCCGACGTCCGGGCCGAGGTGCTCGGTCAGCGCCTGGAGCGGCGTGCTGACGGCGAAGGGCTCGACGTGCGACGAGCCCCCGCCCATGATCACCGCCTTGGCCGCGTTGGGCCCGATGACCGCGACCCGGCGCAGGGCCGAGCGATCGAGGGGCAGGGTGCCGTCGTTGGTGAGCAGCACGGTGCCGGCGACCGCCGCCTCCAGGGCGAGCTCACGGTCGGCCGGCTCGTCGGCCTCGCCCGGCTCCTCCTCCCCGGTGTCGTCGAGGGCGCCGACCCGCTCGAACACCGACAGCAGCCGGCCCACCTGCGCGTCGACGTCGGCCTCGGCCACCGTCCCGGCCGCCACCGCCTCGGCCAGCGGTGCCCCGAAGGCCCGACCCGGCCCGGGCATCTCCAGGTCGACGCCGGCGGCCGCCGAGACCTCGGTGGTGGTGACGCCGTACCAGTCGGTCACGACGAAGCCCTCGAAGCCCCACTCGTCGCGCAGGATGCCGCGCAGCAGGCCTTCGTCCTCGGTGCACCAGATGCCGTTGAGCCGGTTGTAGCTCGTCATCACGCCGAGGCTGCCGCCGTCCCGGACGGCCAGCTCGAAGGGCAGCAGGTAGATCTCCCGCAGCGTGCGCTCGTCGACCTCGGAGCTCATCGACGTGCGCTGGTGCTCGGCGTCGTTGGCCACGAGGTGCTTGACCGTGGTGGCCACGTCCTGGCTCTGCACGCCCTGGACGAAGGCGGCCGCGGCCCGACCCGAGAGGAGCGGGTCCTCGGAGTAGCACTCGAAGTTGCGCCCGGCGAGCGGCGACCGGTGGATGTTGACCGTCGGGGCGAGCAGCACCCGGCACGCCTTGCGCCGGGCCTCGGTGCCCAGCATGACCCCGACCCGCTCCAGCAGGTCGACGTCCCACGACGCCCCCAGGGCGGTGCCGCACGGGACGCAGACGGCGCGCAGCCCGCCCTCGCCCCGGGTCACCGGGCCGCGGGCGCCGTTCGGCCCGTCGGTGACCCGCACCCGCGGCAGCCCGACCCGCGGCACCGGCAGCGTCGACCAGAAGTCGACGCCGGCGGTCAGCCCGGCCTTCTCGTCGAGGGTGAGGGCGGCGACCATCTCGGTCACCCGGGTGGACGGGGCAGCGGCCATCGCCGGATCGTAGGAGTGGATTCTCCTGACCAACCAATCAGCCGAATGTGCTGGCGGGTGCCGGCAGCACGACCGGGGCAGGGCGGGCGGGTGAGCCGCACGATCTGGGTCTTCGGCGACCAGCTGAACCGCCGCATCGGGGCGCTGGCCGACGCCGACCCGGACGACGACCGCATCCTCCTCGTCGAGTCCCGTCGCCTCCTCGACGCGGCCAAGCACCGCCAGCGGGGCCACATGGTCCTGACCGCCATGCGCCGCTTCGCCCTCGAGCTGGAGCGGGCCGGCTTCACCGTCGACGTGCGCCAGGCCGACACCCTCGCCGCCGGCCTGGCCGCCCACCGGGCCCGGTACCGCGCCACCGATGTCGTCGCCACCGAACCGCTGTCGTGGCGCGCCCGGCGGGTGCTCGACGCCCACGACGTCGAGCAGGTGCGGTCCGACCAGTTCCTGTGCCACGAGGACGACTTCGCCGCCTGGGCACGCGACCGGGGCGACCGGCGCCTGGTGATGGACGGGTTCTACCGCTGGCAGCGCGAGCGGCTCGGCTACCTGATGGACGGCGATCGGCCGGCCGGCGGCCGCTGGAGCTTCGACGCCGAGAACCGGGAGCCCCCGCCGAAGGGCGCCGACCGGGCCGAGGGCTGGCCCCGCCCGGTCACCAGCACGCTCGACGAGCTCGACGCCGCCGCCCTGGCCGACCTCGGGCCCGCCGCCTTCGGCGCCCCGCCCGACGGGTGGTGGCCGACCAGCCGGCGCCAGGCCCTCGCCCGCCTCCGCCACGCCGTCGAGGAGGTCCTCCCCCGCTTCGGCCCGCACGAGGACGCCATGCTCGGCGCCGTCCCGCAGATGGCCCACACCCTGCTGTCGGCGCCGCTCAACATCGGCCTGCTGCTGCCGGGCGAGGTGGCCGACGCGGCCGAGGAGGCGTACCGGGCCGGCACCGTCCCGCTCGCCTCGGCCGAGGGCTTCATCCGCCAGGTGATCGGGTGGCGGGAGTACGTGTGGGGCCTCTACTGGCTCTGGATGCCCGACGGGTGGGACGTCAACGCGCTGCGGGCCCAGCGCTCGCTCCCGCCGGCGTTCACGGCGTCCGATCCCGACGAGGCCACCCACATGGAGTGCCTGCGCGTCGCCCTCACCGGCGTGCGGGACCACGGCTGGGTCCACCACATCCAGCGGCTGATGGTGCTGGCCAACCTGAGCACCCTCGCCGGCATCCGGCCCCAGGAGGTCGTGCGGTGGATGACCGACTCCTTCGTCGACGGCCAGGAGTGGGTGATGCTGCCCAACGTCCTCGGGATGGGGATGCACGCCGACGGCGGCCGGATGGCCACCAAGCCCTACGTCTCGGGCGGGGCCTACATCAACCGCATGAGCGACCACTGCCGGGACTGCCGCTACGACCCGAAGCGGCGCACCGGTGACGACGCCTGCCCCTTCACCACCCTCTACTGGGACTTCCTCGACCGCCACCGGCGGACCTTCGCCGGCAACAACCGCATGGCCCAGCCGCTGCGCGGGCTCGACCGGCTGGGCGACCTGCCCGCCGTGCGGGTGCGGGCCGACGAGGTCCGCTCGCTCCTCGCCGTCGGCGAGCTGTAACGGTCAGCAGCCCCGGACGCTCTCGACGCCCTCGTCGTCCTCGAGCAGCCGCCGGAGCGTGTCGACCGGGACGATCAGCGACTTCTCGGTGGCCACCTCGATGGCGTAGACGACGCCCACCACCTCGTTCCGATCGCTGACGGCCGGGCCACCGCTGTTGCCGGGGTGGATCTCGACGTCGGAGCGGATCACCTTCGAGAGGTTGCCCAGCTGCGGGTCGGCCACGAAGTCCTCGACGACGCCCTCGGTGACCGTCAGCGGCCCGCCCTCGGGGTAGCCGACGGCCCGGAGCGGGGTGCCGGGCTCGGGGTTGGTCGGGGCGAGGGTGGCGTGGGGCAGGTCGGTCATGGCCGCGTCCATCGACCCGGACAGGTGCACCACCGCGAGGTCGGCCAGCAGCCCCTGGTCGGCCACCTCGACGGTGAGGTCGGCACCCTCGGACGTCTCGACCTCCAGGACCTCGGCCCCCTCGACGACGTGGCGGTTGGTCACGATCGTCGTGGCGTCGAGCAGGAAGCCGGAGCCGACGCCGAGTCCCTCGCAGGTCTGGGCGCGGATGCGCACGGTGTAGGCGCGGGGGTCGACCTCCACCGGCGCGTCGAGGATCGAGGTGTCGACCTCGGGCTCGCTCGGCGGGGCGACGCAACCACCGCCCAAGGCCACCAGGGCGACGGCGAGCAGGGCGACGACGGCGCAGGGCACAGGGCGGTGCACGGGGCGGCGCACGTCAGATCCCCAGGCCCTCGATGGCCGTCTCCAGCGCCTCGGCCTGCTCGAGGGCGGTGGCGCAGATGGAGTTCACCTCGTCGACCCGGTCCTGGAGGCCGGGGATGGCGGCCGGGTCGCCGGACGAGGCGATGATGTCGTTGGCCAGGTCGGTGGTCTCCTGCTGGCACTCGGCCAGGGCGGCGGTGACGGCCGGGGCCTGGGCCACGATCTCCGAGAGGATGCGGTTGCGGTCGGTCGACCCGGCGTTCTCGCTGGCCAGGTCGCGCAGGCGGCTCTCGGCGTCGGCCAGGTCGGCGCTGGTGGCCTCGACGCGGGCCAGACCCTCGCGCAGGTCGGCGTCGGCCCGCTCGCTGCGCTCCTTCCACTCCTCGGCGCTCGACCGGTTGGCCAGGCCCCACGCGGCGAGGCCGGCCAGGGCGCCGATCACGACGAGGACGACGAGGGCCCGGGCGAGGATGCGTCCGGGGCTGCGGCGGGGCGCGGCGGGCGCCGGGGCCGGCGGGACCGGAGCACCGCCGTAGCCGGTCGGCGCCGCGTAGCCGCCCGGCGGCGGGCCGTAG
>JBQGCF010000136.1:0-23312 GCA_052038315.1 Iamia sp.
GGGGGGCGGGCGGTGGCGCGGGGGGTGGGTATACACCGGGCGGGCGGCGCCGCCCCGGGGGGCCCCGACGGCGGCCCCGATGCCGAGGAGGAACACGTGGACGACCAGGGACTCGACCCCGACGTCGGGCGTGGGGATCGAGAAGAAGGAGGCGAAGACGGCGTCGGCCGAGCCGAGCAGCAGCCCGAGCCCGAGGACGATCGGCAGGGCCAGCAGCAGGCCCCGGAGGACGGCCGGGGCGATGCCGGACCGCTCCTTGGGGGCGACCTCCTGGCCCTGGGAGCGGACCTGGCGCCGGTGCTGCCGCGACCGGCCGATGGTCCGGGCCACGTCGATCGGCTCGAGGATCGCCGTGGCCGGGGTGAGCAGCCACGGGAACGTCACCCGCCGGGCGAGGGCGGGGAGCGACTGGTCGAAGGCCGGGACGCCGGCGCGGGGCGTCGCCGTCAGGCCCAGCAGGGCGAGGACCACGAGCCAGTCGAGGACGACGATCCACGGGCTGGTGCGCACGGCGAGGAAGCCGGCCAGGACGAGGATCACGCCGGTGAGGGCCCACGTCTGCGCCGTCCGGTGGCGGGCCGCAGCCAGCACGGCGACGGCGACGACGCCGAGGGCGACGCTCGATCCCAGCCCGATGCCGCCGCCCCGCAGCCCCAGGTCGACGGCCAGCCCGCCGGCACCGATCGCCACCACGGCCAGACGGGCCCGCCGGGCCTCGTGGCGCTCGGGCGGGGCCGGCGGGCCGCCGGTGGGGACCGGGCCCCGACTCGGGTCGATGGCCGTCCACCCCGCATCCGTCATGTCCTCGGACCGTACGGCCGACCCGCCGCCGACCTCCCGTCACCCCCAGGTGGGTGGCCTACCCGGTGGCCTCGTCGAGGAGGGTCTGGAGGTGCTCCCAGCGGGTCTTGAGGGAGCGGGCGTGGCGGGCCATGCCGGTCCAGGGGTCGTCGCCCCGGTCGAGCCGCTCGGGGACGGTCGCCACGGTGAAGCCGTCGGGGCGGAGGTCGGGGTCGTCGAGCTCGTCCCAGGTGATCGGCGTGGCCACCGGCGCGCCGGGGCGGGGCCGGACCGAGTAGGGCGCCACCGCCGTCTGGGCCCAGCCGTTGCGGGCCACGTCGACGTAGAGCCGGCCCTTGCGCTTGGCCTTGCGGCCCTCGGCGGTCAGGTGCTCGGGGTGCCGGAGGGAGAGGAGGTGGGCGACGTTGTGGGCGAAGGTGGCGGCCGCCTCGGTGGGCGCGCCCCGGTCGACCGGCGTGACGACGTGGATGCCCCGGGACCCGGTGACCTGGAGGTAGGCGGCCAGGTCGAGCTCCTCGAGCACCTCCCGGGTCCAGCGGGCCGCCCGGCGCACGTCCTCGAAGTCGTCGGACGACGGGTCGAGGTCGACGAGCAGGAGGTCGGGGTGCTCCAGGTCGTCGACCCGGCTGGGCCAGCGGTGGAAGGAGATGGTGCCGAGGTTGGTCAGGGCCAGGAGGGCGGCCTCGTCGTCCACGACCGGGTGGTTGACCGAGCCGCCCTCCTTGCGGGCCTCGAAGGTGCGCACCCACGAGGGCACGCCCCGCCCGGCCTCCTTCTGGTAGAACCCCTGGCCGCCGATGCCCTCGGGGAAGCGCTGGAGCATCAGGGGCCGGTCGGCCAGGTGGCGGACGAGCGTGGGGGCGACCCGGTGGTGGTACTCGGCCAGGTCCGCCTTGGTCAGCCCGTCGTCGGGGAAGAGCACGCGGTCGGGGTGGGTGATCTCGACGGTCCGCCCACCGACCTCGTACGTCGTCACCCCCGCGACGGTAGCGAGCGCCGTGGGTGACTAGGGTCACGGGCGGCGGCGACCGCGGGAGGGTCATCATGAGGCACGGGCACACGATCAGGCTGGCGGTCGTCGGCCTCGTCCTGGCGGTCGGGGCGATCGCCTGCGAGCCGGTGCCGACGCCGGCCCCACCGGCCCAGGACGCCGAGCCCGAGCCCACGCCCTGGTACTGCGCACCCCGGGCCTACAACTCGGTGACGGGGCCGGGCATGGGCACGGTCGACTTCTACGCCGGGCGGCTCCGCAAGGACCTCCGGCCGGCCCAGTGCGAGCAGCTCGCGGGGTACATGGCCCAGGCCAAGGCCTTCGCCCAGCAGTACCCGACCCGGGCCAGCGCCGAGGCGGCCGGGTGGACGGTCTCGTTCGACTACTTCTCGGGGATGGGCACCCACCACGGCAAGGGGATGTTCACCGAGGCCCAGCTGAGCAGCCCGTCGTTCGACCGCCACGACCCGATCCTCCCGGGCACGGCGACCTTCGACCCGACCCAGCCCAACACCCTCCAGTACGACAACGACGGGCCGAACGCCGAGCTGGTCGGCATGTCCTGGTACGTCCGCTCCACCACCGGCCCGCCCGAGGGCTTCCCCGGCGGCGTCGACCGGTGGCACCACCACCCCCGCCTCTGCATCCGCAAGACGAACCCGACCATCATCGGGATCAACACCAGCGACGCCGGCTGCGCCCAGGTGAACGGGATCAACCTGAACATGGAGCGCTACTACATGCTCCACCTCTGGGTCGTCGACGACCTGGAGTACGAGGCCGACGTCTTCGCCCCCATGCACCCCTGCATCCGCTACCCGCAGGCGATCTTCGACATGGAGGACGGCTGCCACGACGTCCCCAACGCCCCGACGCCGCGGAGCAAGCCGGCCAACGCCCCCGGCACCAGCACGCCGATCGGCTACTGCCCGCTCGGCTCCGGCCTGGCGACCAAGCCGAGGTAGGTCAGCCGTCCCAGGACGAGCACGTGTTGGCGCTGACCACGCGCCAGTCGTCCTCGGCCCGCCGCTCGGTCACGACCTCGTGGTAGTAGGTGCGGTCGCCCTCGACGGAGGCCAGGTCCGGGCGCTCGTAGAAGTAGATGGCCGTGACCCGGTCACCCTGGGCCCCCACCTCGTCGGGCTGCTCGACGTCGTAGTCGAGGTCGAGCTCGGACGCCCAGCGGGTCCGGGCCGCCTCGGGCGTGGGCCCGCCCACCTCGTCGATCGACATGCCCAGGGTGCACGCCTTCGACGTCCCGGGGCGGGTCAGCAGCCAGCCGACGCCGGCCAGGCCCACGACCACCAGCGCCGCCACCACCGTCACCACGACGCGCATCACACGTCCTGTTCGAGGAGGCGGAGCCCGCCGGGGAGTTCGATCACCTCCCGCCAGTCGGTCCGGGGGAGGGTGACCTCAAGGGTTTCGGCGCCGGGGCGGAGCGGGACCACGACGGCGACCTCGTCGGCGCCCCGGGTGAAGGCGCACACGTCCGGGCCGGCGGCGAGCGGTCGGTAGGCGCCGGCGAAGGCCTCGGGGCGGCGGGCCCGCAGCGCCAGCCCGGCCCGGATCAGGGCCAGCTTGGGCGGTGGGTCGTCGGCGGCGACGGCGGCGGCCCGGGCGTCCCAGTCGACCGGCCGGCGGTTGTCGGGGTCGACCAGCGACAGGTCCTCCAGCTCGTCGCCCTGGTAGATGTCGGGCACCCCCGGGACGGTGAGCTTGAGCAGCACCTGGGCCAGCGAGACGAGAGCACCCTCGGCGGCGATCTCCACCTGGAAGGGGAGGAAGGTGTCGAGGAACGGGCGGTGGGTGAGCAGGGCGGCGGCGTAGGCCTGGACCCGCTCCTCCCACGCCTCGTCGACGTCGACCCACGTCGTGTTGCGCTTGCCCTCGCGCAGTGCCTTGGTCAGGTACTCGGCCAGCCGCTCCTCGGACAGGGGCCACGCCCCCAGCAGGGTCTGGAAGACCAGCAGCTGCTCGGCGCCGTCGGGGGCACCGTCGACGACGAGGTCGGCGGTGACGTCCCTCCAGGAGTGGACCAGCTCGGCCCACTCGGACGCCCGGCCGGCCAGCAGCCCGAGCCGGGCCCGCACGTCGGCCGAGCGCTTGGTGTCGTGGGTCGAGGAGATGACCAGGTTCCGCGGCCAGCGGTCGGCCCGGGCGGCGTTGGCGGCGTGGAAGTCGTCGACCGCGAGCCCGAAGCGGCCCGGGTCGCCCCCGACCTCGTTGAGGGCCAGCAGCCGCAGGTAGCGGTAGAAGGCGGTGTCCTCGATGCCCTTGGCCGTCACCGGCGGGGTCGTCTGCTGGAAGCGGGTGACGACCTCGTCGACCTCCGGCCCGGTCAGGTCGGTGTCGAGGGTCAGCACGTCGAGGAGGGCGACGGGCATGTCGGCCTCCTCGATCACGGCCCGATCGGCGTCGGTGACCTCGTCGCGCTCGGGCCAGACGTAGGACCGGTAGACGGGGAAGGTCGCCACCGCCCGGGTGAGCTCCTCGACCGAGACGTCGAGCCCGGCCGCGGTACAGGCCCGGTGCAGCCGCTCGATCTCCGGCACGAAGGTGGTCGACGCCTGCTCGGCCATGGCCTCGGCGGCCACCTCGGCGAAGGGCCGGGGGTCGCCGGACACCGAGGCCCACAGGTCGGTCAGCGCGTCCTCGCCGGCCGGGTCGACGAACAGCGCGGTGATGTCGTTGAGCACCTCGTAGCCGACCGTCCCCGACACCGGCCACGGCCGCAGCGGCTCGCCCACGTGGAGGATCTTCACGCCCCAGATGTCGGCATCGCCGGCGCCGGCAGCCAGACGGGAGAAGTAGCCGGCCGGGTCGGCCAGGCCGTCGGGGTGGTCGATGCGCAGCCCGTCGATCACGCCCTCGCCCACGAGCCGGAGCACGGTGTCGTGGAAGGTGGCGAAGACCTCGTCGGACTCCATCTTCACCGCGGCCAGCTCGTCGACGTCGAAGAACCGCCGCCAGCGCCCGGTCTCCGCGTCGACGTCGAAGAACCGCTCGCGGAGGTCGGGGTCGGTCCACCAGCGGTTCTCGTCGCCGATCCCCATGTGGTTGGGGACGATGTCGAGGATCACGCCGATCTCCGATGCGAGCGCACGCAACGCCTCCTCGCCGCCGAGCGAGGCCGAGATCGTCGTCGGGTCGACCTGGTCGTAGCCGTGGGTCGAGCCGGACCGGGCGGCCAGCACCGGCGAGAGGTAGACGTGCGAGACGCCGAGGTCGCGCAGGTAGGGGACGAGCGAGCGCACCCGCTCCAGGTCCATGGTGTCGGGGACGAGCTGGATGCGATAGGTGGCGACGAGCGGTCGCCGCTCAGCCATCGGACACCCGCTTGAGGATCGTGATCGAGCGGGCGGTGACCGGGACCGAGGCGCGGGGCTCGACCGACCAGGCGCCGGCCGGGACCGAGGGGTCGACCGTCGTCAGCTCGACGTCCCAGCGCCGGCCGAAGCGGCGGGCCGGGAGCACGAAGGGGACGTCCTCGTGGTGGGCGTTGACCAGCAGCAGGAAGGAGTCGTCGCGGATCAGGCGACCCTGCTCGTCCCGGTCGAGCAGGGCGTCGCCGTTGAGGAAGAGGCCCACGGCGTGGCCGTCGCCCCGGTCCCAGTCGCGCCGGGTCATGCGCCGGCCGTCGGGCCGGAACCACCAGGCGTCGGGCAGGCCGGACGTCTCGGCCGACTCGCCCTCGAAGAACTGCGAGCGCCGGAACACGGGGTGGTCGCGGCGCAGGACGATCAGCCGCTTGGTGAAGTCCCGCATCTCGCGGGCGCCGTCGTCGAGGTCCCAGGAGAACCAGGAGATCTCGTTGTCCTGGCACCAGGCGTTGTTGTTGCCGCCCTGGCTCCGGCAGATCTCGTCGCCGCCGAGGAGCATCGGGACGCCCTGGCTGACCAGCAGGGTGGTCATCAGGTTGCGCTTCTGGCGGGCCCGCAGGTCGAGCACGTCCTGGTCGTCGGTCGGCCCCTCGACCCCGCAGTTCCACGAGCGGTTGTCGTCGGTGCCGTCCTGGTTGTCCTCCAGGTTCGCCTCGTTGTGCTTGTGGTCGTAGGAGACGAGGTCGTGGAGGGTGAAGCCGTCGTGGGCGGTCATGAAGTTGATCGACGCGACCGGCGAGCGGCCGTCGGACTCGTACAGGTCGCTCGACCCGGTGAGGCGGGACGCGAACTCGGAGTAGTCGGCTTGGCCCCGCCAGAAGTCCCGCATCGTGTCGCGGTACATGCCGTTCCACTCGGTCCACAGCACCGGGAAGTTGCCGACCTGGTAGCCACCGGGGCCGACGTCCCACGGCTCGGCGATCAGCTTCACCTGCGACAGCACCGGGTCCTGGTGGATCACGTCGAAGAAGGCCGACAACCGGTCGACCTCGTACAGCTCGCGGGCCAGGGCCGAGGCCAGGTCGAAGCGGAACCCGTCGACGTGGCACTCGATCACCCAGTACCGCAGCGAGTCCATGATCAGCCGCAGGGTGCTGGGGTGCACGGCGTTGAGCGAGTTCCCCGTGCCCGTGAAGTCCATGTAGTAGCGGGGGTCGTCGGGCACGAGCCGGTAGTACGACGTGTTGTCGACGCCCTTGAACGACAGCATCGGGCCCAGGTGGTTGCCCTCGGCGGTGTGGTTGTAGACGACGTCGAGGATCACCTCGATGCCCGCCCGGTGGAGGGCCTTCACCATCCCCTTGAATTCGCGGATCTGCTCGCCGTTCGAGCCGGTGGCGGCGTAGCCGGCGTGGGGGGCGAGGAAGCCGATCGACGAGTAGCCCCAGTAGTTCGTGAGCCCCTTGTCGTGGAGGAAGCTCTCGTCGGCGATGTGGTGGATCGGCAGCAGCTCGACGGCGGTGACGCCGAGGTCCCTCAGGTACTCGACGGCGACGTCGGAGGCGAGCCCTCCGTAGGTGCCCTGGAGGTCGTCGCGCACGTCGGGATGCTGCTCGGTGAAGCCCTTGACGTGGACCTCGTAGATGACCGTCTCCTCCCACGGCGTGTTGGGCCGCCGGTCGCCCTCCCAGTCGAAGCCGGGGTCGATGACCAGGCTCTTGGGGATGGCGTCGGCGTCGTCCTCGTCGTCGGGCTCGAGGTCGGCCGTCTCGGTGTCGTCCGGGACGTAGGGCAGGACGCTGGCGGCGGCGAAGTCGATCGGCCCCTCGATCGCCTTGGCGTAGGGGTCGATCAGCAGCTTGGCCGGGTTGAAGCGGAAGCCGTCCTCGGGCTGGTAGGGCCCGTGGACCCGGTAGCCGTAGCGGGTGCCCGGTCCGAGCCCGGGCACGTAGACGTGCCAGTTGAAGGCGGTGCGATCGGTGACCTCGATGCGCTCCTCGTCGCCGTCCTCGTCGAACAGGCAGAGCTCGACCCGGGTGGCGTTCTCGCTGAAGAGCGAGAAGTTGACGCCCTTCCCGTCCCAGTCGGCCCCGAGGGGGAAGGGCTTGCCCGGCCAGACCTCGGTGGGCGCCGCGGTGGTGTCGTCGACGTCGGTCATCGGAGGAGGGCACCGCCGAGGGCGGGCAGGGCGATGGCCCCGTCCGTGATGGCGAAGGGGTGGTGGGTCGACACGAGGACCTCGGTGACGTGGGGTGGCAGGGGGACGGTGGTGGCGGCCCGGAAGGACGCCACGACGTGGAACGGTCCCCGGCGGAAGCGGAGCCAACCAGCGTCCTCGTCGAAGACCACCTCGTCGACGTCGCCGGGCGGCATCTCGCGGCGCAGCTCGAGCAGGCGGCGGTAGAGGGCGACGATCTCGGGGTCGGCCTCGCGGGTCAGCTTCGAGCGCCGGAAGGTGTCCGGGTCCTGGGGGTCGGGGACGTCCTCGCCGAGGAAGGCGGCGAAGGCGGCGAACTCCTCCTTGCGGCCCTTCCGGGTGGCCTCGGCGATCTCGGGGTCGATGTGGTCGCTGAAGAACTGGAACGGGGCCGGCTCGCCGTGCTCCTCGCCCATGAAGAGCATCGGGGTGAACGGCGAGGTGAGGACGATCAGGGCGGCGAGGAGGTGGGCGTCGCGGGGCAGGCGGTCGCCGAGGGCCCGGTTGCCGACCTGGTCGTGGTCCTGGGTGAAGACGACGAACTGCTCCGGCGGCCGGTCATCGGCCGGGGCGCCGAAGCGCTTCTCCCGGGCCGGGCTCCAGCCGCCGGTGTGGACGTAGGGCCGGTGCAGGGCGGTGGCCAGCTGCGCGACGGTGCCGAAGTCGGCGTAGTAGCCGTCGCGCTCGCCGGTGGCCAGGACGCGGATGCAGTGGTGGAGGTCGTCGGCCCACTGGGCGTCGCAGCCCCAGCCCCCGAGCTCCGGCGGGCGGATCACCTTGGGGTCGTTGAGGGCGCTCTCGGCGATCACGATGCTCCCAGGCCGGGCTGCGTGGGCCCGGCGGGCGACGGCGGCGACGAGGTGCTCGGAGCCCTGGTCGAAGATGGCGTGGACGGCGTCGAGCCGCAGCCCGTCGACGTGGAGGTCGCGCAGGTACCACTCGACGCTCTGCAGGACCCACTCCCGGACCGGGTCGGACCAGGCGTCGTCGTAGTTGAGGGCCGAGCCCCACCACGTCGTGTACTTGTCGGTGAAGTACGGGCCGAAGGCGGCGATCTGCTCGGCGCCGGTCGAGCCGAGGTGGTTGTGGACCACGTCGAGGATCACGGCCAGCCCGAGCCCGTGGGCCGCGTCGACCAGCCGGGCGAAGCCCTCGGGCCCGCCGTAGTGCGAGTGGGCTGCGCCGAGGTAGACGCCGTCGTAGCCCCAGCCCCAGCGGCCCGGGAACTCGGCGACCGGCATGACCTCGATGGCGGTCACGCCGATGTCGGCCAGGGCAGCGAGGTGGGGGATGGCGCCGGCGAAGGTGCCGTCCTCGCTGAAGGTCCCGACGTGCAGCTCGTAGACCACATGCTCGGAGAGGGGCCGCACGGCGAAGCCGTCGTCGGTCCAGGTCCAGGCGGTGGGGTCGACGATCCGGGACGGGCCCCGCACGCCCTCGGGCTGGTGGCGGCTGGCCGGGTCCGGGAGCTCGATCCCGTCGAGCACGAAGACGTAGTCGTCGCCCGCCGCGGCGCCCGCCACCGTCGCCGTCCGCACGCCCATCCCGGCGTCGCTGGTGGCGTGGTCGCCGGCGGCCTCGCCGGACAGCACCCGCACGACGACCTCGTCGGCGGAGGGCGCCCACACCCGGAACTCCACCCCTGCTCGGATGGTGCCTGGCACCATCCGAGCACCGAGGGGTTGCTCGAAGGGGAGCCGGCCGTCGTCCTCGATCTCGCTCACGCCGTGGTACTGCCGTCGGCGGGCGAGGTGAACCAGACCACCCCCAGAGGGGGGAGGGTCAGCAGGGCCGAGTGGTCCTGGCCGTGCCACGGGACCGGCTCGGCGTCGACGCCGCCCAGGTTGCCGACGTTCGACCCGCCGTAGCCCGAGGCGTCGGTGTTGAGCGCCTCGGTCCAACGGCCCGGCCCCGGGAGGCCGACCCGGTAGCCGTCGCGGGGGACCGGGGTGAGGTTGGCCACGCACACGACCTGCTGGCCGTCGTCGGCCGAGTGGCGCACGAAGGCGATCACGCTGCGATCGGCGTCGGCCGCCTCCAGCCACGTGAAGCCGGCCGGGTCGCCGTCGACCTCCCACAGGGCGGGCAGCCGTCGGTAGGCGTGGTTGAGGTCGCGCACCAGGCCCTGGACACCGGAGTGGTCGGCCTTCTCGAGCAGGTGCCAGTCGAGGCTGCGCTGCTCGCTCCACTCCCGTTCCTGGGCGATCTCGCCCCCCATGAACAGCAGCTGCTTGCCCGGGTGGGCCCACATGTAGGCGTAGAGGGCGCGCAGGTTGGCCATCTGCTGCCAGCGGTCGCCGGGCATCTTCTCCAGCAGCGAGCGCTTGCCGTGGACGACCTCGTCGTGGCTCAGCGGGAGGATGAAGCTCTCGTCGAAGGCGTAGACGAGGCTGAAGGTCAGCTCGCCGTGGTGGTGCCGGCGGTGGATCGGCTCGTGCTGGAAGTAGGCGAGCGTGTCGTGCATCCAGCCCATGTTCCACTTGAACCCGAAGCCCAGGCCGCCCGTGTCGACCGGCCGGGACACGCCGGGCCAGGCGGTGGACTCCTCGGCGATCGAGGCGACCCCGGGCTCCTCGGCGTGGACGACGGTGTTGACCTCGCGCAGGAAGGCGACCGCTTCCAGGTCCTCCCGGCCGCCGTGGACGTTGGGGCTCCACTGGCCCGCCTCACGCGAGTAGTCGAGGTAGAGCATCGACGCCACCGCATCGACCCGGAGCCCGTCGGCGTGCATGTCCTGCAGCCAGAACAGGGCGTTGGCGAGGAGGAAGCCGAGCACCTCGTGGCGCCCGTGGTTGAACACGAGGGTGCCCCAGTCGGGGTGCGAGCCGCGGCTGCCGGCGTGCTCGTACAACTCGGTGCCGTCGAAGCGGGCCAGGGCCCACTCGTCCCGCGGGAAGTGGGCCGGCACCCAGTCGAGCAGCACGCCGATGCCGTGGGCGTGGAGCGTGTCGATCAGGTACTTGAGCTCGTCGGGCGTGCCCCACGCCGACTCGGGGGCGAAGAACGACGTGACCTGGTAGCCCCACGATCCGCTGAACGGGTGGTGCATCACCGGCAGCAGCTCGACGTGGGTGAAGCCCATGTCGGTGACGTAGGCGGCGAGCTCGTCGGCGACCTGGGCGTAGCCGAGGGGCACGTCCGGGTTGGCCGGGTCCCGCCGCCACGAGCCCAGGTGGACCTCGTAGATCGACATCGGCCCGACCTGCGGGTCGAGGGTGCGGCGCCGCTCGACCCAGCCGGCGTCACGCCATTCGTGGCTCGACTCGCTGACGATCGACGCGGTGGCCGGCGGGACCTCCGCCTGGCGGGCCAGCGGGTCGGCGTGCTGGACGAGCGAGCCGTCGGCCCCGTGGACCTCGAACTTGTAGCGCTCGCCGGCGCCGATGCCGGGGACGAACCGCTCCCACACCCCGGACGCCGCGATCGGCTCCATCGGGTACGTGGCCCCGTCCCAGTACGTGAAGTCGCCGACCACCGAGACGGACCGGGCGTCGGGGGCCCAGACCCGGAAGGTCACGCCGGTCTCGCCGTCGCGCTCGTCGAGGTGGGCGCCGAGGACGTCGTGGAGACGTCGGTGGCGGCCCTCGTTGATCAGGTGGAGGTCGAGCTCCCCGAGGGACCCGATCTCGTCGCCGCTCACGTCGGACCCCCGTTCCGTGTGCGCGTTGACGCCGCAACCGCACGAACCCGCACACGGTTCGGCGGGAGCCGGTCGGGCGTGATCGTTCCGTGTGCGAGTTGACGCCGCAACCGCACGAACCCGCACACGGTTCGGGTGGGGGTCACGAGGTCTCGTCCTCCTGCTCCAGCAGGCGGGCGATCCCCGCCACCGGGATCGCCGCCCAGTCCGGGCGGTTGTCGATCTCGTAGCGCAGCTCGTAGATCGCCTTCTCCAGCTCGAAGATGGCCAGCACCTGGGCGAAGGCGGCCTCGCCGGGCGGCAGCAGCGCGGGCTCGACGGAGGAGCGGTAGCCCTCCAAGAACGACTGCCGCGCCGAGGACTCCCAGCCGTCGGGCAGGGTGGCCCCCGCCCGCTCGGCCGCCGAGGCGGCGTAGGCGAACGAGCGCAGCATCCCGGCCACGTCGCGCAGCGGCGAGCGCTTGCGGCGCCGCTCCCGCAGCGGCCGCGACGGCTCGCCCTCGAAGTCGAGGATCGTCCATCGGGTGTCGTCCAACATGGTCTGGCCGAGGTGGAGGTCGCCGTGGTGGCGGATCAGCCGCCCGACCGACCCGCCCTGGGCCATGCGGCGGAGGCGATCGCGCAGGTCGTCGCCGCGACCGAGGATCGGGGCGAAGACCTCGTGCTCGGGGAGCTTGGAGAAGACCTGCTCGATCTCCTCGTCGACGGTGGCCATGAAGATCGGGAGGGCCTCGTCGGTGGCCTCCTCGGGGGCGAAGTCCGGGTCGCTGGCGTCGGAGCCGAGCACCGAGTGCATCCGGCCCACGACCTCGCCCAGCTCGACGAGCCGGGGCCCCAGGTCGTCGCCGGTGCCGGCCTTGAGGGCGTCCTGGACCAGGTCCCAGCCGTCGACCGCGTCGGCCAGGAACTCCTGGGCCACACCCAGGGTGGCGTCGATCAGGTCGCCGTGCAGCGAGTAGCAGCCGTGGAGGGCGGGAGCGGCGTCGAAGCCGTGGCTCGACAGGAACTCCAGCATCTCCAGCTCGGGGTTCTCCCCCGGCTCGAGGTGGCGGAAGACCTTGAGGATCACGGTCTCGTCGATCACCACCGAGCTGTTCGACTGCTCGGCCCTGAGCGACCGCACCGACGGCGGGTCGGCCAGGTCCGGAGCGGTGGGGTCCCAGCGGAACGACACGGTGTGGTCGCCGTCGCCGGCGGTGCCGCCCTGCCGCAGCAGGTCGGCCAGGGCGGCGGCCCGGGTCGGGTCCGACAGCACGTCGAGGGCCAGGTCGTCACCGTCGAGCCCAACCACCAGCTGGAACAGCTCGTGGGTGCCGGCCGGGGTGCGGGCCTCGGCGATCAGCAGGCCGACGCCCGGGTCGGCGCACAGCGGCACCGTGGTCCGGACGTCGACGTGGACCTCGCGGGACTTGGCCGAGAACCAGCGCTGGGCCACGACCCACTCGGTCAGGGCGGACAGGTCGATGTCGTTCAGGGCGTCGTCGATGGTGGTCATCCTCCCACCTCCTCGTCGTCCTCATCTCCGGCGGCGGCCTCGGCGCGAGCGAGGGCGGCGTCGAACAGCTCGGCCGGGTCCTCGTCCTCGGTCAGCCGGAACCAGAAGAACCCACGGGGGGCGAGGGTCAGCAGGTACGGCAGCTCGCCGATGCGGGGGAAGCGGGTGCGGCCCAGCATCTCCTCGGGCCAGCGGCCCTCGAACTCGGACAGGTCGAGCTCGACCGCCTGGGCCGAGCGGGCGATGTTGTGGACGCAGAGGACCGTGTCGCCCTCGTACTCCCGCAGCACGGCGAAGATCTTCGAGTTCGACGTCTCCAGCGTCCGGTACGACCCGAGGCCGAACACCGGGTGCTCCTTGCGCAGGGCGACGAAGCGCTGGATCCAGCGCAGCAGGCTGTTGGGCTGGCGCAGCTGGGCCTCGACGTTGACCGCCTGGAAGCCGTAGACGGGGTCCATCAGCGGCGGGGCGTAGAGCTGGGCGAAGTCGGCCCGGCTGAACCCGCCGTTGCGGTCGCCGGTCCACTGCATCGGCGTGCGGACGCCGTCCCGGTCGCCCAGGTAGACGTTGTCGCCCATGGCGATCTCGTCGCCGTAGTAGAGGATCGGCGAGCCCGGGAGGCTGAAGAGGATGGCGTGGAGGAGGGTGATGTCCTCCCGGCTGTTGTCGAGCAGCGGAGCGAGCCGGCGCCGGATGCCCACGTTGATCTTCATCCGTGGGTCCTTGGCGTACTCGGCGTACATGTAGTCCCGCTCCTCGTCGGTGACCATCTCGAGCGTCAGCTCGTCGTGGTTGCGGAGGAACAGGCCCCACTGGCAGCTCTCGGGGATGGCCGGGGTGCGCTCGAGGATCTCGATCATCGGGGTGGCGTCCTCACGCCGCAGGGCCATGAACATGCGCGGCATGACCGGGAAGTGGAAGGCCATGTGGCACTCGTCCCCGTCGCCGAAGTAGTCGACGACGTCCTCGGGCCACTGGTTGGCCTCGGCCAGCAGGACCCGGTCGGGGTACTCGGCGTCGACCGTCGCCCGCACCTTCTTGAGGAACTCGTGGGTGCGGGGCAGGTTCTCGCAGTTCGTCCCGTCCTCCTCGAAGAGGTACGGCACGGCGTCGAGGCGGAACCCGTCGAGGCCCATGTCGAGCCAGAAGCGGAGGACGTCGATCATCGCCTCCTGGACCTCGGGGTTCTCGTAGTTGAGGTCCGGCTGGTGGCTGAAGAAGCGGTGCCAGTAGTAGGCGCCGGCCTCCGGGTCCCAGGTCCAGTTCGACACCTCGGTGTCGGTGAAGATGATCCGGGCGTCGGTGTAGAGCTCGTCGGTGTCGGACCAGACGTACCAGTCGCGCTTGGCGCTGCCCGGCCGGCGGCTCTCCTGGAACCAGGGGTGGTCGCTGGACGTGTGGTTCATCACCAGGTCGGTGATGACGCGCATGCCCCGCTCGTGGGCCGCCTCCAGGAAGTCCCGGACGTCCTCGATGGTGCCGTAGTCGGGGTGGACGCCGTGGAAGTCGGCGATGTCGTAGCCGCCGTCGCGCAGGGGCGAGGGGTAGGTCGGCAGCAGCCAGATGCAGTCGACGCCCAGCCACTGGAGGTAGTCGAGCTTCTCGGTCAGGCCGCGGAAGTCGCCCGAGCCGTCGTTGTTGCCGTCGAAGAAGGCGCGCAGGTGCAGCTCGTAGAACACGGCCGTCTTGAACCAGAGGGGGTTGGCCTCGAACCAGTGGGTGGCGGTGTCGCGAGCCGTGGACTCGGGGGGTGTCACGAGACGCCCACCTCGACGATGTGGGCGGGCTGCTCCATGGGGACGAGCCGGACGTAGTTGCGGCCCATCCGCCAGTCCCACGTCTCGCCCGACAGCAGGTCGTGGGCCTTGAAGCTGGGCGGCAGGCCCAGCTCGTAGGGCACGACCACGACGCCCTCCTGGACGTGGTCCGGGTCGAGGCTGACGACCGTGATGATCGTCTCGCCCTCGTGCTGCTTGGCGAAGGCGAGGAGCGCCGGGTTCTCCGTCTCGAGGAAGCGGGTGCCGCGCAGGTGCTGGAGCGGGGCGTGCTGGCGGCGGATGCGGTTGAGCCGCTCGACCAGCGGCAGCAGCGGCCCGTCGAGGGCCCGCTGGCGGACCTGGTACTTCTCGCTGTCGAGGTACTCCTCCGAACCCGGCGTGACCGGGGTCGACTCGAAGGACTCGAAGCCCGAGTAGATGCCGTAGCTGGGCGACAGGGTGGCGGCCAGGACCAACCGGCTGGCGAACTTGGCCGGGCCGCCGTCGGCCAGCTCGGCGGTGAGGATGTCCGGCGTGTTGACGAAGAAGTTGGGCCGGAAGACGTCGAGGTCGTCGCCGTCCGGATCGGCGAGCTCGCCGACGTACTCGGCCAGCTCCCACGACGAGTACTTCCAGGTGAAGTACGTGTAGCTCTGGTCGAAGCCGGCCTTGGCCAGGGTCCGCATCATCGCCCGGTGCGTGAACGCCTCGGCCAGGAAGATGACCTCCGGGTGCTCCTCCCGCACGCTGCGGATCAGCCACTCCCAGAACGGCACGGGCTTGGTGTGGGGGTTGTCGACCCGGAACACCCGGACGCCGTGCTCGACCCAGAACAGGACGACGTCGCGCAGCGCGTCCCACAGGCCCCGCCAGTCCTCGCAGTCGAAGTTGACGTTGTAGATGTCCTGGTACTTCTTGGGCGGGTTCTCGGCGTACTTGAGCGTGCCGTCGGGGCGGCGGTTGAACCACTCGGGGTGCTCGGTGAGCCAGGGGTGGTCGGCCGAGCACTGGATGGCGAAGTCGAGGGCGATCTCGATGTCGAGCTCCCTGGCCTTCGCCACCAGCTCGTCGAGGTCGTCGATGGTGCCGAGGTCGGGGTGGACGGCGGTGTGGCCGCCCTCCTTCCCGCCGACGGCCCAGGGACTGCCCGGGTCGTCGGGACCGGCGACGAGCGTGTTGTTCGGGCCCTTGCGGTTGGTGACGCCGATCGGGTGGATCGGCGGCAGGTACAGGACGTCGAAGCCGAGGTCGGCCAGCGCCGGCA
Organism: Iamia sp.; assembly: GCA_052038315.1. GTDB lineage: Bacteria > Actinomycetota > Acidimicrobiia > Acidimicrobiales > Iamiaceae > Iamia. The sequence goes on from JBQGCF010000136.1 coordinate 15,469, forward strand.
GCTGCTCCTGCACGCCCTTGAGCCCGCCCCACGAGCGGGGGAAGAGCTCGTACCAGGCGCCGAAGCGGGCCAGCGCCGGGTCGACGTCGATCTCCTGGGCCTTGGCCAGCTTGGCGGACCGGGACCGGTCGGGGTGGCGGTCGAGCGTCTCGACCAGGGACGGATCGAGGGCGGTGGCGACCCGGGTGCGGGTGGCGGCCGTCGTGTCCTCGACCACGTCGGCGGCGGCGACGATGGCCGTGCGGTCGTCACCCTTGGCCCGCTTGGCCGCGGCCCGGAGGAGCAGCGCCCCCTCGGCCAGCTCGGAGTCGAGGTCGCCGTCCCTCTCGGCGGCCCCGGCGTCGGCCTTGCGGCGGATCTCGTCACGCCACGACGCCGGCTCGTCGACCCACGCCTCGATCGTCCACTTGTGACGACCCAGCGTCTCCACCGGGAAGGAGCCCTCCCAGCGGACGCCCTTGATGTGGGCGTCGACGTGGCGCAGCGGGCTCTCCTGCCACGGCTGCTTGCCGGGGCCCGGCGCCTTCCAGCGGACGACGGCCCGCAGCACCTCGTGGCCGTCACGGAAGATGTCGGCGCCCACCGCCACGGTCTCGCCGACGGTGCGCTTGGGCAGGTAGCGCCCGCAGTCGACGAGGGGCGTCGGGTGCTCGATCAGGATGCGAGCGGGGGGATCGGCGGAGACGCGACCAGGGACTGGTTCCACCGTCCCACCTCTACCCAGGCGTCCTCGCGGAAACAACGACGCTCCGTGAACGTCGTGCGAACACCGCGGGGAATCGCCTGTTCGGAGAGGTTTTCCGCATCCGGTTCGGGCGAGGCTGGGGCGGTGACCACATCTCGTTCCGCCGGCGTCCTGGCCCACGTCACGTCGATCCCCGGTGGGAAGCTGGGCGACGCCCGCCGGTTCCTCGACTGGCTGGCCTCCGCCGGCGTCGGCTGGTGGCAGGTGCTCCCCCTGGGGCCACCCGACGAGAGCGGGTCGCCGTACCGGGCCGCCTCGGCCTTCGCCGGCTGGCCCGGCCTGCTCTCCGCCCCCCGGGCCCGGGTGACGGCCGACGACGTCGACGCCTTCCGGGCCGGTCCCGGCGCCGGCTGGGTCGACGACTGGGCCGCCTTCGTCGAGGCCGGCGGTGCGGGCGGGTCGGCCCGTGATGCCGTCCTCGACCAGGTCCGCTTCGACCGGGAGTGGGCGGCGGTGCGGGCCCACGCCGAGTCGGTCGGGGTGCGGCTGATCGGCGACGTCCCGATCTACGTGGCGCCGGGCAGTGCCGACCACGTCACCCACCCGGAGCTGTTCCGGGCCGGCCGGGTGGCGGGGGTGCCACCGGACGCCTTCAGCGACACCGGCCAGCGCTGGGGCAACCCCCTGTTCGACTGGCCGGCCCACCGGCGCCAGGGGTACGCCTGGTGGACGGCCCGCCTGCGCCGCACCTTCGACCTCGTCGACCTGACCCGCATCGACCACTTCCGGGCCTTCACCGCCTACTGGTCGATCCCCGAGGAGTGCCCGACGGCCGTCGAGGGGCGGTGGGTGCGGGGTCCGGGCCGATCGGTGTTCGACGCGGCCACCGCCGCCCTCGGCCCGCTCCCGGTGATCGCCGAGGACCTGGGCGTCATCACCCCGCCGGTCGAGCAGCTGCGGGACGACCTCGGCTTCCCCGGGATGGTCGTGACCCAGTTCGGCTTCGGCGCCGACGAGCCGCCGGTCCACCACCCCGCCCGCCACCCGGTCGACCGGGTCGCCTACACCGGCACCCACGACCACGACACCGCCCTCGGTTGGTGGGACGGCCTGTCGCCGGCGCTCCGGGCCGAGGTCGAGGCGGCCGCCGTCTCGCTCGGCGTCGCACCGGACCCCCGTCGCCCCTGGTGGACGATCGTCGACCTGACCATGGCCTCGCCGGCCCACCTGGCCGTCGTCCAGCTCCAGGACGTCCTCGGCCTCGGCCCCGAGGCCCGCATGAACACCCCCGGCACCGACACCGGCAACTGGTCCTGGCGGGCCACCCGCCGCCAGCTCACCCCCGCCGTCGCCCGCCGCCTCCGCCAGTCGATCGAGTCCACCGGCCGCCTGGACTGAGGCCCAAGCGGCGTCCCACCGGGACACCAGCGGGGGAGCGCAGGGTGCCGGCATGGACACCGCACCCCTTCCCCCCAAGACCCACCTGGCCCCGCTCCAGATCGCGGAGGAGACCTTCGTCATCCAGGACCACCACGGCGAGGGCACCGCCCCGCAGGTCGTGCACCTCAACTCGATGCTGATCCGGGGCGAGCAGCCCGTCGTGGTCGACACCGGTGGTGCCCACAACCGTGACCGCTACCTGGACGACCTGTTCGGGCTGGTCGAGCCGGAGGACGTCCGCTGGGTCTTCCTGTCCCACGACGACCCGGACCACCACGGCAACCTGGCTGCGGTGATGGCGGCGTGCCCCGACGCCACCCTGCTGACGTCGTGGTTCGCCATGGACCGGCTGGCCTGCGAGTCGCTTCCGATCCCGCCGACCCGCTGGCGCTGGCTCGACGTCGGCGAGGCCCTCGACATCGGCGACCGCCAGATCGTCCCCCTGGCCGCCCCGCTGTACGACTCGCCGGCCACCCAGGCCCTGCTGGACACCCGCACCGGTGCCTACTGGGCCGCCGACGGGTTCGCGGCGCCGGTGCCGGAGCCGACCTACGACGCTGCCGAGCTGCCGCTCGAGCAGTGGATCGAGGGCTTCAACGTCTTCCAGCAGTGGAACAGCCCGTGGGTGACCGAGCTCGATCGGGAGCGCTGGCAGCGGAAGGTCGACGCCTTCGCCGCCCTCGACGTGCAGGTCATCGCCACCTGCCACGGCCCGGCGGTGCAGGGCGATCGCATCGCCGCCGGCCTGGCCGCGCTCCGGCGGCTCCCCGACCTGCCGGTGGCCCCGCAGCCCGGCCAGGTGGTCCTCGACCAGATCGTGCGCGGCCTGCTGGAGCCGGTCGACGCCTAGGCCATGCCGGCGAGCTCGGCGTCGGCCGTCGCCGGGGCGTCGGTGGCGTCGGCTGTCGACGGGGCGGGCTCGATGACGCCCTCGGCGAGGACGACGGCGATCTCGTCGGGGAGGAGGCGGCGGAGCAGGCGGCGGCCGCTCAGGCGGGAGCAGGCCACCCGGACGTCCCGCCCGGTCAGCTCCGCGATGGCCCCCCGCAGGTCGGCCACCTCGGCCGGCAGCAGGGTGAGGGCGCTGACGTCGAGGACGAGGGGCCGATCGTCGGCAGCGAGCTGGGGAAGTCGACGGAGGAGGTCGGACCACCCGGCCTGGCCCCCTCCGTCGAACACCACATCCCGCTCGCCGTCTCGCTCGATCATGTGAAAGGCCACGTCAGGCGTTCTCTCCAGGGATGTGACAGTCAACCGTCACATTCCGGGAAAGCACCCCTAGGGGTGAGGGGCCGGAGCGTCGCCGGCCTCCTCGACGGTGATCGACCCCTCGGCGGCCCGGGCCACGACGTCGCGGTGGGCGTCGAGGTTGGCGGCGTCGGGCGGGGTGGGGGCGTGGCGGGGAGCCAACGACTCGCTGCAGCGCTCGCAGGCGCCGTCGGACCACGGGACGAAGGAGCGGCTCTCGATGTCGAGGGCGACGGGGAGACCGCCGCACGCCGAGGTGGCGTCCTGGGGGTCGGCGGCGTGGACGACGCCGTCGCCCGCATCGCCCCTGACGAACGATCCGACCGGCATGCCCGCGTCCTCCCCGCCGGGCCCCGGCCGAACCAGGTCGGGCTACTCCTGGACGCTGACGCGGATGGTGTGCCAGCCGCTGGCGCCGTCGGGGAGGGGGTCGGCCCGCTCCTCGGTCTGGACGTCGCCGGCGCCGTCGGTGGCCCGCACCTTGATGGTGTGGAAGCCGGGGTCGAGCTCGGTGGCGAAGGCCCACTGCCGCCAGGTGTCGGCGCCCAGCGCCTCGGCCAGCTCGGCCTCGGCCCAGTCGGCATCGTCGACCTGCACCTCGACCGTGTCGATGCCCCGGGTCTGGGCCCAGGCCACGCCGGCGATCGTGATCGGTCCCGCCTTCGGCTTGGCCAGGCTGCGGGGCGTGTCGATCCGGCTCATCGTCTTGATCGGCGCCCGGTCGGCGTAGTCCCGTCGCACCCAGTAGCTGTCGAAGTCGGCGAACCGGGTCAGCTCGATCTCGGTCAGCCACTTCACCGAGGCGATGTAGCCGTACAGCCCGGGGACGACGAGGCGGACGGGGAAGCCGTGGGCGATGGGCAGAGGCTCGCCGTTCATGCCGATGGCGACGATGGCGTCCCGGTCGGCGGCGGCCTCGAGGGGGAAGCCGCCGGTGTAGTCGTCCGCCGAGCGGCCCACGATCTGGTCGGCCCCGTCCCGCACACCGGCCTCGTCGAGCAGCTCCTGCAGCGGGAAGCCGAGCCACCGGGCGTTGCCGACCAGGTTCCCGCCGATCAGGTTCGACACGCACGTGAGGGTGATGTCGTACTCCCGCATGTCCCGGGCGATCAGGTCCTCCCACGGGATCTCCAGCTCGCGGTCGACCATCCCCTTCACGGTCAGGGTGTAGCCCTCGGTCTTCACCTGGAGCGGCGTGATGTTCTTGTCGATCCGGTAGAAGTCCCGGTTCGGCGTGGTGAACGGGGTGACCCCGTCGACCCCGATGCTCGTCGCCCGGGGGACGGGCGGGAGCGCCTCGACCGGACGGGGCAGCGCGACCGCCGCCCGGCTGGCCGAGGCGCTGTTCCGCCCCTGGAGCACCCGACCGGCGCCGGCCGCGGCGCCGGCGAGGACCAGGGCCGTGCCCGAGCCGACGAGGAACTGCCGGCGGGGCGGCATCCCGTCGATGGGGTCGTCGAGGTGGGAAGGCGCGTCGGTGCTGTCGGCCGGGGCCGGCGCCGGGACGAACGTCCGCCGCAGCAGGCCGAGGGTGGCGACGGCGGCGACGGCGCCGAGGAGGGACGGGACGGCCGCGACGATCGGCCCGGCCGTCGTCTGGTCGACCGTGGCGACCACGCCGACGAGCGAGACGGCGGCGACGATGCCGGCAGCCGTGCGGGGCCGGCGCCGGGCGAGGAGGGCGAGCCCCATCCCGAGGAGGGCCAGGATCACGAGCGTGCCGACGACGAGGGCGGCCTTGTCGTTCTTCCCGAACGTCTCGATGGCGAAGTCCTTGACGCCGGGCGGGACGTTGTCGATCACCAGCCCGCCGACGTTGACGACGGGGGAGCCGGCCTCGCTCAGGACCCCGCCGGCCAGCTCGCCGACCGCCACGCCCATCCCCGCCGCCAGGAGGCCGGAGACGAGCGGACGAACGGCGGGCATGCCAACCGTTCGTCACCACCCCGCCGGTGGATCGGTGTCAGCGGCTCGGTACCGCCTTCCCTCGGCTCGCCCTCGCCCCCGCAGCTGGGCGCGGGCGAGCCGAGGGACACATGGGGTTCAGTCGACGAGGGAGGGCTTCCAGCCCTCGGCGATGTCCTCGTCGTCGATGATCGGGGTGGGCTCCAGGACGCCGTCGTCGACCACGTCGCCGGCGGCGTCGGGGCGGACCGCGTCGCCGGGGGTGCCGGCCTCGGCACCGGCCGGGACGGTCGCGCCCTTGGGGAGCAGGAAGAAGGCGGCGGCCGCGGCGGCGAACACGATCAGGGCGCCGACGATGGCGGCCAGGCCGAGCCCGTCGACGAACGCCTGCTGGGCGGCCCGGGTGAGCGAGGCGCCGGTCTCGCCGCCGACCTGGTTGGCCACGCCGAGGGCACCGGTCAGGCCGGAGTCGGCGGCGCTGCGGGCGGCGGAGGGCAGGCCCTCGATGGCCGGGGCCAGGCTGCTCGTGTACCGGCTGGTCACCAGCGAGCCGAGGACGGCGACGCCCAGGGCGCCACCCAGCTCACGGGTCGTGTCGTTCATGGCCGAGCCGACGCCGGCCTTGCCCAGCGGCACCGCCGACATGATCAGCGTGGTGAGCGGCGTCATCGTCATGGCCATGCCGAAGGCCAGCGGGAGGATCGAGCAGTAGACCATCACCAGCGAGCTGCTCACGCCCACCTGCGAGAAGACGGCCAGGCCGGTGGCGGTGAAGCCGAGGCCGAAGGGCACGACCCGGGCGGCGCCGAAGCGGGCGACCAGCTTGGGCACCTGCGGGGCGACGCTCATCATCACCGCGGCCATCGGCAGCTGCAGGAGGCCCGACTCGAGGGCGCTGTAGCCGAGCACCAGCTGGAAGTACTGGGCGACCAGGAAGAAGGTGCCGAACATGGCGAAGAAGGTCAGCGACATGCCGGCCGAGGCCACGCTGAAGCGGCGGTCCCGGAACAGGCGGAGGTCGAGCATCGGGTAGCGGGCCCGCAGCTGCCAGGCGGCGAACAGGCCCAGGGCCACGAACGAGATGGCGAACACACCGAGCGTCTCGGGCGAGGTCCAGCCCTTGTGGGGGCCCTCGATGATCCCGTAGACGAGCGTGCCCAGGCCGATGATCGAGAGGACGGCGCCGAGGATGTCGAGCGGCTGGTCCTCCGGGTCCTTCGACTTCGGGACGAGGTAGGCGCCGGCGACGAGGGCGGTGATGATCACCGGCACGTTGACCAGGAACACCGAGCCCCACCCGTAGTGCTCGAGCAGCCAGCCCGAGGCGATCGGGCCGATGGCGGCGCCGCCGCCGGAGATGCCGGCCCACACGGCGATGGCCTTGGGCCGCTCGTGGGCGGGGAAGACGTTGGTCAGGATCGACAGCGTCGAGGGCATGACGAAGGCGGCGGCCACGCCCATGATCGCCCGGGCGAAGATCACCTGGCCCGAGCTGTCGGCCACGCTGGCGAAGGCGGCGCCGACGAGGAACAGGGCCAGACCGGCCTGCAGGGCGCCCTTCCGTCCGAAGCGGTCGCCGATCGTGCCGGCGGTGAACAGCAGCCCGGCGAACACCAGGGCGTAGGCGTCGACCATCCACTGCAGCGAGCTGGTGGAGGCGTCGAGCTCCCGGGCCAGCGTCGGCAGGGCGACGTTCAGGGTGGTGTTGCCGATGATGACGATCAGCAGGCTGGTGCAGAGGACCACCAGGGTCTTCCACCGCCGTGCGTAGATCGTCGGGTCGATCCCGTAGGTCTCGTCTGCCATCTTCGTGCCTCTCTTCTTCGCTGCCGTCCCGGCCCGACCTCTGTGTCGGGAGTTTCGCTACGGCATCGACGCATAACCCTAGGCAGCCCCGGATGCTTCCCAACCGGCGGATTTCCTGGATCTGCGGTGACATCGGGCACCGTCACCGAACCTTGGAGTGCGGTTCAGGTTGCCTTTCGCTACGGTTCAGGATCGTGGCCCGACCCAGGAGCGAAGAAGCGCACCGCGCCGCCGTCGAGGCGACGATCGCGCTCCTGCTCGAGGCCGGCGTCGAGGGCGTGACCTTCGAGGAGGTGGCCGCCCGCTCCGGCGTGGCCAAGACCACCCTCTACCGCCACTTCGAGTCCCGGGAGGGTCTGATCGCGGCGGCCGCCCGGGCCTGCGTCGTCGAGCACCCCACGCCCGACACCGGCTCGCTGGCCGACGACCTCCGCTTCCTGTTCGGCCGGTTCAACCACAAGGAGGAGGAGCAGAGGCTCACCCAGCTCCTCCCCCTGCTGATCGACGCGGCCAAGCGCGACCCCGGCATCGACGCCATCGTCACCTCGGTCTTCGCCGAGCGGAAGCGCCCCCTGCGCACCGTCCTCCAGCTGGCCCAGCTCCGGGGCGAGATCAGCCGCGACCTCGACCTCGACACCGCCCTGGCCATGGTCGTCGGCCCCTTCACCTACCGCCGTCTCGTCGAGCAGCGCGACGCCGACCCCGACTTCATCGAAGCCGTCCTCAACGGCGCCATCGCCGCCCTGAAGTCCACCGCCGC
>JBQGCF010000137.1:0-9460 GCA_052038315.1 Iamia sp.
CCGAAGATCCAGAACAGGTGCTCCCAGAGCAGCGGGTCGGCGCCGGCGTCCACGTCGAAGAAGCGGGCGCCGAAGAGCCGGTCGAACAGCAGCAGGAACTGCGCCGCGGTGAGCACCGGGATGGCGAACAGCAGCAGGAACTGCGTCACCAGGCTCATCCAGGTGAACACCGGCATCCGGAACAGCTTCATCCCGGGCGCCCGCATGTTCAGGCAGGTGGTGATCAGGTTGACCGCACCGACCAGCGACGAGATGCCGGTGATCAGCAGGCCCATGTTCCAGAAGTCGATGCCGTGGCTGGGCGAGTACCGCACGCCGTTGTTGGGGGCGTAGTTGAACCAGCCGCCGTCGGCGCCACCGCCGAGCAGCCACGACGAGTTGAGGACGATGCCACCGCCGAGGAACACCCAGAAGCTGAGGGCGTTCAGCCGGGGGAAGGCGACGTCGCGGGCCCCGATCTGCAGGGGGATCAGGTAGTTCATGAACGCCGCCCCGAGGGGCATCACCGCCAGGAAGATCATGGTGGTGCCGTGCATCGTGTACACCTGGTTGTAGGCGTCGGCCGACAGCACGGTGCCGTTCGGGGCCGCCAGCTGGGCCCGGATGAGCAGGGCCTCGACGCCGCCGATCAGCAGGAAGAAGATCGACGCGACGCCGTACATGATGCCGATCCGCTTGTGATCGACCGTGGTGACCCAGCTGCGCCAACCGGTGGTGGCGGTGGGTCGGGCGAAGACGCCCAGCGGGTTGCGGGTGGTCTCCTCCCCCGACGGGAGGGCGAGGGGACCGGGGGTGGTGGCTGCCATCTGTTCCTCTTCCGCCTACTTCAGGGTGACCAGGTAGGCGATCAGGTGGTCGATCTGGTCCTCGGTGAGCTGGAGGTTGGGCATGCCGCGGCGGGGGCTGCGCCCGGGGACCTCCTCGGCCTGCATGGCCTTCTCGGCCGGCGGGTTCCGGAGCCAGGCCTCGAGGGCGCCCCGGTCGAGGCACCGCTCGAGGTCCTCCTCGGTGTCGGCCCAGTCGATGCCGAGCGCCTCGCACTCCTCGGTGTCCCGGCGCAGGTCGAACTTGGCGCCGGCGAAGGTGGTGCGGCTCATCAGGTGGGTGAGGTTCGGCGCGTGCCGGCTCGCCTGGAGGTTGTCGTCGGTGATCGTCCCCGGGCCGCCCATGACGTCCCGCTGGAACTCGGGGATGCTCTCGTCGGAGAAGTTGTCGTCGTTGACACCCTCGACCAGGTGGCAGCTGGCGCACAGCTGGCCGGTGAAGATGCGGTAGCCCTCGGCCACCTCGCTGGTGTCGTCCTCGCCGTAGGTCTCGGCCGTGGCCTGCTGCTCGGTGACCCACTCGTCGTAGCGGTCCTGCTCGACGGCGACGGCCTTGATCCGCATCTCGGCGTGGGAGAGGCCGCAGAACTCGGTGCACTGGCCGATGTACTCGCCGGGCGTCTCGGCCTCGAGCTTCCACGGGTGGCTGCGGTTCGGCACCGCGTCGCGCTTGCCGTTCAGCTTGGGCACCCAGAACGAGTGGATGACGTCGCGGGAGGTGATCTCCAGGGCGATCTCCTGGCCGACGGGGATCACCAGGTCGTTGGCGGTGACGATGTCGTCGGGGTCGTCGTAGCGACCGTTCTGGTCGATGTCGTAGCGGTACTCCCACCACCACTGGTGCCCGATGACCTGGACCTTGACCGCGTCCTCCGGTGGCTCCTCGTTGAGCTCGAAGATGGCGAAGACGCTGAACACGCCGATGCCGACGAGGATCAGGGCGGGGACGATCGTCCAGCCGATCTCGAGGACGTTGTTGCCGTGGATCTGGCCCGGCATGTCGTCGAAGTGCTCGTCGTCCCTGGCCCGGAACTTGAGCGAGACGACCAGGGCGCCGCCCAGCACCACCACGAAGACCACGCCGGCGACGATGAAGATCGGGTCGATCAGGTCGTCGATCAGCCGGGCGTTGGGGCCCTCGGGCTGGAGGGTGTCCTGCGGGGCGTCCTTGGCGCAGGCGCCGAGGAAGAGGACCAGGCCGAGGGCCAGGAACGGTGCGACGCGGCGCAGCCGGTGGCGCATGCGGTCTCCAGTGCTGGGGGTGCTCACCGGGCCTCCCCGATGACGATGGTGGATCCGGGCAGGAGGAGCGGCGCGCCCTCGTGCTCCTCCTCGCCCTCGGAGGAGTGGCCCTCCTCGGGGTGGTGCTCGATCTCGCGAGGCCCGACGATGGCGCTGACGACGCCACCGGCCAGGACGGCCAGGGCCCCGACGACGCAGAGCCCGGCGATCACCGACGGGCTGATCGTGGGCTTGGCCGAGATGACGAAGGCGATGATCAGGACGGCCAGCGAGACGCCGCCGAAGATGAAGTACACGGCGGTGTGCGAGACCGACAGCAGGACCCGGGAGATGGCGAGGACGAACACGCCGATGCCGAGGGCGCCGAGGACCGGGACCTCGAAGGGCAGCATCACCCGGCGGCGGGCCGCCTGGTTGACGCCCGCGTCGACGGTGGCCCGCTCCGACCAGGCCGTGATGGCCCACTCGAAGGCGATGGCCACCATGACGATCAGGCCCAGCCCGACCAGGGCGGCCGAGGTGACCAGGCCGACCACCAGGATGGCAGCCCCGAAGGCGCCGAGGATGGGCCAGTAGCTGCCCCGGACCGGGGCGGTGACCTCGGCGACGGCGGCCGGCTCGATCCCGAGCAGGTCGGCCTCGGCCTCGACGTCGGCGTCACGGAAGGCGGCGATCGAGGCGCCGAGGAAGACGGCGGCCCCGGCGATGGCCATCAGGATGGCGTAGCCCATGTGGTCGCCGACGGCGCCCTTGTAGCCGAGGGTCAGGACGCCGGTGAAGGTGTCCATGCCCACGTCGTTGCCGGGGGCGGTGGCGCCTCCGTAGACGAGGGCGGCCACGAGCGCGGCGGTGGCCACGCCGAAGAACCACTTGGATCCGGTGGTGAACACGTCGCCTCGCTACTTGGTCACGTACACGGCGTACCAGATGACGAGCATGATCCCCGTCGTCAGGTACCAGATGAGGCTGGCCGCCACGATGCCCTCGCGATCGTGGGAGCCGTACTCACCGCCGAGGGTGCGGACGGTCATGATCGCCGCGAACAGCATCGCCCCGGCGATGAGCGCCAGGTGGCTGCCGGTCACGGCGTAGAAGAGGAGCCCGGCCGGGTTGGACCCGCCCGAGACGCTGAAGCCCGACTGCGTGTAGAGGAACGACGTGGCGTTGATGACGGCGCCGCCGAACAGCAGCGTCATGGCCATGGCGAAGAAGGCGCCCCGCCGGTCGTCCCGCTTCACCGAGTCGACCGCCCACTGCATCGAGACGCAGGAGATGAGCATGGTGGCCATGGCGATGTTGGCCGGGGTCAGCGGGATCGTCTGCCCGTCGGCGAACCAGATCTGGCGCTCGCCATCGACGACCTGGGCGATCCAGTCGTGGCGGACCCGCAGGTAGACGCCGATCAGGGCGGCGAAGGCGACGAGGATGCCGGCGCCGGCCAGCCCGGTGCCCACCAGGAGGACGCGGGGGCGGGCGGTGCCGACGTCGAGGTCGGTCGGGACGAGGTCGTAGGCGGCCTCGTCGTGCGCTGCCGTGGCCGTGGACATCAGGCGTGCTCCCCGTCGTCGGTCAGGAGCGGCTCGGCCGAGGTCACCTCGGGCACCGGGCCGTCGAAGTTGGCGAAGGTGGGCGGCGTGGCCGTGGCCCACTCGAGGGTGGAGCCACCCCACGGGTCGGCCGGCTCGTCACCCTTGCGCTTGCCGATCAGACCGGCCACCGCCAGCAGGGCGCCGAGCAGCACCAGACCGGCGCCGCCGACGGCGACCCCGTTCATCCCCTCGATGCCGGTGACCTGCTCGCCGTCCTCGCCGGTGAGGCCGGAGATGGCCTCGGGCACGGCCAGGACCAGGGCGCCCAGGGCCAGCACCAGCGGGGCGGTGCGGCCGGCGGCCTCGGTGGCGGCCCGGCCCAGGACCTTGGTGGACCAGTGGTAGAGCCCGGCCACCAGGGCGATCGTGGCGGCGACCAGGGTGAGGTGCGCCTGGGCGGTGACCCACTGGGTGCCGGCCAGCTCGAGGGCGCCCTCGAAGGCGGTGGCCGCACCGACGAGCGTGGCGACCAGCAGGATCAGCAGGGCCAGGACCCCGCCGACCAGGCCGCTGGTGGGCGCCGGCTTGCCGTTCTTCAGGGTGAGCCCGACCAGCCCGAGCACGGCCAGGACCGGCAGCGGGGCCAGGAGGGCCATGCCCTTGGTGACCGGCTGGTCGGCCAGGCCCGGGTCGATCCCGGTGAGGGCGAAGGCACCGATGCCGAGCACGGCGAAGGCGCCGATGGCGCCCTGGGCCACGCCCCGGTTCGGGAGGCGGGTGCGGGCCGCGGTGGCGGCCACGTCGAGCACCAGGCCGAGCACCGGGATGGCGGCGGCGTAGACCTGCGGCTGCCGGCCGAGCCAGGCGACCTGCTCGTACATCTGGGGGCCGGGGGCGCCGAGGAAGGAGCCGCCGTTGCGGTGGTCGATGAAGACGATCAGCAGCACGGCCAGCAGGACCGGCAGGGTCAGCAGCCAGATGACGGTGGTGCAGAGCAGCGACCAGGCGAACATCGGGACCCGGTCGAGGCTCATGCCCCGGGTCCGGACGGCCAGGACCGTGGCGGCCACGCAGATCGAGCCGAGCAGGAGGCCGACGACCACCAGGCCGGTGGAGGCGACCCACAGGTCGACGGCGTCGGTGCGACCGCCGCCGGGCCCGCCGTTGATGGCGTAGGCGGTGACGGTGAGGCCGGCGCCCAGGAGGAAGGTCCAGAACGAGGCGGCCGCAGCGCGGGGGAAGGCGATGGCCCGGGCGCCCACCTGGAGGGGGACGACGACCATGGCCAGGCCGAGCAGGGCGGGCAGCAGGAACAGCAGCGTCGCCGAGGTGGCGTGGAACGTGACGACCTGGGGGGCGGTGTCGCTCTCCAGGATCGTGTTCCCGAGGGTGCCGTCGATCCGGTCGATGCCGCCGAGGATCCCGGTGACGCCGGACGCCAGGCCGAGGATCAGGGCGGCGCCGATGTAGAGGCGACCGACCACCTTGTGATCGGACGAGCCGAGGATCCCGGCCAGGCCGGCCGGGGCGGTCGTGGTGTCCGGGGCGGCGGCCGCGGGCGGGGCTTGGGTTGCTGTCATCGACGCGTGGACCTCGAAGGAGACGCCCACCTCGCACAGGACGGGGCGCCACCCGGTGGGGAGACAGTTCCTATCGCTGGCGGACAATACACAGGCACCCTCTCGGGCCGACAAAGGGACGGGGAGGCGGTCACGTGCCCACCAGGAGCTGGTCGAGGGCCATGGCCCCGAACAGGAGGGTGACGTAGGTGATCGACCAGTGGAAGAGGCGCATGGCCTTGGCCGGGTCGGGGACCCGGTGGAGCTGGACCGTGAGGCCGAGGTAGGCGGCACCCAGGACCACGGCGGACGCCGTGTAGAGGACGCCCATGTCGGCCACCGGGGCGAAGACCAGGGTCAGGGCCCACAGCAGGGCGGTGTAGGCGACGATCCGCACGGTGACCGAGCGCATGCTCGACACGACGGGGAGCATCGGCACCTCGGCGGCGGCGTAGTCGTCCCGGTAGCGGACGGCCAGGCACCAGAAGTGCGGCGGCGTCCACACGAAGATCACGGCGAAGAGGACCCACGGGGCCCAGCCCAGGCTGCCGGTGACGCTCGACCAGCCGACGAGCGTCGGCACCGCGCCGGCGGCCCCGCCGATCACGATGTTCTGGGTGCTCGTGCGCTTCAGCCAGAGCGTGTACACGAAGACGTAGAAGAGGGTGGCCGAGACGGCGAGCACCGCCGAGAGCAGGTTGACCGTGCCCCAGAGCAGGGCGAAGGCGGCCACCTCGAGGCTCAGGGCGAAGACCAGGGCGGCGCGGGGCGTGATCTCCCCGGTGACCAGCGGGCGGTTCTGCGTCCGCTTCATCACCCGGTCGATGTCGCGGTCGACGACCATGTTGATGGCGTTGGCGCCACCGGCGGCCAGGGCTCCGCCGAGCACGGTCCACAGCACGAGCCAGCCGCTGGGGAGGCCCCGGTCGGCGACGACCATCACCGGCACGGTGGTCACGAGCAGGAGCTCGATGATGCGGGGCTTGGTCAGGGCGAGGTACGCAGCGGCCTTGGACCGGGTGGGCGCCTCGGTCGCCTCGCTCTGCGGGGCGCTCGGCTCGGCGGCCTCGGGCTCGACCAGAGCCATCGGCTCACCGACCACGTCCTCCGACCCCGCCCACCGCCCTGAAGGCAGCCGGCTCCGCCGGCTACCGCACTCCTGGTCGTGGGGCGGGCGGCCCACCGACACCCGTCCCACCACGGGGGAGACGGCGGCGGCACCGTGGGCGGGCGGGGTCACGGGGGGCGAGACTACGGCCGCTCCTCGGAGGGGGCCAAAGGGGAGCAGGGGAACTTCGCCGCGACGAGCGTCACGGGCCTCCCCTTGGGCATGGCGCGAGGCTCGGCCGTAGGCTCCGGCGGGTGGCCGTGACGGACCGCGCCCCCGCCCTCTCCCCCACCACCTACCGCCGCATCGCCTCCGTCGCGCTCTGGTCGCTGGTGGTCATCGTGGTGACGGGGGCCGGGGTCCGGCTGACCGGGTCGGGGCTGGGGTGCTCGTCGTGGCCCGGCTGCGAGCCCGGCCAGTTCGTCCCCCACGGCGAGTCGTCCTGGAACCCCTGGATCGAGTTCGCCAACCGCATGATCACCGGCATCGTGTCGGTGGCGGTGGCCCTGGCCGTGCTCGGGTCGCTGCGCCGGGTCGGCCGGCGCCGCGACCTCACCCTCCTGTCCTGGGGCCTGGTCGGCGGTGTCCTGGCCCAGATCCTGCTCGGCGCGCTGGTCGTCAAGGTCCACGTCCACCCCATCGCCGTGCAGGGCCACTTCCTCGTCTCGGCGGTGCTGGTGGCCAACGCCGTCGTCCTCCACCACCGGGCGGCCCGGCCCGACGGCCCCGACGGCCGGGCCGAGCCGGCCCCCGCCCTGGCCGGGCCGGCGGTGCTGCGGCTGAGCCGGGCGGCGGTGGCCATGGCCGCGGTGGTGATGCTGGCCGGCACGATCGTCACCGGCACCGGGCCCCACGCCGGCGACGAGGACGCCGAGCGCCTCGAGTGGCTCTCGGTCCGGGGCGTGGCCATGATCCACAGCGCCCTGACCTGGGTGTTCCTCGCCCTGCTGATCGCCCTCGTGCTGCGGATGCGGCGGGAGCTGGTCGGCCAGGTCGGGATGGAGCGGGCCAGCGCCCTGCTCACCGTCGTCGTCCTCCAGGGCGGCCTGGGGTACCTCCAGTACGCCACCGGGGTGCCCGAGCTCCTCGTCGGCCTCCACGTCCTCGGCTCGATGCTGGTGTGGGCAGCCGCCCTGCGGCTGCACCTCACCCTCGCCGAGCCCCGGCCGGCCCCGGTCGCACCGGTGCCCGACTCCCTCGACCCGTCGGCCGCGCTGCCGGCGGCCGGGGGCTGAGCCGTGCCGACCGAGACCGCCCCGCTCGAGGTCATCGATCCCGACCTGGGCGAGGCCACCGACCTCGACCGGCCCTGGCAGGTGATCGTCTGGGACGACCCGGTGAACCTCATGCAGTACGTCACCTGGGTGTTCCGCAAGCTGTTCGGGTTCTCCAAGGACAAGGCCACGCACCTGATGCTCCAGGTGCACAACGAGGGCCGGGCCATCGTCTCCACCGGGCCCCGGGAGAAGGCCGAGCTCGACGTCTTCCGGCTCCACGAGCACGGTCTGTGGGCGACCATGGAGCAGCAGCCGTGAGGCCGTCCTCCCTGCGGGTGGTCTGACGTGGGCCTGCGCCGGCTCGTCGTCCGCAAGCGGGACGGCACCTACCGCCTGCAGCTCGGGGCCGAGGAGCGGGACCTGCTCGCCGCCCTGGCCGACCAGCTCGACCCGCTGCTCGACGACCCCTCGGCCGACCCCGGGCTCCGCCGCCTCTTCCCCCCGGCCCACCCCGAGGACCTGATGGCCGAGGCGGCCTGGCAGATCCAGCAGGGCGGCGACCTGCGCGACGCCCGCCGGGCCGCCCTCGACGTGGTGCGGACCGCGGGGACCGGCCCGATGACCGAGGACGAGCTGATCGCCTGGGTCCAGGGCGTCAACTCCCTGCGGCTCGTGCTGGCCGAGCGGCTCGAGGTCGACGGCGACGACGCCACCGACGAGGCCGCCATCGAGCACGCCCTGGCCATCGCCGACGACGACGCCCTCCCGGCCGAGGAGCGGGACCGGGCCCGCCGGATCCTCGCCATGTGGCAGGTGTACAACCTGCTCGCCGTGCTGGTCGCCGAGGCCGTGCGCGCCCTCGACTGATCTCCCCGAGGGACCGCAGTGCCCACCCGGCTACGGTCGGCGCCCAGGCCCCCGTCGTCCAGCGGCCCAGGACATCGGCCTTTCAAGCCGGCAACGCGGGTTCGAATCCCGTCGGGGGTGCTCAGTCCGCGGCGCGGCGGGCGATCACGTTGACCCACCGGGCCACCCTCGCCCCGCCGGCGGTGGTCGACGCCTGGACGACCACCTCGTGGTCGGTGGGCCGGAGCCCGGCCGCGACCAGCTCGTCCTCCCACTCCGCATCGGATCCGTAGGGGACGAAGAGCCGCCCGGCCTCGACCGCCGGCTGCTTGCCGACCGCCAGGCACAGGCCGACGACCCCGTCGGGGCGGAGCACCCTCCTGATCTCGGCCAGCGCCGCCCGCCGGTCGGGCGGGACCAGGTGGACCAGGACGGCGCAGCACCAGACCCCGTCGACCCGGGCATCGCCGATCGGCAGCCGGCGCCCGTCGGCCTGCAGCCGCCGGGGGACACGGTCGGCCAGGGCCTCGGTGGAGATCCAGGCCCGCGCCGGGTCGACGCCGATCGCCAGCGCCGTGTGGCGGGCGATCTCGCGGGTGTGGACGCCCGGCCCGCAGCCGAGGTCGAGGACGATCCCGTCGGCGGGGACCGCGGCCAGCAGGGCCATCAGGGTCGGGGGCACCGGCCGGTCCTGCCAGGTCGAGCGGTAGCGCTCGACGAACGCCGGGTCCTCGTAGGTGGACCACGAGCAGCGCGGATCCCGCTCCGACAGGTCCTCGAGCCGGGCGACGTCCCGGCGGGCCGGCGCGGCCAGCGTCACCCCCGCCTCGGCGAGCCAGGCGAGGATCGACCACAGCGCCGCCGGGTCGGTGGCCCAGCCGGGCGGGAGGGCCAGCGGGGCCGACGCGCCGCCGAGCTCGAGGACGGGGCCGCCGGCGCCGGGCCGCACGCGGAGCGTCGCCCCGCCCGGTGGGTCTGCGACCGCGCCGGTCCGCACCGCGAACTGCTCGTTGCGCAGGAAGTCCGTCAGGCTCCGCGCCTCGGCGGCGAGCCCGTCCCCCTCGATCCGCACCGCGTCGCTCATCGGGGGTCGAGCCGGCCCAGCTTCACGAGCGCCTCGCGACCCGACGGGTCC
>JBQGCF010000138.1:0-7871 GCA_052038315.1 Iamia sp.
CCGTCGCGGTGACGAACATTGCCATCCGACCACCGCACTGGAGCCATCGCTCGACCGCTTCGAAGATCACGACGGTTGCGATGTCGGATTCGATCCCTCCCACATACGACGCATCGCTCTGGAGCCCAAGCTGGGCCAACCGAGGCTTGACCAACGCTGCATAGTCTCGGGGAAGGTTCGACCATTTGACCCACGGCGGGTTGCCCACGAGAAAGTCCGCCGGTGGCAGTGCGCCCGCAGCGAAGCGGTCGGCGAGGACAGCAGCCCAGATCCCATCCCACCTCTGGCCGTGGAGCCCGCCGATGACCTCTGCCAGCTCCCGAACCTCAGCCAGATCCTCTCCGTCGTCGTCCAAGGCCGATAGCAGCCCCTCCGCGTCCAACACCTCGACGACCCGCGACGGGCCGAGGCCAGCGACGGTCAGGTCTCTCAGCCTCAACAGCGCCGGGAGGAAGCTCGCGCTCCGCACAAGGGCTGCCGGAACCCGGAAGCAGATGTCCCCCACCTCCGTCTGGATAGTGTGGACGAAGGTGCCCGACTCTTCGACAGCAGGGTTGAGAGCGTCGGCGAGAAAGACAGGCAAGGTCACGGGATCTGTCGGCGACAGCTTGTCCGCCAGTGCGATCACGAGCGAAGCGCGAGCGGCGAGGACGGCGACCGGGTTGAGGTCCAGCCCGCCCAGGCCACGGAGGAGGCGCCCCGCATCTGCTGTCGGATGCGCTTCCCGTCGTCGACGCAGCGCTTCGAGCAGGAAGGTCCCTGTTCCACATGTCGGGTCAGTGAGCGAGGCGTCGACCGGCCAGTCGAGTGCATCGAGCGCATAGGCGGCCATCCAGTCCGGTGTGTAGAACTCACCTAGTGCGTGGCGCAAAGCTCTGGGAATGAACGACTCGTAGAGGCCTTTGAAGAGGTCTCGAACTGATCTCGCTGACTTCTTCGTCACATCGAAGTTGACGGTGGCGAGCGAGTCCACGACGCGGGCAACGACCGGGGCCAGGCCAGACCAACGATCGTCATCTGTGAGCCACCCGAAGTAGTCGCCCACCAGAAAGTTGGTGACGCCAGCATCGGCAAAGAGGGTTCCGTCCTCCAACGCTCGTACCCGACGGTCGATTGACGCCATCGGGTCTCCGATGTCCTGCGAAGAACCGGGCAACGCAAGAGCAGCCGTCGCCTTGACGACAAGGGCCAGATAGGAGTTGAGGGCGAAGAGGTACTCAGCAGGGTGGGCCTCGTAGTCCCGTTGCTCGACCAGGCCTCGCAGCCGCAAGAGCTCCGCAAGGCGTGGCGACGGAGCGGTGCCGACGACCTGGCTGAAGAGGCGACGCCACTCAGTCAGCATGAGGTAGGTCTTGGTCGTCCTCCCTGAGCGGTGAGCAACCCCTGCGGCGACTGCCGCATCGAAGAGCGCCGGCGTCAGCTCCTGGCCGATCGCCGACGATGGCCCGGCCAGCTGATCCACGAGCAGCGGATGGACCAGCGGCCGACCCTGGTCGGTCATCTGGTCGAGCAACTCGATCGCTGCGATCTCATCGAAGGGACGAAGCGAGTCCCATTCAGGCGCGACGCCGCTCGGCCGCCCGAACGCGATGTGGGCTCCATCCCACACCACCATGACGTAGTCGGCGTCGGCCCGGCCCTCTTGCACACCCAGACGACGGACGTACTCCTCGGCCTGGCCTCGAGCGTGAGCGAGCCGCGACGCCGCTCTCCCTCCCTTGAACGACCGGGGAGGTTCGTACTCGATGACGACCCCGCCGTGTGCGACATCTGCGTACTGGGCCGCCTCACCCGGGGCCCTCAACGTGTGCTCCAACCGGAAGGGGGTCCACGGTATGCGGAGGTCATGGCACGCCGCCTCCAACGCCTGCTCCATGTGCTGACGCAAGCTGGCCTCGTTGGGTGCCATCCGGGCCGCCTCATCGGCGGCCTCCCTCAACCGTTGAGCGACGATGTGCTTCGGCGACAACTAACTCTCCTCCCTCCAGCTCGTCCCAGGATTGCTCACCGATCCTCGACCCGGGTGGACCACGTAGATTGAACCCCGATGGGCGCTGACCCGATTCCCCTGCCCAGAGCCCCCAAGGCCTCCTCCGCCAACGTCCGTGCGGTCATGCAGGGAAATCGAAGCCGGGACACCAAACCCGAGCTAGCGGTCCGGCGCCAGCTGCACGCACGTGGCCTGAGATATCGGGTCCATCGGCGAATCGACCTCCAGGGCGGGGTGCGCGTCCACCCCGACATCGTCTTTCCTCGCGAGCAGATCGCCGTGGAGATCCTTGGCTGCTACTGGCATGGCTGCGACGTGCACGGCCGTCGCCCATCGGCCTCGAACCCCGAGTACTGGGGAGCGAAGATCCAACGGAACCGGGTTCGCGACGAACGGAACGCCAGGCTCCTGACCGAGGCGGGTTGGCTGGTCATCCAGGCCTGGGAGCATGAGCCGCCCGATCAGACCGTCGCTCACGTGGCGGCGGCCGTCCACGCACGCCGATCGGCGCTCGACGGCCGTTGATGGTCTGGGGGCGCGGTGGGACGACTGCCTACGATCGGAGGCCATGCGGCTCGTCATCGCCCGGTGCCAGGTGGACTACGCCGGGCGGCTCGACGCCCACCTCCCGATGGCCACCCGGCTGGTGATGGTCAAGGCCGACGGCTGCGTCGCCGTCCACGCCGACGGCGGGGCCTACAAGCCTCTGAACTGGATGAACGCGCCCAACCGTCTGGTGGAGGGTGAGGGTTCCTGGGTCGTCACCAACCCCAAGGGCGAGACCCTCACCATCACCTTCGACGAGATCCTCTCGGACACCTCCTGGCCCCTCGGGGTCGACCCCGGGCTCCAGAAGGACGGCGTCGAGGCCCACCTCCAGGTGCTGCTGGCCGAGCGCCCCCACACCATGGAGGAGGGGCTCGTCCTGATCCGCCGGGAGCACATGACCGACATCGGGCCGGTCGACCTCCTCTGCAAGGGGGCCGACGGCTGCACGGTGGCCATCGAGGTCAAGCGCCGGGGCGAGATCGACGGCGTCGAGCAGCTGACCCGCTACGTCGAGTTCCTCCGCCGTGACGCCCGCCACGGCGAGGTCAGGGGCCTGTTCGTGGCCCAGCAGATCAAGCCCCAGGCCAAGGTCCTGGCCACCGACCGGGGCCTGGCCTGGGTCGAGGTCGACTACGACGAGCTCCGCGGCATCGAGTCGAACGTCCTCAAGCTCTTCTGACCGACCGCCCCTCCTTCCGTCCGATGACGATGTCGGTGTCGCCGGGCCAGTCCCAGAACCGACCGGTGGTCGTCCGGGCCTCGAGCAGCCGGCGGAGGTCGGCCACGAAGTCGGCCAGGCGATCGCCGAAGAGGTGCGGGGCGGCGTAGGACATCGAGAGGTAGCCCGAGACGACCCCGTCGACGTCCCGGGTGATGTCCTCCCGCCCCGGGGCCACGATCGTCACCGGCGGGCCGAACCGGGTCCCGGCCAACACCGCCTCGAACCGCCCCCAGGGCTCCGTCGGCGTGAAGCCCTGCCCCATCCGGCGGCGAGGGCCGAGGTACCGGCGGATGAGGTCCTGGACCTCGTCGTCCGGGATCGGCGGGTCGCCGGGGCCGCTCGGGCGGGGCCGGGCCCCGGCGTCGGGGCCGATGAGGACGATCGCCCCGCCCGGCTCCAGCAGGTCGTGGACGGCCTCGGCGACCGGCGCTCCGGTCGTGCGGTGGAAGGACTGGGCGAAGGTGACGGCCCGGAACGGCCCCCGCAGGGGCAGCGCCTCGGCCACCGCCTGCACCCGGGCGAGGCCGCCGACGCCGGAGGCGGATGCGTGGCGGCCGGCCTCGACGAGCATGGCGTGGTCGGGGTCCAGCGCCACGACCTGGGCGAACAGCGGGGCGAGGAGCACCCCGACCGTGCCCGGGCCGCTCCCGACGTCGAGCAGCCGACCGGTGCCGTCGAGCCCCAGCTCCCGCTGGAGGATCTCCACCAGGGCCGCCGAGTAGGGCGGGCGGCCCCGGAGGTAGTGGGGCGCCGAGCCGGCGAAGGTCGTGGGGTCGTGGGCCACGCCGACGCCCCCTGGTCAGCGGGCGTCGGCGGCGCGGCGGTAGAGGGCGACGATGTCGTCGACCGTCGTCTCCCAGCGGAAGCGGGCCCGGCGGAGGTGGCCGGCGGCGACCAGCTCCTCCCGGCGGGCCCGGTCGCCCAGGAGCCGGGCCAGGGCGGCGGCCAGGGCGTCGGTGTCGCCCACCTCGACCAGCTCGGCGGCATCGCCCACCACCTCGGGGATGGCACCGGCCCGGGTGCTGACGACGGGGACGCCGGCCGCCATGGCCTCGAGCGGGACCAGGCCGAAGCCCTCGTAGACGGAGGGGTAGGCCACGACGGTGGCCCCCCGCAGGAGGGCGGCCCGGGTGTCGTCGTCGACCCAGCCCAGCCGGACGATGCGGTCCCGGTGGTGGGCCCGCTCGACCGCCTCGCCCAGGGCGTCGGCCCCCCACCCGTCGGGGCCGGCGAGCACGAGGCGGACCTCGGCGTCCTCGGCCGCCACCTGGTCGAAGGCGGCGACCAGGCCCGGGAGGTCCTTCCGGGGCTCGACGGTCCCCACCGCCAGCACGTAGCGCTCGGCCCCGGCCCGGAGCCGGCCGGCGGCGGCGTCCCGCCCGGGCTCGTCGGGGCCCAGGTCGGGGGCGCCGTTGGCCACGGCGACCACCCGGGCCGGGTCGAGGCCCAAGATGTCGGCCAGCTCCCCGGCCACGAACCGGCTGGGGGCGTGGACCCAGGCGCCGCCGGCCACGGCCCGGGCCACCAGGTCCGGGTAGGCGGCCGAGCTGCTGTCGACCAGCTGCGGGTACCGCCAGGCGGTGAGGTCGTGGACGGTGACCACCCGGGCCGCCGAGCGGGCCGGCGGGACCACGAAGTTGGGGCCGTGGACGACGTCGACGGGCCCGGTCCACCCCTCGATCGCCGGTCGATCGCCCCGCATCCAGGCCGTCCGCAGCGGCCGGGCCGCCATCGGCCGGGTCGCCAGCACGACGCCCGACGGCAGGTCGTGGCCCAGGGCGCCCCGGCCCCGCCAGGTGACGGCGAAGGCCCGCACGGCGACGTCGCTGCGGGCGGCCAGCCCCTCGACGAGGTGGTCGGTGAGCGCCCCGACACCCGTCTTGGGGCCGATCAGGCTGGTGACGTCGAGCGCGGCGGTGAGGAGGGAACCCGCGACGACCATCGCCGCGCACCCTACCGATCGGGAGCCGGGCGGACGGCGAGGGTCCGATCCGACCATCCGCGACGGACGTCAGACGGGTTGCTACTCTCCGCAGCACAGAAATCACAGAGAGCAGTGTCACCGCATCATCCCTGGTCAGCCGCCTGAACCTTTGGGGATGTGACGATCGCGTGACGCTCTGTGTGGTCGATTCCTCACATGTAGTGGTGAGAAACCGACCGTTGACGGGTGACGGCGACACAGCTCCTCCCGCTCCGCAGGGCCCGGACCGCACTGGCGGCGCTGGCCGTGGCGACCAGCTCGACGGTGGCCCTGGCGACCGGGCCGAGCGCCGTCGGGGCGGCGACGACCGCCGAGCCCATCGCCCCCACCACCCGCTACGAGTACGAGAGCAAGGGCCGGGTCGACACCACCGTCGTCGACCTGGCCGCCCCGACCGGCCCCTCCTCCCGCGCCGCCACGGGCGGCCCGGCCGCCGGGACGACCGGCTGGACGACGCAGGTCGACCTCGTCCCCGGCACCGAGATGGTCGCCATCACCTGGGACACCGCCACCAGCGCCCCCGACGGCGAGCTCGAGATCCGCTCCCGCACCGCCGGCACCTGGTCGGCCTGGGACCACGCCCACGCCGATGACGACGACGGCGACGCCAACCCCGGCTCGGAGACCCGGACCGGCACCGGTGTGATCTGGCTGGGCCAGGAGGGCGCCGACGCCGTCGAGCTGCGGGTCGAGATCGGCCCGCTGACCGGCCTCAAGGTCCTGCGCATGCGCTCCGAGGAGGGCGTCGCCCGCGCCGTCACCGCCGCCCCCGAGTCCCGCACGACCACGTCCCGGGCCGTGGCCAAGCCGACGATCCACCCCCGCAGCGACTGGGCCTCGGGCGGCTGGAAGTACACGACCAACGGTTGCGCCAGCGGTCCGCAGATCGCCGAGAGCCTCAAGCACGCCGTCGTGCACCACACCGCCGGGGGCAACAGCTACTCGGCCGCCCAGGTGCCCAACGTCATCGACGCCATCTACGCCTACCACACGAGGTCGACGGCCAACGGCGGCCGCGGCTGGTGCGACATCGCCTACAACTTCCTGGTCGACAAGTACGGCGGCATCTGGCAGGGCCGGACCGGCGACATGGCCAAGCCGGTCGTCGGCGGTCACGCCCAGGGCTTCAACACCGGCAGCGTCGGCCTCAACCTGATCGGCAACTACGAGACGGCCACGCCCAGCTCGGTGATGATGGACTCGGCCGCCCGCTTCCTGGCCTGGAAGCTGTCGCTCCACGGGCTCGACCCGAAGGCCAACGTGACCCTCACCAGCGCCGGCAACCCCCGGTACACCCAGGGCACCAAGGTGACGGTGCCGGTGATCAACTACCACGGCCAGACCGGCTACACGGAGTGCCCGGGCAAGAACGTCATCGCCAAGATGCCGGCCCTGCGGGACGCCACCGCCTGGTACATGGCCGGCAACAGCCCGTCCGACCCCCCGCCCAGCGAGCCGCCCCCTCCGGCGATCGACTGGAGCCCCTTCGCCTCGGCCGAGGACCTGGTCTGGAAGCAGTACGTCGACTTCCGCCGGGACCCGGGGCTCTACGAGGACCGCAAGTGGTGGTTCACCGAGCTCAAGGCCGGCCGCACCAACCGCAACGCCCTGGTGGCGGCGCTGATCCGCTCGCCGTACGTCGAGGACAAGAGCCTGGACGCGGTGCGCCTGTACCTCACGTACTTCGGTCGCATCCCCGACAGCGCCGGGATCAAGTACTGGTGGTCCGAGGTCGACGCCGGTCGCAACATCCGCACCGTGTCGGCCCGCTTCAGCGGCTCGCCCGAGTTCAAGAAGACCTACGGGAACCTGAACGACACCGAGTTCGTGAAGCTGGTGTACCGCAACGTCCTCGGCCGGTCCGCCAGCCAGGCCGACCTCGACTACTGGGTCGGCCAGATCACCAGCGGCAAGGACAGCCGGGGCGGCGTGATGGCCCTGTTCTCCAAGACCAAGGAGTACAAGGACAGGTCCCGCACCGTGGTCGAGGTCATCCTCGTCCACCAGGTGATGCTCGGCCGGGCGATCAGCGCCCAGTCGCACATGCAGTGGGTCGCCAAGACCGAGTCCGAGGGCATCGGCTCGCTGATCGGCACCCTGTTCTCCTCCGACGAGTACCGACAGCGCGTCGGAGGCTGAGGGCCGGGCGTCCCGGAGGCTGAGCCCGGGACGCCGCCTTCACCCCTCGCCGGAGGCCAGCTCGGCGCGGAGGAGCTCGATCTCGGCCTGCAGCTCCCTGCGGGTCCGGTCGAGCTCCTCCCGGAGCTGGTCGACCTGGGCGGCGGTCGCCGCCGCGGCCCGGTCGCCGACCCGGTCGAGGACCGCCCCACCGGCCCGGCGGACCAGGGCCTTGGCCCGGGCCGAGGCCCCCGGCGGCGCCGGGACATCGGCCGGGGCGGCGTCGGGACCGGGGTCGGCGCCGAGGCGGACGGCGCTGGCGAGGCGGATGGCGGGGTGCACGATCGGGTCCTCCGGATCAGCCGGCTGGGGTGAAGGGGGCGAGGGCGTCGTCGACGCGGCGGCGGACGGGGGCGACGGCGGCGGTGCCCAGCTCGTCCAGGCGCTCGTCGAGCCGGGCCCGGGGGCCGGTCGGGGCCAGGCCCCAGCCGGCGAGCAGGGCGTCGGCG
>JBQGCF010000139.1:0-5128 GCA_052038315.1 Iamia sp.
CGGGCCCTGCCGGCGGCGTGGGTCGACCGGCCCGACGGCGCCCGCCAGCTCGACCAGCGCGCCGCCGGCCCGGTGCGCGGTCGGATCGAGGTCGACGGGCGGACCGGTGCCGGCCACACCCCCAACGTCGTCGGCACCCTCCCGGGCCCGCCCGGCGACGACGAGTGGGTGGTGATCGGCTCGCACCACGACGCCCCCTGGGCCTCGGCCGTCGAGGACGGCACCGGCATCGCCCTGGTGCTGGCCCAGGCCCGGGCATGGGCCGCCGTCCCCGCCGAGGACCGCCCCCACAACCTCCTGTTCCTGCTCAACGGTGGCCACATGACCGGTGGCGCCGGCATCTGGGCCTTCCTCGAGCGGGAGCGGGACCTGCTCGACCGCACCGTGCTGGCCGTCCACCGCGAGCACGCCGCGGCGCGGGTCGAGGTGGTCGACGACGTCCCCGTCGCCACCGGCGAGGCCGAGGCGGTGTGGTGGTTCACCGCCCGTGACCCGCGGCTCCAGGCGAGCGTGGCCGACGCCCTGGCCGGCGAGGGGGTCGAGCGAGCCTGGGTCCTCCCGCCGGACGTCTTCGGCGAGTTCCCGCCCACCGACGGCGGACCCCTCCACACCGGTGGCGTGCCCGTGGTCGACGTGCTGTCCGCGCCGGTCTACCTGTTCGACGCGGTCGACACCCTCGACAAGGTCCACCGCCCGGCGCTCACGAGCTTCGGCCGGGCCGCGGCCCGCATCGTCGCCTCCACCGCCGGTCGCACCGCGGCCGAGGCCCGGGCCGCCGTCGAGCCTCCGCCGCCGGCCGAGCCCGAGCCGGCGTGACCTGGCGGATCGACCCCGCCGTCGCCGGCGACCTGGCCGCCCTCGTGGGGTGGGCGCCGGGGGACGGGCCGATCGCCCTCACCCGGGCCCTGGCCGCCCACGTCCCGTCGGGCTCGACGGCCAAGCGGGCGGCGGTGGCCGCCGGCGAGGTGCCACCGGGGGCCGACCCCGAGGCCGTCGCCCGCCGCATCCTGGCCGACCGGGCCGCCGGCCGGCCCGAACCGGCGTGGGCGTGCTGGCCCATGACCACGCTGCTCGCCGCCCTGCTGGAGACGGTGGCCGGGACCCGGGCGAACGTCGTCGGCATCCGTCGCATCGACGACACCGCACCACCGGTCGACGTCCACTCGCTCGTCCTGGTCGACGGCCTGCTGTGCGATCCCTACTTCGCCTCGGTGGTGGCCGGCCCCGGCGCCGACGAGGTCGAGCGGACCGTGGGCGGCGTGTGGTGCCGGCGCACCGACGAGCCCGACGGGCGCTGGACGATGGCGGTGGCCAACGGGCGCTGGAGCCGGACCCTCGAGTACCGGGTGCTGGCGCCGACGCTCGATCGGGGCGACGTGGCCGCCCTCTGCGCCGTCTCGGCCACCCACTCCGGCGCCCCGCCGCTGTCGTACGCCTTCCTGTGGCGGGACGACGACCTGGTCGAGGCGCTCACCCACACCGACGGCACGACCGCCGTGCGGACGTGGCGGTGGGACCCGCACGACCACACCCGGGGCGACCTCCACGAGGAGGCCCACGCCGACTGGGCCGGTGCGACCGACGACTTCGCCGCCCGCACCGGCATCCGGCTGCTCTGACCGTCGCAATTTCGGTGTGGGTGCTCTAGTTCGGGGCCTCGACCAGGATGGTGAGGCGGCCGTCGCCGCGGAGCGAGGTGGCGGTGATGTGGCGCCCCTCGGTGGGGAACGACATCCGCACGGTGTCGCCCCGCTCGGCGGTCAGGTCGCCGAGGGTGTGGGGCTGCCAGTCGTTGTTGCGCAGCACCAGCTGCTGGCCCGGCTGGAGCCGGATCGTGGCCGGCACCAGGTCCTCGACGTCGCCCGCGGCCAGGCCGCTGGCGGTGTCGGCGGCGACGGTGACCTCGTAGGGGTCGACCTGCGGGTCGTCGCTCTGGTTGACCACGACCACGATCAGGGCGGCCAGGGCAGCGCCGACCAGCGCCATCAGCACGAGGGCCCGCAGCAGCGGGCCCCGCCCGGAGCCCCCGGTGGCCGGGGCCTCGTCGGCGGGCGGCGGCGGGACGGGCGCCGGGTCCTTCTCCAGGGTGGCGGTCATCGGCCGCTCGCCTCGTCGCTCGATGCGGTGACGCCGAGGTCGCTCTCGCCCGGCGCCAGGTCGTAGCGGTCCTTGGCCTCGCTGCCGGCGCAGCCCTCCATGCCGTCGTCCCCGGTGGTCTCCGAGATGGCCCGGTCGAGGATCGGGTTCTCACCGCTGAAGACGCCCCACGGGCTCTCGCAGCCCGGGACGACCCAGGCGTGGCTCATCCAGCCGTCGGTGCCGTTGGACTTGGTGCCACCGATGGCGTTGCACTCCTCCTCGGTGAGGGTCGAGTCGCCGATGACGCCGCCGGCGCCGATGCACAGGCCGAAGTGGCGGTGGTACGAGTCGTTCTCGCCCACGAACCCCTGGGTGGGGGAGGCGGTGCCGTCCTGGCGGACGTAGTAGCTGAGGCCGACGATGCGGGAGTCCGGGTCGTTGCCGTCGAACAGCAGCATCTCGGGCTCGTCGATGTGGAACTCGTTGTCGACCAGGCCGAAGTTCATGTAGTGGGCGGCGATGCCGGGCACGTAGCCGGTGACCCGGAACCAGCCGGCCTCCTCGGCGGCGGCGACCGTCGGGTACCGCTCGGTGACCTCGCGGGCCTGGGCCAGCTCGTCCTCCAGGCGATCGCACTGGGTGCGGTCGACCATGGCCGTCCACGGGGTGGGACCGGGGTGGCCCATGCTCGGCGGGGCGGGCTGGCCGTCGGGCGGCGGGGTGGCCGAGTGCGAGCCCGGGTTGGCGGCGACCCAGCGCCGCCAGGCGTCGTACTCCTCGTCGCTGGACTCGGCCAGCGAGAGGATGAGGGCCGCCGCCGCGCCCTCGCCGCTCGACACGGTGGTGAGGCTGATCATCTCGTCGAGGTGGGCCGAGCCCTTGCCGTCGAGCTGGCGGGGTCGGGTGACGTCGGCGATCGTGCTCGGGGCGGCCATCGTCATCGAGCCGCCGCCGTAGGTGTCGACGTTCATGGCGTAGGCCTCGTCCCAGTAGGCCTGCGGGTTGAAGCCGAGGTCGCAGCGGGCCCGGTCGATGCGGAGCATGTCGGCGGCGTGGTCGCCGGGGGCGGCCGAGGCGGTGGTGGCTGCCGCCGCCCCGCCGTGCGAGTGGCCGTGGCCGTCGCCGCCGGCCGCGGGCGCCGCGGCGGTGGCCGAGCCGGACGCTGCGGTCTGGGTGGCCGGCGCCGGCGTGTCGGGGGTGACGACGACGACCGCAGCGATGGCGACCGCGCCCAGGGCGACGGCTCCGGCCAGCGCCGGCGGCACCTTCACCCGCGGGGCGACCAGGACGCCGACGGCCAGCGTGATGGCCACGGCCTGGAGGACGGCGCTGGTGACGTCGACCGTGCCGGCCGCCTCGGGGACGCCCTTGTAGGGGTCGAACGGCAGGCCGGCGGTGCGGCTCCACACCCAGGCCGCGGTGGCCAGGGCGTTGATGGCGATGGCCAGGCCGAGGGTGCCCCGGGTGATCCGGCGGCCGAGCAGGGCGGCGGCGATGCCGACCTGGGCGACGCCGGTGACGGCGAAGCCGACCGGGACGACCACCTGGCCGCCGGCGTGCTCGGCGATCACCGAGAAGTGGATCAGGCCGGCGGCGGCGCTCGCCCCGGCGACGAGCCAGGCGGCTCGCGAGAGGTCGTCGGTCTCGACCGACGTCGCGGTGCTCATGGGGTGCCCCTTCAGTTGCACGACAACTGCAACAACGTACACGTGACGGGGGCCACGAGGGAAGGCCCGAGTCGGTCGCTGCCAGCGAGGCGCGACCGCCACGGGACCGCCCATCGTCGATCGGATCCCCTGCTCTGGTAGAGAAGGGAGGTGACGGAGCCCCGCGATCCGGTCCACGTCGCCCACGTCTCCGGGCGCGAGCTGCCCCCGGAGGACATCGTCGTCCCTGACGCACCCGTCGCCCGGACCCGGTCGTGGCCCGAGCGCCTGGCGTACCTCGTCGTGGGCCTGGCCCTCTTCGTCGCCGCCCTCGGCCTGATGCGCCGGGGCGCCGAGGCGCTGATCCCGTCGCTGGAGGGTTCGGTCTTCACCGACAACGCGGTCAGCACCCTCGGGCTGGGCTGGCTCGGCGCCTGCCTCGTCCTGTCCGGCTCCCCGGTCGCCGCCTCGGCGCTCACGCTGCTCGACGGTGGCGCCATCGACCGGACCGAGGCCTTCACCATGCTCACCGGCTCCCGCCTGGGCGCCGCGTTCGTCGTGCTGGTCGTCGGCGTCGCCTACGCCGTGCGCTCGAAGGAGCAGGGCAGCCGGCGGGCGCCGGTGTCGATCGGCGTGCTGTCGCTGCTGATGACCGCCGTCGTCTACGTCCCCGGTGCCGTCGTCGGCTGGCTGCTGCTCGACCGGGGCGTGTTCGACGGGCTCGACATCGGCACCTCGCCCGAGCTGACCTCGGCCACCGACCGCGCCTTCGGCTGGCTGGCCGACCTGATCGTCGAGGTCGCCCCGGGCTGGACCCTCTTCCCCATCGGGCTGGGCCTGCTGCTCCTCGGCTTCCAGGCCTTCGACCGGGTGCTGCCCGCGGTCGGCAGCGATCGCCTGGAGCGGGCCGACGAGGACCAGGACGGGGAGCGCGACGAGGGCTGGACCGGGCGGCTCTGGCCCATGTTCCTGGCCGGCTGCGCGGTGACGATGCTGACCCTTTCGGTCTCGGTGTCGCTGACCCTGCTGGTGCCGCTGGTCGCCAAGGGCCACGTCCGCCGGGCCAACACCCTCCCGTACATCGCCGGCGCCAACATCACGACGCTGGTCGACACCCTCGCCGCCGCCATCCTCCTCGGCGACCAGGACGCCGTGCGGGTCGTCGTCGCCGTCACCACCGTCGTCACGGTCTGGACGTTGTTCCTGCTGGTGACCGCCTACCCGCTGCTGCGGCGGGTGCTGCTCGGCCTGGCCCGGGCGATCCTGGCCAGCAACCGCCGCCTGGCCGGCTTCGCCGCCACCCTCCTGCTCGTCCCCCTCGCCCTCATCGCCGTGTGACGCGGCCGGGCCGCCCCGAAGGGCGGCCCGGCGTGCGTCGTTCGGCTGTCCCGAGGATCAGTCCT
>JBQGCF010000140.1:0-15963 GCA_052038315.1 Iamia sp.
GACGAGGCGGCCCGCCTCTTCCGCCTGTCGATCGACGCCTACGCCGACGGCGACGCGGCCATGGCCGCCGCCCTCGACGACCTCGACGACCGGCTCGACGACCTCCACCAGGACTACATCGCCGAGATCTTCGAGGCCTCCAAGGACGGGGCCTTCGAGGTGCAGGCCGCCGTGCAGCTGGCCCTGATCGGCCGGTACTACGAGCGGATCGGGGACCACGCGGTCAACATCGGGGAGCGGGTGCGGTACATGGTGACGGGCTGGCTGCCGGAGCAGACCGGTGCCGCCCGGGAGCTGGTGCGCCAGGCGCGGCTGGGCTCCGACGAGGCGGGGGCCGACGGCGGGATCACCGCCGTCACCGACGAGACGGCCACCGGCTAGCGAGCGAGGCGGACCATGCGGATCCTGGTCACCAACGACGACGGCATCGAGGCGCCGGGGCTCCACGCCCTGGCCACCGCCCTCGACGACGACGGGCACGACGTGGTCGTGGTCGCACCGGCCACCGACCACAGCGGCTACGGCGCCGCCATCGGCGACCTCGGTCGCCACTCGGACCTCCACACCACGCCGGCCACCATCCCGGGCGCCGAGCACATCGCCGCCCACTCCCTGGCCGGCCCGCCGGCCCTGTGCGTGATGGCGGCCCGGCTGGGCGGCTTCGGCGACCCGCCGGACCTGGTCGCCTCGGGCATCAACCCGGGCAACAACACCGGCCGCGCCGTGCTCCACTCGGGCACCGTCGGCGCCGCCCTCACCGGCGCCAACCTGGGCGTGTCGGGCCTCGCCGTGTCGGTCGGGGTCGCCCCCGACGGCTCGGTCGCCTTCACGGCGGCGGCCGAGGTCGCCGCCGCCTCGGTCGCCTGGCTCACGACGGCGCCGGCCAAGACCGTGCTCAACGTCAACGTGCCCATCGGGTCGCTGGAGGAGGTGCGGGGCTCGCGCTGGGCGTCGCTCGCCCCCTTCGGCACGGTCCGGGCCGCCCTCCGGCCCAGCACCGACGGCGTGCTGGAGCTGACGCTGGTCGAGTCCGGCGTCGAGCTGCCGCCGGACTCCGACACCGCCCTGGTCACCGCCGGCTACGTCGCCGTCACCTGCCTGGCCGGGATCCGGGCCGACGACTGGCAGCCGGCCGCCGCCGAGATCGACCGGCGCCTCGTGGCCCGAGCCGCCGACCGCCGCCTCCGCCCGCTGCCCACCGGGGAGACGGCCTGACGTGGTCGGTGCCCTCGCGGCCCTGGCCGTCGCCCTGCTGATCGCCGTCGTCGTCCTCGTCGTGCGCCTGCGCGCCGCCGAGGCCGAGGCGTCCCGGGTGCCCGAGCTGAGCCGGTCGCGAGCCGACGTCTCCCGCCGGCTCGGCACCGCCGAGGACATCATCCGGCAGCTGCGGGGCGGGCTCGACGCCGTGCCCCAGGGCGTGCTGGTGGTCGACTCCGGCGGGTCGGTGGTGGCCCGCAACCGGGCGGCCCGCGACGTGGCCACCGCCCGGCACGGCGAGGCCCTCGTCAGCGGGGCGGTCGAGGAGCTGACCACCGCCGCCATCGGGGGTACCGAGGGGTCCCGGGTCATCGAGCTGTTCGGCCCGCCGGCCCGGGTGGTCGAGGTGGTGGCCCGCCCGCTGACCCGCGGCGCGCTGGTCGTCATCGACGACATCACCGAGGCCCGCCGGCTCGAGGCGGTGCGGCGCGACTTCGTCGCCCACCTGAGTCACGAGCTCAAGACGCCCGTCGGCGCCATCGGCCTGCTGGCCGAGACGCTGCTGGCCGAGCCCGACCCCGACGTCGCCCACCGCCTCACCGAGCGGGTGGTCAACGAGTCGTTCCGGGTGAGCCGCACCATCGACGACCTGCTCGAGCTGAGCCGCATCGAGGCCGGCCGGGAGGACGTCCGCCAGCCGGTCGCCGTCCACCTCGTGCTGGAGGAGGCGGCCGATCGCATCCGGCCCGCCGCCGAGCTCCGCGAGATCGCCATCCGCGTGCGCGACGTCTCGCCCCGGGTCACGGCGTGGGGCGACCGCCGACAGCTCGTCTCGGCCGTCGCCAACCTGCTCGACAACGCCGTCAAGTACTCCAGCCCCGGGTCGACCGTCGAGGTCAGGGCCGCCTCCAACGGCAGCACGGTGGCCATCGAGGTCGAGGACCACGGCCTCGGCATCCCCGCCCGCGACATCGAGCGGATCTTCGAGCGCTTCTACCGCGTCGACCGGGCCCGCAGCCGCGACACCGGCGGCACCGGCCTGGGGCTGGCCATCGTCCGCCACGTCGTGGCCAACCACGAGGGCGAGGTGACCGTGCACTCGATCGAGGGCCAGGGCTCGACCTTCACCGTCAACGTCCCCGCCGGCCCCGGGCCCGTCGCCGTCGGCGGCGGCGCACCCGGTGACGACGTGGACCCCACCGCTCCCCGGAGGAGCGCATGAGCAGGAGAACAGCGTGAGCGCACCGACCACCATCCTCGTCGTCGAGGACGAGGACAGCTTCGTCGACGCCCTCACCGTCGGGCTCGCCCGCGAGGGGTTCCGGGTGCAGGTCGCCCGGGACGGGGCCCAGGCCCTCGACCTCTTCGACGTGGTCCGGCCCGACCTCGTGCTGCTCGACGTCATGCTGCCCAAGGTCTCGGGCATCGACGTCTGCCGCGAGCTGCGGAGCCGGTCGAAGGTCCCGATCATCATGGTCACCGCCAAGGGGGCCGAGATCGACACCGTCGTCGGGCTCGAGGTCGGCGCCGACGACTACGTGACCAAGCCCTACCGGCTGCGCGAGCTGGTCGCCCGCATGCGGGCCGTGCTCCGGCGCTCGCCCCTGAACGGCGACAGCGCCCCCGAGCCGAGCGCCGAGGCCCTGGTCGTGGGCGACGTCCAGCTCGACCCGGCCCGTCACGAGGTGGTGATCCGGGGCGAGGCCGTCAACCTCCCGCTCAAGGAGTTCGAGCTGCTCGCCCTGCTGCTCGAGCACGCCGGCCGGGTCCTGACCCGCGACACCCTGATCGACCGGATCTGGGGCCACGACTACGTCGGCGACACCAAGACCCTCGACGTCCACATCAAGCGCCTCCGCGCCAAGGTCGAGCCCGACCCGGCCAACCCCACCCACATCACCACGATCCGCGGCCTCGGCTACAAGTACGCCGCGTGATCCCGACGGCGATCCTGGTGGGGCTGCTCGTCGGCCCGCTGGCCCTCGAACGGCGGTCGCGGGGCGTCGCGGCGGCGTTGGCCGCGGTGGCGTGCCTGGGGTGGGGCGTGGTGGTGGGCGGCCTCGACGGCTGGTCGGCGACGACCGCCGCCGGTGGCACGGCCCTGGCGGCGGCGAACCTCGTCGTCGGGATGGCGGTCGGGGTGCTCGTCGCCCTCGCCGCCGGGCTGGCCGGGCGCGCCGCTCGCCGGGTCGGCCTCCGGATCTGAGCCACCCGACCGGGCGGGGGTTCGGACGCGGCCGGGATGGGCAGGGAGGGGCGGCCATGAGCCGCCTCCGCACCGCCGCCCCCGCCCCAGGGCTGTCGCAGGGGGGTCGTAGCATGGACCGGGTGGAAGACGAGGGCGGCTGGCGGCCGCTGAGGACCCCGGGCCGACGGGGAGGCACGGGGGCTCCCCGCGCCGCCGCCGACGGCCCGGTCGAGCCCAACGCCGCCTTCCAGCTCACGCCCTTCATGCGGCTGGCCCGCACCCACGCCGCCTCGTCGGCCACCGACGCCATGGTCGCCACCGCCCTGGCCGGCACCATCTTCTTCGCCGCCGCCACCGCCGACGCCCGGGGCAAGGTCTTCCTCTACCTGCTGCTCACCATGGCGCCCTTCGCCGTGGTCGCCCCGCTGATCGGCCCGGCCCTCGACCGGGCGCGCAGCGGTCGCCGCTGGGTCGTCATCGGCACCGCCATCGCCCGGGGGCTGCTCTGCTTCGCCCTGATCGGGCGGGCCGACTCGCTGCTGCTGTACCCAGCCGCCTTCGTCATCCTGGTTCTGCAGAAGGCCTACGGCATCGCCCGCTCGTCGCTGGTGCCGGGCGTGGTCGAGAGCGACGAGGAGCTGGTCGAGGCCAACTCCAAGCTCCAGCTCCTCTCCGGGATCATGGGCTTCGCCGGGGCCGCCCCGGCCGCCCTGCTGTTCCAGATCTTCGACCGCAACCCGTCGGCCCCCCTCGCCCTCGCCGTGCTCGGCTTCGCCGTCACCGCCGGGCTGGCCCTGCGCATCCCCAAGGTGGCGGTGGCCCCCACTTCGGCCACGCCCGAGGAGAAGGCCGAGCTGCGCAGCGTCGGCGTGCTGCTGGCCGGCGGTGGCATGGGCCTGCTCCGGGGCATCGTCGGCTTCCTCACCCTGTACTTCGCCTTCCACTTCCGGGAGACCGACGAGCTGGTGGCCTTCGGGTTCATCGCCGCCGTCAGCGTGGGCGGCACCCTGCTGGGCTCGGTGCTGGCTCCCAAGCTGCGCCAGGTCTGGCCCGAGGAGCGGATGCTGATCACCGTCCTCCTGCTGACGGTCGGCACGGGCGTCGTCGCCACCGTCCTGGGCGGGGTGGTCGGTGCGGCCATGCTCGGCGCCGTGGTCGGCATCGCCTCCACCGCCGGCAAGCTGGCCTTCGACTCGATCGTCCAGCGCGACGCTCCCGACGCCAACCGGGGCCGGCTGTTCGCCAAGTTCGAGACCCGCTTCCAGCTGATCTGGGTCGTCGGTTCGATGCTCGGGCTGATCCCGCTGGCCGAGCTGCGGCTGTCGTTCCTGGCCGTGGCCCTGGTGTCGGGCTTCGCCGCCTTCTCCTACGTCGTCGGGTTGTCGGCCTGGCGCCACCGCACCGGCGAGACCGACTCGGAGTTCGGCCGCCAGGCCGTGCTGATCGACCAGGCCATGACCCAGGCCCAGGCCAAGGCCAAGACCCGGCTGCGCGACACCACCATGTCGATGATCACCCGGGTCCGGACCCGGGGCGACGGCACCCGCGAGGTCGTGGTCGAGGAGGTCCGGCCGGTGGGGGCGACGCCGGTCGGCCCGACGCCCCGGCGGGCCGGTCCCGGCATCGGCACCGCGGTCACGCCGATGGAGGGCACCCCGGCCGTGCGGCCCCGTCGCCGGGGCGGGCGGCCGTCGCTGCGCAAGGGCTCCGACGACCCCACGCAGGTGCAGCGCGAGCCCGGCGATCGGCCCGACGATCCCACCGAGGTCGCCCCGCCCCGCGACCCCACGACCTTCGCCCCGGCCCCGCCGCCGCCACCCGGCTTCGGCTGAAGCCACGGCGAAACTGCGACCCTGAGCGGGCGCAGCGCCCGCTCAGGGTCGCAAGAAGGCTGTTCTAGAGGTCGATGCGGGCGAGCCAGAGGCCGGGGGCGGCCAGCTCGGCGGGCGTGGGCAGGTCGCCCGGCTTCGCCCAGAGGCGGCCCAGGCCCTCCTCGCCGGCCCGCTCGACCACGCCGTCGACGAACGACGAGCCCAGGTCGACCCGGGCCTGGGTCAGGTTGAGCCCGAAGAGCCGCTCGACGTAGCGATCGGCGGCGCTGGCCTCGACCCGGCGGCGCCGGACGGCCTCGGTGACCTGGGCGTAGCTGCCGACCAGGCCCCCGCCGACCCGGTCCATCACGTGGTCGACCCAGCCGACGATGGCGGCGACCAGGGTCTCGAGCCGGGGCCGGACCTCGTCCTGGGCGGGCGACGGGGCCGCCCCCATCAGCACCTCGGGATCGGTGAACAGCCGCTGCACCGCCTCCATCCCGCTGGGATCGGAGGGATCGACGTCGGCCAGGGCCCGCTCGAAGCCGCCCGGGTCGGGGCGGAAGCCGGCGACGAAGCGCTCGATCAGCTCGGTGAGGGTGGCCCGCACGTGGGGGACGCTCAGCACCGCGTGGTGGGCCACCTCGTGGAGGCAGACCCACAGGCGGACGTCGTCGACCCCGAGGCTCCACTCCTCGGCGAAGGCGTCGATGGCCGGCACGAGGACCATGACCTCGTCGCCCGGCGGGCGGGGCACGGGCAGGTCGTACTGGCCGAAGGAGCGGGTGGCCAGGTGGCCCACCATCGACCCGGCGGCCATGCCCAGGGTCATGGGCTGGAGCATCCCCATCAGCTGGCCGAGCCAGGCGGTGGCCGGATCGTCGTCGAGGGGGTCGAGCGGGTCGGTGCTCTCGACGGCCGACCCGGGCTCGGTGCCCGAGGAGCCCAGGCTCTGGGCCAGCGACTCGAACAGCGCCCGGTGGTCGTCGAGGGTGCGGCTCACCCACTGGGTCCGGGTGACCGGCGTGATGGTGATGCCGGCGCCCCGCTGCGACGGGTCGAGCCCGCCGGCGTGGGCGACCTGGAGCTCGGCCACCCGGGCCAGCTGCTCGAGCTGGATGCGGGCCAGGGGGTCGACGTTGGCCTCGGGCTGCCCGTCGGTGGCGATGCTGTGGGCGATCTGGCGGGCGGCGTCCCAGGCGATGGGGCCCTGCCGGCCGATCATCCGGGCCAGGTCCCCGAAGAAGGGCATGCCCCCGAAGGGGTCGGGGCTGCTCATGACGGGGGACCGTCGCGATGTGGCGGTGCCGGGCGCACGACGGCATCGTATGCGGATGGCACCCGATCCCCTCCGCGGCCCCTCGTCCGATCGGGTGGCGGTCACCGGCGGTGCCGGAGCCCTCGGCCGGGCCGTCGTCGCCGCCCTGCGCGAGCGGGGCGCCGAGGTGCTCGAGCTCGACGACCTGCTCACCGCCGACCTCAAGCCGGTGCTCGAGGGCACGACCGTCCTCGTCCACCTGGCGTCGGTGTTCGGGGCCCAGCTCGACGAGGACCCGGCGGTCGAGGCGGCCGAGGACGTCGTCGTCGCCCAGCGCCTGCTCGACGCGGCCGGCGACGTCGGCGTCGACCACGTCGTCCTGCTGTCGACCGCCGCGGTCTACGGCGCCTGGGCCAACAACGCCATGCCGCTGACCGAGGACGCCACCCTGCGGCCGGGGCCGGACCTGGCCTACGCGGTCCAGCGGGCCGAGATCGAGCGGCGGCTGTCCGAGTGGCGACACGACCACCCCTCCGCCACCGCCACCGTGCTGCGCCCGGCCCCGATCGTGGGCGACGACGGCCCCGACGGTTGGCTGGCCCGGGCCCTTCACGCCGCCCGCCGGGTCGGCGACATCGACGGCGACCCGCCGTCGCAGTTCGTCCACGTCGACGACGTGGCCACGGCCGTCGTCCTGGCCGCCACCGACCGGCTCGACGGCGCCCGCAACGTCGCCCCCGACGGCTGGCTGCGGGGCGCCGAGTACACCGCCCTCGACGCCGGCACGCCCAAGGTCCGCGTCCCCCGCAAGGTCGGCGACCGGGTGGCCCGCATGCGCTGGCGGCTGAAGCTGGCCCCGATCCCGCCGGGCCTGGTGCCCTACTCCCGCCACCCGTGGGTGGTCGCCAACGACCGGCTGCGCGCCGAGGGCTGGGAGCCCACGCACTCCAACGAGGAGGCCTTCGTGGACGGCACCCCGGCCACCGCGCTGGCCACCCTCAGCCCCCGCCGGCGCCAGGAGCTGGCCCTCGGCATCACCGGTGGCGCCATCGCCGCCGGCATCGGCGCCGCCGCCTGGGCCGCCGTCCGCCGCGCCCGCCGCGGCTAGCGCCCCGCTTCGCGCCTTGCTTACCCGTCCGGGGGGCGTCCCCCAAACGCTCACTCATCAGACCGGGGACTAGGGGGTGGCGATCAGGGTCGCCTCGACGAGGGCGGTGGTCTCGGCCCGGGTGACCTCGAGGACGACCGACTGGCCGGGGCGGGTGAGGGTCAGGGCCGCCTTCACGTCGAAGAACGAGCGGACCCGGTGGTCGTCGACCGAGAGGAGGACGTCGCCCGGCACCAGCCCGGCGGCCTCCGCCGGCGAGCCCGACTCGACCTGCTCCAGCTCGACCCCGGCGGGCACGGCCCCCTTGGTGGCGGCCGGCTCGCCGTAGACGCCGAGCCAGCCCCGGTCGACCCGGCCCAGCCGGCGCAGGTCGTCGGCCACCCGGAGGGCGACCTCGGCGGGGACGGCCCAGCCGGCGTCGGTGCGGGCGGTGAGGGCGACGCAGATGCCGCGGAGGTTGCCCTCGCCGTCGACCAGGGCGCCGCCGTCGGCCCCCTCGGGGACGGGGGCGTCGGTCTCGATCAGCCCGACGAGGACGCCGTCGCCGGCGTCGACGTGGGTGCCGGTGGCGTTGACCGTGGCGTCGACCACGGTGGGGGCGCCGCCGTCGGTGCGGGCGCTGACGGCGATGGCCTGGTCGCCGGGCCGGGGCGGGGTCATGTCGAGGGTGGCGGTGGGGTAGCCGGTGCCGGCCACGGTGACGGCGGCCAGCCCGGTGGCGTCGTCGACCCCCTCGACGGTGGCGACCTCCTGGCGGCCGGAGGGCCAGGTGACGCTCACGCTGGTGGCCCCGGTGACCAGCTGCTCGCTGGTGAGGACGAGCCCGTCGGAGCGGGCGACCACGCCCGAGCCGCGGCGGGTCTGGAGGCCGACGACGGCGGTGACCTCGACCACCGCGGGGGCGACGGTCGTGGCGATGGCGGTGGCCGACAGGACGGTGGTGGGCGGGGCGGAGGTGCCGGTGGCGTCGAGCTCGGAGGCGGGCGAGCCGGCGAAGGCGCCCAGGGCGGCCAGCGACACGACGGTGGCGGCGGCCCCGGCCAGGCCGGACAGGAGGCCGACGGTGACGAGGCCCCGCCGACGGCGCCCGTCGGCCTCCAGCGGGGTCGGCGACGGGGTCGACTCCCAGGCCAGCTCGGACGGGTGACGCCAGAGCCGGTCCTCGGGCGGGAGCGGTCCGGAGGACCGGTCGTCGTCGGGCGGGAGCACGGCCGAGCAGGTTACCGACGCCCCCGCCCGCCGGGGCCGCGGCCCGGGGTGAAACGCCGCTCGCTCGCACCGGACCCCCGGCATCCCCTTACGATGGGCCGGTGCCCCCTGGGATCGCCGCCTCCGCGCCCGATCGGGAGACGGCCGCGCCCGGGCCCGCGGGCGACACGTGGGTCGGGATCACCGCCGCCCCGCTCGACGGCGACGCCCTGACCCGCTGGGCCACCACCCCCGACGTCGGTGCGGTCGTCACCTTCCACGGCACGGTGCGCGACCACGCCCCCGGCCGGGACGGCGTGAGCGCCCTCACCTACGAGGCCTACGAGGAGGCCGCCGTGGCCCGGCTGGGCGAGGTCGTGGCCGACGTCCGCCGCCGCTGGCCCGACGTCCGCCGGGTCGCCGCCGTCCACCGCACCGGGCGGTTGGAGGTGGGCGAGGCCGCCGTCGTCGTGGTCGCCGCCGCCCCCCACCGGCCCTCCGCCTTCGCCGCCGCGGCCCACGCCATCGACACCCTCAAGGCCACCGTCCCGCTCTGGAAGAAGGAGACGTGGGCCGGCGGCGAGGAGTGGGGCACCGACGCGGCCCCGATCACGGAGACGAGCGCGGGGGCCCCGGCCTAGATGTCGCCGTTCGTCTTCCTGCTCGTGCCCGTCGTGATCATCGTGCTGGCGTCGCTGCTGCTGTGGCTGCGGGGCCGCCAGCCCACCAACATGCACTCGGGCATCCACGGCTTCCAGCGCGAGATGCAGGCCCTGTCGCCCGACGCCCAGGCCCGCAAGCCCCGGCGCTTCGAGTCCGACGGCACGAGCCGGCCCGGGGGCGCCTGACCCGTGGCCCGCGACCTCGCCATCGACCTGGGGACCGCCAACACCCTCGTCTACGCGCGCGGCCAGGGGATCGTGCTCAACGAGCCCTCGGTGATCGCCCTCAACCAGAACACGGGCGACGTGCTGGCCATGGGCCACGAGGCGTGGCAGATGATCGGCCGCACGCCCGGGT
This sequence comes from Iamia sp., assembly GCA_052038315.1. GTDB lineage: Bacteria > Actinomycetota > Acidimicrobiia > Acidimicrobiales > Iamiaceae > Iamia. Next base: position 9,771 of record JBQGCF010000140.1, read on the forward strand.
CGATCGTCGCCGTGCGGCCGCTGCGCCAGGGCGCCATCACCGACTTCGACGTGACCCAGCGGATGATCCGGCTGCTGTTGCACCGGGCCGGGGTCAGCCGGTTCAACCGGCCCCGGGTCGTGATCTGCGTGCCGTCGGCCATCACCGAGGTCGAGCGCCGGGCCGTCACCGAGGCCGCCCGCCGGGCCGGTGCGGCCGAGGCCCAGCTGATCGAGCAGCCCATGGCCGCCGCCCTCGGCGCCGGGCTCACGATCAACGAGCCGGTCGCCAACATGGTCGTCGACGTCGGCGGCGGCACGTCCGAGACGGCCCTGATCTCGCTGGGCGGCGTGGTCGCCCTCCAGGCCGTCCGGGTCGGGTCGTTCGACATCGACGCCGCCATCCAGGGCTTCATCCGCCGTGAGTACGGGATCGCCATCGGCGAGCGCACGGCCGAGGAGATCAAGGTCTCGATCGGCTCCGCCTACCCGGTCAAGGACAACGTCAAGGCCGAGGTCCGGGGTCGCGACCTGATGACCGGCCTGCCCAAGACGGTGATCCTCTCGCCGGTCGAGGTGCGCACGGCGATCGAGGAGCCGGTGGCCGCCATCGTCGACTCGGTGGTGGCGTGCCTGGGCGAGGCGCCGCCCGAGCTGGCCCACGACCTGATCGTCCGGGGCATGCACCTGGTCGGCGGTGGCGGGATGCTGGCCGGCCTGGCCCAGCGCATCGCCAACGAGACCGAGATCCCGGTGTACCTGGTCGACGCCCCGCTCGAGTGCGTGGTCCTCGGCGCCGGCAAGTGCATCGAGGCCTACGACCAGCTCAAGGTCATGTTCATGGGCTCCCGCATGTAGGTTCCGATGTGCAACCGACTGCATCCCGGCGTCCAGCGCCCGGATGTGGTTGGATGGCGGCCGGTGCGGGGTCGGAGTGACCCGCGCCACACCGTGTCCGCCCCCCAGGAGCACCCACAGCCACATGACGGCGTTGCTCGACGTGGACGAGGTCGGGGTCCGCTTCGGCGGCGTGGTCGCCCTCGACGGCCTGAGCTTCTCGATCCGGCCGGGTTCGATCTGCGCCCTCATCGGGCCCAACGGCGCCGGCAAGACGACGCTGTTCAACGTGATCAGCCGGCTCTACCCGGCCACGACGGGGAACGTGACCTTCGACGGCGGCGACCTCCTCTCGGTCCCGCCCCACGGCATCGCCCGGGCCGGCATCGCCCGGACCTTCCAGAACGTGGCCCTGTTCCCCGGGCTGTCGGTCCTCGACAACGTCCGGGTCGGCGCCCACACCGAGGGCTCGGTCGGCTTCGTGCGGGGCCTGCTCGGCCTGGGCCGGGCCGAGAACAAGCGCATGCAGGCCGACGCCATGGCGATCCTCGACCGCCTCGGACTGGCCCACCTGGCCGGCCGGCCCGCCGCCGGGCTCCCGTTCGGCACGCTCAAGCGCATCGAGCTGGCCCGCGCCCTCGCCGCCCGGCCCCGGCTGCTGATGCTCGACGAGCCGGCCAACGGCCTGACCCACGGCGAGGTCGACGAGCTGGCCGAGACGATCCGGTCCCTGCGCGACGAGCTCGACCTCACCGTGCTGCTCGTCGAGCACCACATGTCGATGGTGATGGCCATCTCCGACCACATCGTCGTGCTCGACTTCGGCCGGCGCATCGCCGAGGGCCCGCCGGAGGTCGTCCGCAACGACCCGAAGGTGATCGAGGCCTACCTGGGGACCAGCGAATGAGCCTCCTGGAGATGACCGGGGTGACCGGCGGCTACGGCCCGGTCACGGTGCTGCGGGGCATCGACCTGCGCGTCGAGGAGGGCGAGGTCGTGGTGGTGCTCGGGGCCAACGGCGCCGGCAAGACCACCACCCTGCGGGCGATCGTCGGCGAGATCAGCACCTCGGGCGGGATCACCTTCGCCGGGGAGCCGCTGCCCCGCACGCCCGAGAAGGTCGCCCGGGTGGGGATCGCCACCGTGCCCCAGGGCCGGGGCACCTTCGGCGACCTGACCACCGAGGAGAACATGCGGTTGGGGGCGATCCTCCGGCGCGACGGCGACGTCAAGAAGGACATCGCCCGCTGGTACGAGGTCTTCCCCCGGCTGGGCGAGCGCCGCGACCAGCCCGCCGGGCAGATGAGCGGCGGCGAGCAGCAGATGCTGGCCATCGCCCGGGCCATGATGCTGCGGCCCAAGCTGCTGCTGCTCGACGAGCCCTCGCTGGGCCTGGCCCCGCTGATCACCCGTGACCTGTTCGAGCGGCTCGGCCAGCTCAACCGGGAGGAGGGGCTGACCATCCTCGTCGTCGAGCAGAACGCCAACCTGGCCCTCGACATCGGCCACCGGGGCTACGTGCTGGAGACCGGCGAGATCGTCGCCGAGGGCCCGGCCGAGCAGCTCCGGGCGGACGATGCCATCCGCAAGGCCTACCTGGGGTTCTGAGAGGTCCAGCTCATGCGTCTCACCACCTCGAACCTCACCACCACGGCGGAGCTGGGCCTCTCAGCGACGGCACGGGCGGTCTGGCCGGCGACGAAGGAGCCGGCCAGAGCCCCTCAGAACCCTCCGTCCGCAGCCGACGACCCAGCTCCCGAGACAGCCGATCGGCGAGGGTTCTGAGGACTGAACGATGGACGTCGACCTCTTCATCCGCTACCTGCTGAACGGCGTGGGCAACGGCGCCGTGTACGCGGCGGTCGCCCTGGCCCTGGTGCTGATCTTCCGGACGACCGGCCTCCTCAACCTGGCCCAGGGCGAGATGGCGCTGTTCTCGACCTACCTCGGCTGGAAGCTGACCGCCGGGCTGGCCCTCGGGATCGGCATCCCCTTCACCAAGATCAACGTCGAGCTGTTCACCGTCGACGTGCCGATCGGCTTGGCCATCGCCCTCACCGTCCTGGTGTCGATGGTGATGGGGGCGCTGATCGAGCGCTTCCTGATACGACCGGTGCACGGGCCGGGCAAGTCGCCCCTCAACGTGCTGATCGTGATGCTGGGCCTGTTCCTCGGGCTCAACGCCCTGGCCCAGCTGTGGTTCAGCGACGACGCCGAGCCCATGCCCAAGCCGTGGCCGTCGAAGCCCTCGCCGGGTGACCCGATCGGCGCCAACCGGTACTGGCAGGTCGGCGACATCCGCATCCAGTCCTCCACCGTCGCCCTGGTCGTGATGCTGGCGGTCGTCTGCGGCCTGCTCTACGTCCTGTTCCAGCGGACCAAGGTCGGCCTGATGCTGCGGGCCGTGGCGTCCAACCCGGACTCGGCCCGGCTGGTCGGCATCAACTCGTCCCGCATGCTGATGCTCGGCTGGGCCCTCGCCGCCGGGCTGGGCGCCCTGGCCGGCTGCCTCGTCGCCGCCGAGCGGAGCTCGGTCAACCCGGGCCTCATGGCCATCGTGCTCGTCTACGCCTCGGCCGGCGCCGCCCTGGGCGGCTTCGACAGCCCGGTCGGCGCGGTGGTCGGCGGGATGATCGTCGCCATCGCCGAGGCGCTCACCACCGGTTACATCGAGGCGCTGTCGACGATCGAGCTGGTCGTGCCCTTCGCCCTGATCCTGCTCGTGCTGCTCGTCCGACCGACAGGCCTCTTCGGCAAGAGGGTGGTGGAACGAGTATGAGCCGCACCACGCTCCGGATCGTCGTCGGCCTGATCGCCGCCGTCGCCCTGCTCTACGCGCCGTACTACTTCGAGCCGGCCATGAACCAGACCCTGGCCCGGGCGGTGTACTTCGCCGTGGCGGCCATGGGCCTCAACCTGCTCACCGGGTTCAACGGCCAGGTGTCGATCGGCCACGGCGCCTTCTTCGGCGTCGGCGCCTTCACCACCGCCATCCTGATGGACAGCCACGGGTGGACCTTCGAGATGACGATCCCGGTGGCGGCCCTGCTGGCCGCCGCGGTGGGCGTGCTGGTCGGCATCCCGGCCCTCCGGGTGCGGGGCCTCTACCTCGCCCTGGTGACCCTCGGCCTGGCCGTGCTGTTCCCGCGCATCGGCCAGAAGTACATCTCGGGCCGGGGCGACGTGCCGATCGTGCGCCCCAAGCGCGACGGCTTCGACACGCTGATCACGTTCCTCGACAACGACCAGTGGCAGTACATCGAAGCCCTGGCCATCGCGGCCGTGCTGTTCCTGCTGGCCTGGAACCTCAGCCGCTCGCGCGTCGGCCGGGCCATGGTCGCCGTGCGCGACCAGGAGGTCGCGGCGTCGACCGTGGGCGTCCACCTGGCCCGGATCAAGGTCGGCACCTTCGCCCTCTCGGCCGCCTACGCCGGCGTGGCCGGGTCGCTGTCGGTGATGGTCGACCGGGCCGCCGACGCCAGCGACGCCACCGTCGCCTTCCGCAACTCGATCGAGTTCCTCGTCGCCGTGGTCATCGGCGGCACCGCCACCATCGCCGGCCCGGCCGTCGGCGCCCTCATCCTCGTCCTGCTCCGCCGCTACGTGGAGGAGTGGAGCGAGGGCCAGGAGCTGGCCTCTCCGGCCCTGTTCGGCGCCGTGCTGATCGTGATGGTCTACGTCCTCCCCGGCGGAGTGGTGGGCGGGCTCCGGAAGCTGGCCGACCGGCTCCTGCCCCTCCGCGACGACGCCACCACCCCTGTCGCGGCCGCGGCCCTCGCCCCCGATGCGGTGGCGGCCGACGTCGACGACGCACAACCACCACAGACCCACCAAGGAGAACCCTGATGAAGCGATCCCGGACCCGCGGGCTCCTCGCCCTGCTCGCCGTGCTGGCGTTGCTGGCCGGGGCGTGCACCAGCCGCGACGACGACAGCTCCGAGGACACCGGCAGCGGTGGTGGCGAGGAGACCGGCGACGGCGGCGAGCAGACCGAGGAGGAGGCGGCGGACTTCTACCACACCGAGGACTGCGTCTCGGATCCCACCGCCGAGATCGAGGGCGACACCCTCAAGCTGGTCTCGTCGTACCCGCAGTCGGGCCTGACCGGTGCCTTCGCCGAGATCGCCCGGGGCTGGGCGGCCCGCTTCGACCAGGCCAACGCCGACGGCGGCGTCGACTTCGCCGGCAAGAACGTCACGATCGAGTACGAGGACCAGGACGACGAGTACAACCCGCAGCAGACCGCCTCGAACATCGAGGAGCTGGTCGGCTCGAACGGTGACGGCGCCTTCGCCGTGTTCTCGGTCGTGGGCACGGCCAACAACATCAACATCCGTGACTTCCTCGACGAGCTGTGCGTCCCCGACCTGTTCGCGGCCACCGGCTCGGTCGCCTGGGGCAACCCCGAGTACCCCTGGCTGATCGGCTCGACCCTGGCCCCGTACACGCTCGAGGCCCAGGCCTTCGCCGAGTACCTGCAGGAGAACCAGCCCGACGCCAAGGTGGCCATGCTGCGCCAGTCCGACGAGTTCGGCGCCACCTACGAGGAGAGCTTCAACCAGGCGATCGAGGGCACCGACATCGAGCTGGTCGCCGTCGAGGAGTACCCGGTCGGCACCGACCAGGTCACCAGCCAGATCACGGCCCTGGCCAACAGCGGCGCCGACGCCTTCTTAAACGGCGGCACGCTCCTCGCCTGCCCGGCCGGCCTGACGGCCAAGGACGCCGAGGGCTGGGAGGCCACCACGTGGGTGTCCGGCACGTGCATCTCCAAGACCCTGATGGGCATCGCCGGCGCCGCCGGCGCCGACGTCATCAGCCTCACCAACCTCAAGGACCCGCTCAACCCGGAGTACGCCGAGGACGAGGCCATGACCGACTTCTTCTCGACGGTCGAGGAGCTGCAGCCCGACTTCAAGGGCCGTGAGCTCGACCTGGAGAACGCCATCATCGCCTACGGCTTCACCCAGGCCGACCTGTTCATCCAGGCCCTGGAGAACGCCGAGGCGCCCACTCGCCTGGCCCTGATGGAGTCGGTCCGCAACATGGACGGCTACACCACGCCGCTGGCCCACGAGGGCATCACCTTCACCACCGCCGGCGAGGAGGACCCGTTCCTGGGCGAGTCCTACGTGCTGGTGCAGTACGACGCCGAGGCCGCCCACTTCAACGAGATCAGCGACGTGATCTCGAAGGAGGGCGAGACCCTCGAGCTGACCCCGGAGGAGCTGGTCACCGCCTAGCGGCGCTGCTCCCCGGCTTCACCTGAAGCGCTGGGCGAGGGCCGCGACGGCGGGGACGACGGCGAGGGCCAACCGCGTCCCGAGCCACTCGCGGGTGGCGACGGGGTGCGGGGCGGTCCCGGCGGTGCGGGTGTG
>JBQGCF010000141.1:0-9756 GCA_052038315.1 Iamia sp.
CGGCCGCCGCCCGGGTCCGGGGGGCGGGGCTGCCCCTCCCCGCCCCCCGCGGGGCCCCACCCCCCCCCGCCCGCCGCCGCCGGGCCCGCGCCGCCGGGGCCGACGCCACCGTCGCCGGGCGGGTCCGGGCGGCCTGGGCCCACGCCCTCGCCGCCCTGCAGCTCGTCGGCGTGGCGCCGGGACCGGCCGAGACGGCCCGGGAGTTCGCCCGCCGGGCTGGTGAGGACCTGGGCGAGGCCGGCCCCTCGCTCGTCCGCCTGGCCGGCATGGTCACCGCCACCACCTGGGCCCCCGCCACCCTGCGGGCCGATCCCACCCTCGCCACCCAGGCCGATGAGCTCGCCGGCAAGGTCACCCACCACGTCCACGAGACGTCAGGCTGGCAACCCCGCATCAGAGCCCTGCTCGACCCCCGAACCCTCCGAACCACCTAGCGCGAGGCCCCGCAGCCAACAGCGACGAGCGAGGAGGCGCGCTCCCGCGAGCGCGCACGGACCGGCGGAGCCGCTGGGGGCCTGGGGGCGAAGCCCCCAGAGAGGCGTCGTGTCTGCGAGGAACGAGCCGACCGACTCCGGAGCCCCTACAGCCCCGAGCGGAGCGAGGGCCGAACAGTTCGAGGAGGAAAGCGAGCGCAGCGAGCTCTCCGACGAGAGAGGACTCAGTCCTCCGAGCGGCGGAGGCGCTCCCGGGCTCGCTCGGTGGCGCCGCGGAAGCCTTCGCCGAGGCCCCGCTCGCGGAGCGACTGGGTGAGGTGGTCGAGACCGGCGCGGCCCATGCGGTTGAGGCAGCGCTCGAACCAGATGGCCGAGGCGAGCATCAGGGCGAAGCCGCCGAGGGCCACGAAGAAGCTGTGCTCGAAGGCCAGGGCCACGAGGAGGACGACGAGGCCGGCGACGAAGGTGACGGCCGACCAGCGCATCAGGCGGAGCTGCCGGGCGTGCACGCTCGGGCGACCCATCTCACCGGCGAGATCGGGATCCTGCTCGTAGAACTGCTGCTCGATCTGCTGGAGGATCCGCTGTTCGTCTTCCGAGAGCGGCATGGTCGTTCCCTTCACCCATCCCCACCGGGCCTCGGCAGGCTTGACGAGCCCCACCACTCTCGCACAGCGGCGGCGCACCGACAACGCGCAGGGCGGGTGCGGGATCACCTGTCACCCGTCTGAAGGACCCCCGTCGGGGACCTGGTCGGGGCCCCACTGCTGGTCGCCCCGGCGCCGGACCTTGATCCCGGCCGGGCCGGCCAGCGAGGCGGGCACGACGGCGTCGGCGCCCCAGCGGTCCCGGGCCCGGTCGATGGCGTCGGTGGCCGCCGCCCACCCCGGGCCGGACCGACCGCGGGACCGACCGCCGGACCGGCCCTCGGCGGCGTCGGCGGGTCCACCCGGAGCCTCGTCCGACCCACCCGGTTCCAGGGTGTCGAGGAGGCTCAGCTGCTGGCCGGCACCACCCGAGCCGGGCGCGACCAGGTTGGACACGCCGACGCCGAGCAGCCGCACCCCGGGGGCGACGTCGACCTTGGCCAGCAGCTCCTTGGCCACCCGGGCGACCGCCGGTCCGGTGGCGACCGCCTCGGGCGGGGTGGCGCTGCGGGTGATGGTGCGGAAGTCGCCGAAGCGGACCTTGATCGTGACCGTCCGGGCCTCCGAGCCGTGGCGCCGGAGCCGGGCGGCGACGGCGTCGGCCATGCGCACGGCCTCGGTGCGCAGCTCGTCGGGGTCGAAGCGATCGGTCGGGTACGTCTCCTCGTGGCTGATCGACTTGAGCTCCTGGTCGGGGTCGACCGAGCGGGGGTCGACGCCGTTGGCCAGGTCGTGGAGGTGCCGGCCGTGCGCCTTCCCGACCGCCCCCTCCAGGGTGGCGAGGGGCAGCTCGGCCAGGTCGCCGACGGTGCGGATCCCGTAGCGCTCGAGCCGGGTCAGGGTGGCCGGGCCGACGCCCCACAGGGCCTCGACCGGGAGCGGGTGGAGGAAGGCCAGCTCGCCCCCGGGCTCGACGACCGACACCCCCGACCCGAACACCGGCCCACGGCGGGACGGGCGGGGCTTGGCGTCGTTGGTGGCCAGCTTGGCCAGGAACTTCACCGGCGCCACGCCGACGGTGCAGGTCAGCCCCTCCTGCTCGTGCACGGTCCGCCGGAGCCAGCGGGCGATCGTCGGCCCGTCACCGGCGCGCCGCCGGGCACCGGTGACGTCGAGGAAGGCCTCGTCGAGCGACAGCGGCTCGACCAGCGGGGTGACCGAGCGGAAGAGGTCCATCACCCGCTTGCTCACATCCGCGTAGTGGGCGTGGTCGCCCGGCAGGAAGACGGCGTGGGGGCAGAGCCGCTTGGCCCGGGACGAGGGCATGGCCGAGAAGACGCCGTAGGACCGGGCCTCGTAGGACGCCGCGGCCACGACCCCGCGGGGGCCGCTCCCGCCGACGACGACCGGCTGGCCCCGCAGCTCGGGGTGGCGCAGCAGCTCGACCGACGCGAAGAAGGCGTCCATGTCGACGTGGAGGATGGTGCGAGGGCCGTCCATCAGCCCCCCAGGATCGCACCCGGGGAGCGGTGCGCTACTCCTCGTCGGAGCCGGGCTCGTTGTTGCACGGCGGCGGGACCTCGTCGCTGCACTGGGGCAGGTCCTCGTACTCGTCGGGGTAGCCGGCGTTGCCGTCGCCGTCGAGGTCCTCGCAGATGCTCACGTCGGGGGCGGTGGCCACGCAGTCGGCGCCGCCGATCAGGTAGACGCCCTCGCCGTCGCCGTCCGGGTCGATGCAGTCGGGGTCGCCCTCCTCCAGCGAGCAGGCGTCGCCGGGCGAGAGCTGGCCCTCGGTGGGCCCCGCGTCCGTCCCCGGGTCCTCGACGACGGGCGCCTCGGTCGAGGGTGTCGTGTCGTCGTCACCCGCCTGGTCGGCCGGGATCGTGCTGGTCGTGCTGGCCTCGGTGGTGGACGAGCCGGCGGTGGTCTCGGTGCTGGGGTCGCCACCGGTGGTGCTCTCGTCGCCGTCGTCGCCGCCGCAACCGGCGAACAGCAGGGCGGCCACGGCCACCACGGCGTAGAGGGCGGACCGCCGCCGGGTCCGGATCGGGTTGGTGCTCAGGGGGGCGTGCACGGCCGCCGTACCTCCAACATCGGGGACGATCGACCGTAGCCGGGCCCGCCCCGGCGCCGACCGTCAGGGGCCGGTGAGCCTCTCGACCTCGACGCGGCGGTCGCCGCCGAGGGCACCGGTGACCCGGTACGACCAGGCCGAGCCGTGGGCGGCCCCGCCCAGCCAGCCGCACAGCGGCTCGCGGACCCACTGGGGCGAGCCCCCGACCAGGGCGGTGCACTCGTCCGGGCTGACGAAGCGGGCGTCGACGACGATGCCGTCGGGGTCGGCCCCGACGGTGAGGTCGCCGTCGACCACCTCGGCCACGTGCGCCTCGACGGTGAGGTGCCAGCCCATGTCGGGGGCCTCGGCCTCGATCCGGTACGCCGGGCCCGACCAGGCCCCGATGCGCAGCCCGGTCTCCTCCTCGACCTCCCGGGTCAGCCCGGCGAGCAGGCCCTCCCCCGCGTCGATGACGCCACCGGGCGGAGACCAGTCGAGCCGGCCGTCGCGGCGCCGGTTCTGGACGAGCAGCACGCCGCCGTCGGACATCACCAGGCCTCCGCCGACCAGCCAGCGCCGGGGCTCCGGCTGCTCCGGCGGACGACCCGGGTCGTGCTCGGCGGCCACCGCAGCGTCCCCGGCGTCCTAGGAGAGGGCGGAGGCGACGTCGAAGCCGAGCCCGGCGTCGAGCCCGTCCCACCACCGCCGCTCGACGCCCATCGGGTCGTCGACCAGCTCGATGCGGTCGGCCTCCAGCCACATCGTCGAGCGGGCCTCGGGCGTGTACGCCGGCCAGCCGGGGCCCTCGCCCCGGGCGAAGGCGGCCCAGGCGTCGGCCATGCGGGCGGCGAGGGCCCGGCGGGCCGGGCCGATCTCGCCGACCATGATCTCGGTGCCCGGCGCGTCGACGTTGTCCCAGCTGAAGGGCAGGTCGAGGGCGTGGCACGAGCCGAGGAGGCCGTCGAAGGCGTCGCTGCGCTCGGCGAACAGGTACATGTGGACGGCGCCGCCCCGCTCCCCCACGGCCTCGGCCAGGCGGATGGCGGGGATGCGGAAGACGAGGTCGGTGAGCAGGGCGAGCCAGCGGTCGACGGCCGGCGACCCCTCCATCCGGGCCGCGTAGGCGGCGAGCAGGCTGCCGGGCGAGCGGCCCATCAGCGCCTCGTAGGCGGCGGCCCGGGCGACCAGGCCCTCGTCGTCGACCTGGCCGAGCGACGGGGTGATCAGCGGGAACAGCTTCATCTCCTCGAGGGTGGTCCCGATCAGGACCTCGACCCCGTCGGCCGAGCCCTCCCGCACGGCCTCCAGCGGCACCCGGGGCACCGCCTCGGAGCCGAGGACCGGCTGCCACGGCAGGCCGACCTCGCCGGCGTCGCCCTCGCGCCCGACGGTGGACTGGGCGGCGAGGAGCTGGTCGAGGGGCAGGGCGCGCAGGCCGTCGAGGTCGCCCGGCTCCAGGCCGGTGGCCTCCCACAGCTTGGCGGCGACGCCGGCGGCGGTGTCGGGGTCCTGGACGTTCTGGGCCGCGCCGCTCTGGAGGATCGCCCGGTGGAACAGGCCACCGGCGGCGTCACAGGCGAGCAGGGCGCCGATGCTCATGGCCCCGGCGGACTCGCCGAACACGGTGACCCGGTCGGGGTCGCCACCGAAGGCGGCCACCGCGTCACGCACCCAGCGCAGGCCGTGGACCTGGTCGAGCAGGCCGAAGCAGCCGCTGCCGGGCACGCCGGGCAGGTCGAGGTAGCCGAGGGCGCCGAGCCGGTACCCGAGGGCGACGACCACCACGCCCCGGCGGGCCAGGGCCGAGCCGTCGTACCAGCTCATCGAGGCGGTGCCGGTCTCGAACCCGCCGCCGTGGAACCACACCATCACCGGGGCGGAGCCGTCGAGGTCGGGGCTGAAGACGTTGGCCCGCAGGCAGTCCTCGTCGTAGGTCAGGCCCTCGACGCCGAGGGCGGCCTCGAGGATCGACGGGTTCTGCGGGGCGGCCGGCCCCGGCGCCACGCACTCCAGGACGTCGGTCCAGGGCGTGGGGTCGACCGGGGGCGTGAAGCGGGCGGCGCCACCGGTCGGGGCGGCGAAGGGGATGCCCCGGAAGGTGTGGACGCCGGCGTCGTCGGTCCCGGCGACGGGTCCGAAGGGCGTGGCGACGGAGGACGCCGTGCGGTCGGGTTCGGTGGTGGTCATGTCGCTCCCCGCGAGATCGGCCCCGGCAAACCCCCACCCTAGGAGGCGGCCCCCGGCCTCAGGAAGAGCGGCGGCCCCGGTGGAGGACCCGGTCGCGGAAGCCCCACCAGGTCACGAGGCGCAGGGCCTCCCCCACGATCCCCAGCGACATCTTCGACGTGCCCCGGATGCGGTCGCGGAAGGTGATCGGCACCTCGACCACGGTGTGGCCGCTGCGGATCAGGCTGTAGGCCATCTCGACCTGGAAGCCGTAGCCGTAGGTGGTGATGCTGCCCAGGTCGAGGCTGCGCAGGGCGTCGGCGGTGTAGGCCCGGAACCCGGCGGTGGCGTCGCGCAGGCGGATGCCGAGGGCCAGGTGGACGTAGGTGTTGCCCAGCCGGGAGATGGCCAGGCGGTGGCGGGGCCAGCCCGGCACCGCGCCGCCCTGGACGTAGCGGCTGCCGATCGCCAGGTCGGCGCCCCCGTCGACGGCGGCCAGCAGGTCGGGCAGCGCCTCCGGGTCGTGGGACAGGTCGGCGTCCATCTCGACCAGCACGGTGAAGCCCCGCTCCAGGCCCCAGGCGAAGCCGGCCCGGTAGGCGGGGCCCAGCCCGCCCTTCTCCTTCCGGCGCAGGACCTCGACCTGCCCGTGCTCGGCGCCGGCCGCCTCAGCCAGGTCCGCGGTGCCGTCGGGGCTGTTGTCGTCGACGACGAGGATGTGCGCCTCGGGCACGGCGGCGCGGACCCGACCGATGACGTCGGCGATGTTCTCCGCCTCGTCGTACGTCGGGATGATCACCAGCACGGGCACGGCGGGCCACATTAGGAGCCGACCACCGGCGCCCCCAGGATCGTCACCTCCCGTTCTGATCAGCCACCGTTGCGTGGGCGCAACGCTCAGTGATCAGAACGGGCGACGACCGGGTCGGGTTCGGTTCTGATCAGCCAGCGTTGCGTGGGCGCAACGCTGGCTGATCCGAACGGGAAGGGGTCTCTCCGGCTACGTCACCGGGAGGGCTCGCCGCTACCGTCGGGCGGGCCATGGCCGACCCCCGTCCCACCCCGGCCCGACCCGCCGGGGCGCCTCCCCTGCCGTCGGCGGCGCCCCCCATCGGCGCCCGCGCCCTGGCCGTGGCCGCCATCGTGGTGGCCGGGCTGTGCGGCGGGCTGATCGGCTACGGGATCATCGACCTGCAGGCCCGGGCCGACGACGTGCCCGGCGCCGAGTCGAGCGGGGGCGGCATCGGCCCCGTGATCGGCGGTGTGGTCGGGGCGGTGCTGGCCGCGGTGGGCGTGGCCGTGGTCGCCGTGCTCGTGCTGCGGGCCATGACCGAGTGGAAGACGATCGAGGAGCGGGCCCGGGCCGAGGGCCGGGAGCCCCCGCCCCGGCGCAACGTCACCGGCCGAAAGACGTGAACCCAGCCGCCGAGGCGCTCCGGGATCGGGCCCTCGCCGTGGCCACCGAGGCGGCGGCCCGGATCGCCGCCCGGGCCGGGGCCCGGGACCTGCGCATCGAGACCAAGAGCTCGCTGACCGACCCGGTCACCGAGGTCGACCGCGAGGTCGAGGCCCTGATCGTCGCCACCCTGCTGGCCGACCGGCCCGACGACGGGGTCCTCGGCGAGGAGGGCTCCGACCGGCCCGGCACCTCCGGGGTGCGCTGGATCATCGACCCGATCGACGGCACCGTCGACTTCATGTACGGCATCCCCGGCTGCAACGTGTCGATCGCCGCCGAGGTCGACGGGCAGGTCGTCGCCGCCGCCGTGGTCGACCCGCTCCACGGCGACGCCTTCGCCGCCGCCCGGGGCGCCGGGGCCACCCGCAACGGCCACCCGATCGCCGTCACCGCGGTGGCCGACCCGGCCCTCGCCCTGATCGGCACCGGCTTCGGCTACGACCCCGCCGAGCGGGCCCGGCAAGCCACCGTGCTGGCCCACGTCCTCCCCCGCATCCGCGACATCCGCCGGGTCGGCGCCGCCGCGGTCGACCTGTGCTGGGTCGCCTGCGGCCGGCTCGACGGCTACTACGAGCGCAACCTCAAGGCGTGGGACTGGGCCGCGGCGGCCCTGATCGCCGAGGAGGCGGGGGCCACCGTCGGCACGATCGGCGACCGGCCCCTCCCCTCCGCCCTGCCGCAGGCCACGATCGTCGCCGCCGGCCCGGCCCTCTACGAGCCCCTCCGCCACCTCCTCGGGGAGGCCGGCGAGCGCCCCTGAGCGATCATGCGCGCACGGCGGGCCCCGGATGAGGCAGGATCCAGGGGTGGCGACCCGCATCCTGACGGTCGAAGACGACGAGCGCATCCGCACCGCGGTGAAGCTCGCCCTCGAGGACGAGGGCTGGAAGGTCGACGAGGCCGAGACCGGTGAGGACGCCCTCGAGCGGTTCTCGCAGTCGCCGACCGACGTCGTCCTGATCGACATCATGCTGCCGGGCGTCGACGGCTTCGAGGTCTGCCGGTCGATCCGCCGCATGAGCGACGTGCCGATCATCATGGTCACCGCCCGCGACGACACCCACGACATCGTCGCCGGGCTCGAGGCCGGGGCCGACGACTACCTCACCAAGCCGTTCCAGCCCAAGGAGCTGTCGGCCCGCATCCGGGCCCTCCTCCGCCGGGTCCGGACCACCGACTCGGGCGCCACCCACCTGCGCTTCGGCGACCTCGAGATCGTGCCCGAGGAGGGCGTGGTGCGCCGGGGCGGCGACGAGGTCCACCTGACCTAGACCGAGTTCCGGCTGCTGCTCGAGCTGGCCAACAGCCCGGGCCGGGTCCTGTCCCGCGAGGTCCTGCTCGAGCGGGTCTGGGGCCACGGCTACTTCGCCGACGGCCGCCTGGTCGACGTCCACGTCCGCCGCCTGCGCACCAAGGTCGAGGCCGACGCGGCCAACCCCCGCCACGTCGTCACCGTCCGGGGCCTCGGCTACAAGCTCCAGACCTAGATGGCCTCCCGTCGCCGGCGGCGCCTCGGGCCCGCCCTGCCGGCCCGGCTCGGACTCCGGGCCCGCATCACCATCGCCTTCGCCGCCACCACGGCCGTCCTGTCGGCCCTGATGGCCGGGACGACGTGGGGGCTCACCCGCGAGAACCTGATCAACCAGCGCGAGGCCACCGCCACTCGCCAGATCCGGGGCGACGCCAGCGAGGTCGAGCTCCAGGTGGCCAGCAACGCCAGCCCGGGTGACCTGACGACCTTCCTGACCAGCCTCGACACCCCCACCAGCGCCCGCCCGGTCCTGGAGATCGAGGGCGACGCCCCTCTGTCCAACGTCCCCGGCTACGGCAGCGGCGTCATCCCCGAGGCGCTCCGCCAGGAGGTCCGCTCGGGCCAGGCCGCCCGCATGATCGTGACGATCAACGGCGAGCCCGAGCTGGTGCTGGGCGTGCCCATCGACGACGGCAACGCCGCCTTCTACCAGATCGTCTCGTTCGAGGAGCTGGAGGACACGCTGCGGTCGCTGGCCGTGTCGCTGTTCGGCGCCTCGGTCGTCACGACCCTGGTCGGGGGCACCCTCGGCTACTGGCTGAGCCGGCGCACGCTCCGCCCGCTGGCCAACGTGGGCCTGGCCGCCGAGGCCATCGCCGGCGGCCGGCTCGACACCCGCCTGGAGGGCACGGACGACCCCGACCTCAACGTCCTGGTGTCGTCGTTCAACCACATGGCCCAGGCCCTGGAGGAGCGGATCGACCGCGACGGCCGCTTCGCGTCCGACGTCAGCCACGAGCTGCGCAGCCCGCTGATGACGCTGGCCGCCTCGGTGTCGGTCCTGGCGTCGCGGCGCGAGGAGATGCCCGACGACGCCTCCCGCTCGGCCCTCGACCTGATGGAGGCCGACGTCCAGCGGTTCCAGCAGCTGGTCGACGACCTGCTGGAGATCTCCCGCTTCGACGCCGGCGTGGCCCGCCTGTCGCTGGAGGAGGTGCGCCTGCCCGAGCTGGTGCGCCAGGCGGTGGCCATGCACCGCAGCGACGACCCGCCCACCGTCGAGATCGACGCCGACCTGGCCGGGATGGTGGTCCGGGCCGACAAGCGCCGCCTCGTGCGCATCCTCGACAACCTGCTCGGGAACGCCGACGCCTACGGCGGGGGCGCCAACCGGGTGGCGGTCGAGTCGGCCGGCGACAGCGTCCTCATCGCCGTCGAGGACAGCGGTCCCGGCGTGCCCCCCGAGGACCGCGACCGCATCTTCGACCGCTTCTCCCGCGGCGCCGGGGCCGGTCGCCGCAGCGCCTCGGGCGACGGCGTCGGGCTGGGCCTGGCCCTGGTGGCCGAGCACGCCCGCCTCCACGGCGGCCGCACCTGGGTCGAGGGGCGCCCCGACGGCGAGGCCGGCGCCCGCTTCGTCGTCCAGCTCCCGGTGGCCCGGGCATGACGCCCCGGCGGCTCGTCACCCTGGCCGTGGCCCTCGTCGCCGGCCTGGTCGGTGCCGCCGGCTGCGGGATCCCGACCGACAGCGCGCCGCGACCCCTGGCCGTCGAGGCCCCGGCCAGCAGCGTCGCCGAGACCGC
>JBQGCF010000142.1:0-14050 GCA_052038315.1 Iamia sp.
GGGGGGACCGCGGGGTGGGGCGGCGCAGGGCGGCCGGGGGCGGGCACCCGAGCGGGCCGGGCGCCCGGTCGCAGTCACATGGGGGACGGTGCGTCAGGCGGTGGCGTGATGGCCGGTGGTGGGCGGGTTGGTCGCCGAGCTCGGGGCGGCGGCCCGCCCGGCCGAGCGGGCGGTGGGCGCTGCGCCCGGGAGCTCGTCGGCCTGGGCCCAGGTGATCGTGGAGTGGGCGACGCTGTCGGCGTTGGTGGCCAGCGCCTCCAGCGAGACGTTGTCGTAGGTGTCGCACTCCGCGTGGTAGCAGGGGTCGAAGGCCTCGCCGGCGGTGCCGCCGTACAGGGCGACCTGCTCGGGGGTCTTCTCGTCCTCGGCGCCGGAGAAGAGGCCGCCGAACGGGATGCCGGCGTCGAAGAAGGCGCCGTAGTCCGAGCGGAAGTCGATCTCGGTGCCCTCGTAGGCCTCGCCCCGGCTCTCGTAGAAGTCCTGGAACAGGGCCTCGATGGCGGCCGAGCCGTCCGGGCCGGCCAGACCGAAGTCGGAGCCGTCGCCGTCGTAGACGAAGTTGGCGTAGTTGGGCGAGCCCAGCATGTCGAAGTTGAGGTACAGCTCGATCTGCGCCAGCTCCTCTGGCGTCCGGGTGGCGACGTAGTCGGTCGAGCCGACCAGGCCGGACTCCTCGGCGCCCCAGAAGGCGAAGCGCACCGTGTTCTGCGGCCGCACCTTGCGCATCATCAGGGCCGTCTCGAGGATGGCGGCGGTGCCCGAGCCGTTGTCGTTGATGCCCGGGCCCTCGAGCACGCCGTCGAGGTGGGCGCCGACCATGACGGTGTTGGCGTCGTCGCCGTGGCGCGTCTCGGCGATGACGTTCTCGCTCTCGGTCAGGACCCGGGAGGCGTTGGCGAAGACCCGCAGCTCGAGGCCCTCCGTCTCGGCCAGCTCGGCGCCGAGGGCGTAGGTGGTGCCGAGGGCGGGGATGCCGCTCGTGTTGCCGTTGCCGAGGGTGACCGCCGGGATGCCCTGGCGCTCGTCGTCGGCGGTGTTGCCCTGGTTGAACAGCACGGCCGCGCTGGCACCGGCGGCCGCCGCGTTCTCGACCTTGTCCTCGAAGGTGCACACGCCCCGCTGCAGCAGGGCGATGTTGCCGGCCGGGAAGCCGGCGAAGTCCTCGGGCTCGCAGCCGGAGGTGGACGTGTTGCCCACGCCGAGCTGCACGTCGACGGGGGTCACCGGGGCGGTGACGTCGCCCGGGTCGCTCTGGTCGAGCAGGCCGAAGTCCTCGTCCTCGACGTAGGCGGTGGGCGTCGGGGCCGTCTGCTCCAGGGCCGACGGGCCCTCGGGGGTGAAGGCGTAGAACTCGAACGGGTCGATCGTGACCTCGTAGCCGGCGGCCCGCAGCAGGAACGAGACGTAGTCGACGCTGGCGTCGTAGCCCGGCGTGCCCGAGGCCCGGGTGCCGTCGTTGCGGTCGGCGATCATCTGGAGCGCCCGCTGGTGGCGGCGGACGCCCTGGATGCCCACGCAGTCGGTGAGCTTCTCGGCCGTGCTGTTGGTGCGGAACAGGCAGGCCAGGTCCTTCCACGGGTTGCCGCCGCCGCGACCGTCCTGCGCGGAGGCGGAGGCGGGGGCGGCGGCGAGGACCGAGGTGACGGCGAGGACGACGGCGGCGAGGCCGGCCAGCGCGCGCGTCGATGGGCGCGAGGGATGGGACATCTGAGCACTTCCTGGTCGGGGGATGGCGCGATGTGCACATCGATGTGAGGGATGGCACACCGGACCGTCCTCGCGTACCCACCAGGTTCGTCACCAAACCGCAACATGAGGCTGCGCGAGCGGCTGCGGGCGCCGGCGCCTACGGTCCGCGGATGGCCACGTCCCCCGCCCGCCTGCTCGGCGCCGCCCTGGAGCCCGTCGTGGGCCAGGTCTACTTCTCGCCCGAGTGCCACGCCCTCTACGAGGGGCTCGGGTTCCGGCCCAGCCCGGGGTCGTTCGGCGCCGGCGTCGCCGCCCCCGACGGGCCGGCCTACTTCACCAGCCGGGGCAGCGTCCTCGGCCAGGTGCCGGGCGAGCTGGTGGCCGCCGCCTTCGGCGTGTTCAACCCGGCGGTGGTGGTGCCGGCGGTGGCGCAGGGCTGGTCGCTCACCGACGCGGCCACGATCGGCGCGGCCCGCACCGAGGGCGCCGTCGGGCAGCTGCGCCGGGTGCTGGGCGACGCCCCGGACGGCGTCGAGCGGGCCTCCGAGCTGCTCGCCCGGGCGGTCGCCCCGCTGCGACCCGAGGGGCGGGCCCTCTACTCCGGCCTGCTGGCGCTCGGCGTGCCCGACGACCCGCTGGCTGCGGTGTGGCGCCGCGGCGACCTGCTGCGCGAGTTCCGGGGCGACAGCCACATCGCGGCGTGGATCTCGGCCGACCTCGACGCCACCGAGATCGGTCTGCTCACCGAGCTCTACTGGGGCCTCCCGATGCGGACCTACATCCGCACCCGGGCCTGGAGCGACGACCAGCTCGACGCCGCCGAGGAGCGCCTCGTCGCCCGCGGCCTGGTCGCCGACGGTGGTCTGACCGATGCCGGGCGGGAGCTGCGCGAGGAGGTCGAGGTCCGCACCGACGTCCAGGTCCAGCCGGCGATCGACGCCCTGGGCGACGACCTCGACGAGCTGCTCGGCATCCTCCGCCCCTGGGGCGCCGCCGTCCGCCAGGCCGGCGGCTACCCCGCCGACGGCCCCCACGACCTCGCCGCCGCCCGCGCCTGAGCACACCATGTGACGTCGGGCACGGCGTGGGAGGATCGTCGGCATGCCGTACAGCAGCGGGCGGGTGGTGCACGACGCCGACGCCCACATCATGGAGACGCCGACCTGGCTGCGGGACCACGCCGACCCCGGCATCCGGGACCGCATCCAGCCGCTCCGGTACCCGGGCGGGAACGAGCTGCGCCAGACCGGTGACGTGGCCGAGCAGCAGCGCGACCTGGCCGACGCCTTCGACCGGCTCGCCGAGCGCCATCGCTCCGCCGAGTACACCGCCGACGAGGAGGCCGAGGTCATGCGGCGGAAGAACTTCGCCGCCACCGGGTCGTTCCTGGCCGAGGACCGGCCCCGGGCCCTCGACCTGCTCGGGTTCTCCAGCCAGCTCGTGTTCAACACGTTCCACAACCGGCGGCTGCACGACTGGGAGCACACCGGCGACCTCGACCTGGCCTACGGCACCGCCCGGGCCCACAACCGCGGCATGGTCGCGTTCTGCGCCGTCGACCCGCGGTTGCTGCCGAGCTGCTACGTCCCGCTCGTCGACCTCGACCGG
This sequence comes from Iamia sp., assembly GCA_052038315.1. Lineage (GTDB taxonomy): Bacteria > Actinomycetota > Acidimicrobiia > Acidimicrobiales > Iamiaceae > Iamia. The sequence continues at coordinate 3,298 of JBQGCF010000142.1, forward strand.
GCCGCGGCCATGGCCGACGAGGCGATCGCCATGGGCGCCGCCGCCCTGCTCGTCGCCTCGGGTGCGCCGCCCGGCCACTCCCCCAGCCACGTCGGGCTCGACCCGGTGTGGGCCCGGGCCCAGGAGGCCGGCATCCCGATCGTGTTCCACGTCGGCGGCACCGGCGACCTGATCGACCCGGCCTACTTCCGCAACGGCCTCCCCGTCCCGCCCGACTTCCACGGCGGCGAGGAGAACTTCCGCTCGGTCGACTACATGGGCATCCCCGGCCCGCCGGCCCAGACCCTCGCCACCATGCTCTTCGACGGGGTCTTCGAGCGCTTCCCCGAGCTGCGGGTCGGCGTGATCGAGCAGGGGGCGATCTGGGTGCCGTCGTGGCTGCGCCAGATGGAGTCGGCCTTCGAGGCCTTCCACCGCCACGAGGAGAGGCTGCAGGGCCTAGGCCTCCGGCCGAGCGAGTACGTCCGCCGGCAGATGCGGTTCACGCCGTACCCCACCGAGGACGTGGGCTGGATCGTCGACCAGGCCGGGCCCGAGGTCGTGCTCTTCTCGTCCGACTACCCGCACGTCGAGGGCGGGCGCCGGCCCATCGAGCGCTTCGAGGCCAGCCTGGGCGACGCCTCGGAGGCCGTCCGCCAGGCCTTCTACTGCGACAACTTCCGCGACCTGATGGGTTCTGCCGCAGCGACGCTCGCGGCCTAGACACAGCGGGTGCCGATCGCCGACCGCCTCGTCGCCACCGCCCTGCGCGCCGTCGGCGCGACCCGCACCGACGAGGGCGTGCTGCCCGCCGAGCCGGTCTTCCCGCCCCACGTCGGCAGCCGCCGCTGGGCCTGGACGCACTACGGCGTGATGATCCCGGACCTGCCCGACCCGCACCGGTTCCTGGCCTGCATGGCCCTGGTCGGCACCACCGGCAGCCGCACCTTCGACACCGACCACGCCCGGGTCGACGGGCCCCGCCACAGCGCCAGCCTCGTCACCGGCACCGCCGCCAGCGCCCCCGACGCCTACCGCCAGTACTCGACCCGGTACGACTGCCACCTCGCCGCCGACGGCTCGCTCGTCCGCCTCGGCGACGACCTGACGATCAGCGGCACGGGGCGCGAGCGCCACGTCCGGGGCACGCCGACGCCGGACCTCGCCTACGAGCTCGACCTCCACCTCACCGACGCCGCCACCTGGTTCGCCCGGAGCCCGATCTGGGAGCACCTGAGCGTGCTCACCCGCTACGACGGGGCGATCACGTGGCGCGGGGAGACGACCGACGTGGCCGGGACCGGCACCTTCGAGTGGGCCCGCAGCATGGGCCTCCACGCCGTGCTGCCGTGGGCCCTCCCGCCCCGGCTCAAGGTCGCGGCCGACACCTTCGCCTACTGCGTGATCGACCTCGACCCCGACACCCAGCTGCTGCTCTCGGGCTTCGGGGCCTTCGGCCGGCCGTTGCTCGACGCCGCCTACGTCCGTGCGGCGAGGCCCGGCGCCGGCACCCGGGCCGAGCGCCACGTCCGCGCCGTCCGGCTCGTCGTCGAGGAGCACGGCGACGAGGTGGTGACGCCCGACGGTCGCCGCACCCGCCCGCCCCGGGTCCTGCACTGGACCACCGCCGACGGGCGGATCGACGTGGTCGCCACCGTCGACACGCCGCTGATCTACGGCCTGGGCAGCGGCCACGTCGGCGGGGTGGCCTACACGGGCACGCTCGACGGCGAGGCGATCGCCGGACCGGGCTACCTCGAGGTCATCGACCGCCGGGCAGGGTCGCCAGCCACTCGTTGACGGCGGCCACGCCGTAGCCGAGCAGCTGGCCCGCCGTCCGGCCGGCGGTGGCGGCGTCGCCCTCCTCCACCGCTGCGGCCAGCTGGTGGTACAGGTCGATCTGGCGCCACTCCTGCTCGAGCAGCGAGGGCGCCATCCGCTCGGCCAGGGCCAGGGCCACGGCGACCTCGCGGAGGGTGTTGTAGGCGAGGAGGTAGGCGACGTTGTCGGCGCCGGCGACGATGGCGTCCCAGAACTCGTAGCCGAGGGTCCCCCACCGGCTGTAGTCGCCGTCGAGGTCGCTCATCCGCTCGGCGATGGCGAGCAGGCGGGCGGCGGTCTCGGGGGCGGCGCGGGTGGCGCAGAGGCGGGCGGCATCGGCGCCGATGACGGCCCGCAGCTCCATGATCGAGCGGGACACGACGGGGTCGACGGCGGTGTCGTGGGCCACGACGAGCATCGGCAGCAGGGCCAGGCCGGCCGACGTGCGCCAGTCGCGCACGGTGATCCCGCCGCCGTGGACGATGTCGACCAGGTTCATCTGGCGGAGCCGCTGGAGGGCCTCCCGCACGGCCTGGCGGTTGACGCCGGCCTGGACGGCGAGCTCCCGCTCGGGGGCCAGCTGGGTGCCCGGTGCCGACTCGCCGGTGAGGATCGCCCGCAGCAGCTGGTCGAAGAGCTGGTCGGCCACGGACTGGCGGGCGACGGGGCCGATCGGCATCCCGGCAGCGTAGACCCGGTCACCCGGCCACCGGGAGGCCGGGCCACCGGTTGGTCCGTTGGCCGGGTGGACTAGTGGCCTGGTGGACAGGTGGTCAGACCATCCGTAGAGTGCTGGCATGACCGCGGGCACCCTCCCCCGCCGCGTCGGCCGCGCCCTGGCCGTCGCGGCCGTCCTGCTGGCGACCCTCTCGCTGGCCCCCAACCCGACCGTCGTCCCGGCCGGGGCGATCGGCGACGACGCCGACTACCCCAGCAAGGTCACGGCCCACGTGACCGCCAGCGGGGACCAGTACGGCGACGTCCCCCTGCCGGACTGCGGGCCGATCAACATCAACGGCCGCGGCCCCCACGCCCAGAACAAGGCCAAGTGGACCGTCGGGGCCAGCGTCGCCAGCGGCACCCCGCTCGAGGTCGGCGACACCGTCACCTTCACCGCCACGGTCTACGGCTTCTCGTCGGGCTCGGCCCCGAACGACGGCCCCGACCCCCTCATCCTCGACCTCACGGTCCTCGGCCCGGTCGGCCCCGGCGCCGACACCACGGCCAAGATCATCAAGGGCAACCAGTACTCCGGCGACGGCTTCGTCGGGCCGGTCGCGCCCTACGGCCCCTTCGGCTACGAGTTCGACTCCAACTCCAGCCCCAACGGCCTGGTCGAGCCGGGCGACGGCGCCCACGTCCAGATGAAGGTCACCGTCGAGGCCGTCGCCCCCGGTGGCATGAGCATCCCGACGTTCAAGGTGTTCGGCCACGACGCCACGCCGATCGCCGGGGACTTCAGCTGCCAGATCCCCGTCGGCTTCTCGTACCCGATCTCCGGGACCGACCCGCCCGTCAGCGGTCCGGACGCCGTCACCACCGACGCCACCTACGACGTCGACACGATCGACGACGCCAACAGCGGCCCCCACGGCCTGACCATCGACGTGCTGGCCAACGACGACGACCCCGAGGAGCCGGGCGGCCCCGGCGACACCGGCGAGGTGCGGATCAAGGACTGGCAGCCGGGCTCGCTGAAGGGGGGCACGGTGAGCTGCGGCACCGGGGCCCAGAAGGGCGAGACGACGTTCGCGGCCATGTCCGAGGGGCCGTGCACCTACACCCCGCCCGACGACGCCACCGGCGTCGACTCGTTCCAGTACGTCGTCAGCTCGGTCAGCGGCAAGGACACGTTCGTCAAGGTCAACGTGACCCTGAAGCCCAACACCGCGCCGGTGTTCGGCGACCCGCAGGTCGGGGCGGTCTCGAACACCGACACCTTCTTCGACCTGTCCGACGTGGCCAGCGACGTGCAGGGCGATCCCTTCTCGTGCATCCCCGGCGTCGTCAGCGCGACCGGGACGGTCACCGGCTCGGTCACGATCGACGCGCAGTGCGACGCCCTGTGGGAGCCCGACGGCCCCGGCTCGGGCAACGCCACCTTCCCGGTCCGGGTGTGCGACACCCACCCGCTGCTGGCCGACGGGGCCCACGGCGCCCTCGGGGCCAAGGCCCCCGGCTACGCCGGCGGCGACCTCAGCGCCACCACGTCGCGACGCTGCTCCGACGGCGAGGTCACGATCGTCGTCTCCTCCGGGCTGATCGCCCCGCCGCTGGCCGGCGGTGACAGCGACATCGTCGACGCCGGCTACGCGGCCGACGGCATCGGCGCCTACTCGGTCGAGGTGCCGGTGCTGGCCGACGACACCGACGTCAACGGCCCGGCGCCGAGCAGCCCGCAGTGGACCGGCGTGCTCGACGTGGTCGACGGCGACGGCCTGATCGAGGTCGACGGCGTCCCCGCCGGCACGGCCACGGTGGTCGACCTCGACGGGGGTGATGGTCACGAGGGCGACCTGATCCGCTTCACCCCGGCCGACGGCTTCGCCGGCGACGTGCAGGTCCAGTACCGGGTGTGCGAGGACCCGGCGACCCAGAACCCGCCCTACGACGACGAGGACGACCCGAACACCCCGCAGGTCGAGGGCCTGCCCTTCTGCGGGCTCGGCGTGCTGTCCCTCTACGTCGTGCCCAACGACGCGCCCGAGGCCGTCGACGACGCCGCCCTGACCTCGTCGATCGCCCCGATCGTCGACCTCGAGGCCGACGCCAACGACACCGACGCCCAGGGCGAGACGATCACCTGCACCGCCGGGTCGCTCACGGCCACGCCGGACGGGCTGGTCGAGACGGCGAGCATCGACGAGCAGTGCCGGGTCGACGTCACGCCGGTGCTGGGCGCCGAGGGCGTGGCCACGCTGACCTACGAGGCCTGTGACGTCCACCCCCTCTCGCAGCCGGCCGACCCGGCCACCCCCTACGGCGCCGACGGCCGCTCGCCGGGCGACCTCACCAGCCGCTGCGACACCGCCGAGGTCGACGTCACGATCGTGGCCCCGGCCACCGACGACCCCGGCCTGTTCGACCTCGACCCCCCGCCCGCGTGCGTGGACGACACGGGCAGCGGCACCGAGGACGACCCGGTCGTGGTCGAGGTGCTGGCCAACGACACCGACCTCGACTTCGTCGGCGACCCGAGCCCGCTCGTCACCACCAACGCCGGCATCGACGGGGCCGAGGGGGAGACGGCCGAGGGCGGCACCGTCTCGGTCACCGGCGACGGGCGGGTGCTGTACGAGCCGGCCGCCGGCTTCAGCGGCACCGACACCTTCCTCTACTCGGCCCAGGACGTGGTCGGCCACGGCTGCTCGGCCGAGGTGACCGTCACCGTGGCCGCCGACGTCGACCCGACCGACCCGACCGATCCCACCGACCCGACCGACCCCGGTGGGGTGGGCGGCACCGGCACCGGGAACGGGAGCGGAAACGGCTCCGGGGGCACCGGCCCCCTGGCCCGGACGGGCACCGATGCCGTGTCGCTGGTCCCGGCGGCCGCCGTGCTGCTCGCCATCGGTGGTGGCCTGGTGGCCCTCGCCGCCCTCCGCCGCCGGGAGGGCGTGGCCTGATCCCCGTTCAGGCCGAGAGGATCTCGATGAGGTCGTCGATCAGGCGGATCTGGCCCGAGACCCCGGGGTAGCCGAGCCGGTCGATCTCGTGGACCCGGCCGGCCGCCGGCCCCGGCAGCTCGGACCAGAGGGGGTCGGCCGTGATCTCCTCGATGGCCGCCGGCTCGCCCTCGACCGACTCGCTCGTCATCAGCAGCACGGTCGGCCCGGCGATCAGGTCGAGGTTCTCGAGCGACAGGTAGACCCGGCCGTCCTCGTCGTGGGGCTCGTCGGCGCCGGGCACGAGGGTGCAGCCGGCGTCGAGCAGCGTCTGGGGCACGGCCCAGGGACCGTCGACCCACACGGCCACCGACGGGCCCGAGTAGATCGCCACCACCGAGACCTCCTGGGGCTCGATCTCCTCCCGCGCCCGGGTCTCGGCCTCCTCGAGCCGGGCCAGCAGCTCGTCGGCCTCGGCCCGGCGGTCGAAGGTGTCGGCGAGCAGCTGGAGGACCTCGCCCGGGGTCAGGCCGTCGGGGACGACGGTGAGCTCGCCGAAGGGCCCGAGGGCATCGGCGCCGAGAGCGTCGACGACGTACTGGGCGGCCACCACGACCTCGGTCTCCAGGGCCACCAGGTTCTCGAGGTCCTGATCGGTGTTCTCCAGGATCTGGACGCCGCTGGTGTCGACGTCGTCGAGCCCGACGAAGCCGGCCTCGGCCACCGTGGCCGTCGAGGCGACCGGGACGATGCCCAGGGCGAGGGCGTCGGCCAGCAGGTACTCCTCGCCCAGCAGCAGGACGCGGGGCGAGGTCGGCCCGGCCGGCGTGCCGTCGGGGCCCGCCGTGGTGTCGGACCCGGTGGACGGACCGTCGCCGGCCGTGTCGTCCTTGGTGCTCTCACCCGAGCAGGCGGCGGCCACGGCCACCGCCCCCACGCCAACGAGGAACGCCCGTCGGCCCATCTGCTGCGTCATGGTCGGCGATGTTAGGCACACCTACCAACGACGCCGGTCCTCGGTGACCCCTAGGGTCCCGGCCATGAGGTTCGGGATCATCTTCGCCAACACCATGCGCTTCGCCGGCCGGGAGGGGCTGGTCGAGCTGGCCCAGGGGGCCGAGGCGGCCGGCTTCGAGTCGCTGTGGACCGTCGAGCACGTCATCTACCCCGACGGCTACGAGAGCGAGTACCCCTACGACCGGGGCGGGAAGATGGCGATGGCGCCCGACACCGACCTGCCCGACCCGCTGATCTGGCTGACGTGGGTGGCCGCGGTGACCGAGAGGATCCACCTCGGCACCGGCATCCTGATCCTCCCGCAGCGCAACCCGCTGGTGCTGGCCAAGGAGCTGGCCACCCTCGATGCCCTGGCCGGCGGGCGGGTGGAGCTGGGCATCGGCGTGGGCTGGCTCAAGGAGGAGTTCGAGGCCCTCGGCATCCCGTTCGAGAAGCGGGGCAAGCGGACCGACGAGTACGTCGAGGTGATGCGGGCGCTGTGGGACGGCGACCACGCCAGCCACACCGGCGAGTTCGTCTCCTTCGACGGCGCCAGCGTGAACCCGAAGCCGCCGCGGGGCCGGGTGCCGATCCACATCGGTGGCCACACCGAGGTCTCGGCCCGCCGAGCCGGCCGGCTGGGCGACGGCTTCTTCCCCGGCAAGGGCGACCTCCCGACCCTGATCGACATCGTCCGGCAGACCGCGGCCGACGCCGGGCGCGACCCCGAGGCCATCGAGATCACCGCCGGCAGCGCCGAGGTGATGGGTGAGGACCCGGTCGGCGCGGTGCAGGAGCTGGCCTCGATCGGCGTCGACCGCGTCGTCGTGCCGTCGTTCCTCTTCCTGCGGGACCCGGCCGAGGACCTGGCCGCCTTCGCCGAGAAGGCGATCGCCCCGACCGCCGACCTCTAGCCGGTCGGCCGGTCCCGCTGGATCGGCGGGAGCGACGGGATCCGGTCGAGGGCCGAGGGGACGACGCCGAAGCGGTCGGACTCCGCCTGCCAGTCCTCGTGGGCCTGACGCACCTCGTCCCACGACCGGGCCACGTAGTTCCACCACATCAGGGGCACCGCCTCGAAGGGCTCGCCGCCGACGAGCAGGAGCCGGGTCGGCCCGGTGGTCGCCACGGTGAGCTCGTCGCGGCCGAGGCCGAGGTAGCCGAGGTGGCCGGGCGTGAGGTCTCGCCCGTCGAGGGCGACGGCGCCCTCCAGCACGACGACGGCGTGCTCGAAGGTCGGGTCCAGCGGGAGGGTGACGGGGCCGGCGGTCCGCAGGTCGAGCTCGGCGCCGACGAGCGGGGTGTCGGCCCGGGCCGGTGAGGTGGCGCCGTCGATCGCCCCGACGAGGACCGACGCCGTGCCGGTGGCCAGCTCGAGCTGCGGGAGCGAGGCGTGGTGGGCGAAGGCCGGGTCGCCCCACCGGGTCGCCTCGGGCTGGGCGACCCACAGCTGCACGCCGTGGTGGAGGGCGCCCCGCACCGCCGTCTCCTCGGCGTGGGCGATGCCCCGCCCGGCGCTCATGACGTTGAGCTGCCCGGGGCGGATCGGCTGCTCGGTCCCGAGGCTGTCGTGGTGGACCACCTCGCCCGAGAGCAGCCAGGTCACGGTGTGGAGGCCGATGTGCGGGTGGGGCCCGATGCCGGGGCCGTCGGCCGGCGCCGGCGCCATGTGGTCGATGAAGCACCACGCCCCCACCGTCCGCCGGGCCCGGCGCGGCAGGGCCCGGCGCACGAGCATCCCGCCGACGTCGGCGTCCCGGCTGTCGGTGACCTCCACTTGGATCGACCGGTCGGCGAAGCCGGCCTTCAGGGTGGCGGGTGGGGTCGGAGGACGTGGTTCCACCGGGGCCTCCGGCTCTGCGCTGACGTCGTCCCGGGCCAGAGGTCCGCTCATCGCACCAGCATGCCGGGCATCTCGCCCACTCGGGGGCTGACGACGCGACGTCTTGTCGTGAAACGACAGTCTGTAGTAGGCACTCCTTACCTGCACTGTGCGGGATGACCATCACTGACGTCGGGGGACGCCTTGCAATCCACCAACCAGCCCACCGCGGTGCGCACGCGCGCCGCCCGGGGCGCCGCCACCCTGGTGGCCGCCCTGCTCGCCCTCACGGCGGCCTTCGTCGGCAGCGCGGCGGCGCCGGCCGCAGCCGCCGACCCGCCCGTCACCGGGCTGACCTGGAAGATGTCCGAGCAGGCCTGGACCAGCTCCAGCCTCTCGCCGGCCCACGCCACCGCGGCGCCCGCCACCAAGGGCGCCGAGGGCTTCGTGTTCCCCGAGGTCGACGACGTCAACGTCAACGCCTTCACCGGCGCCGCCTCGGCCACGTTCCCCGGCTCGTTCGACCTGGGCAACACCAACCAGGGCAACTACCGGATCCGCATCGCCGCCCCGACGGTGAGCATCGCCGCCGGCCGGGCCACCGGCACCCTGAACGCCGCCGTGCAGTACGCGCTGTTCGACCAGGGCACCCAGACCCACGTCTGGTCGACGCCGCAGAGCACGCGGGTCGCCGACCTGACCTTCGCCCCCGGCACGATCATCGACACCGGCTCGAACCTCTCGTTCACGGTCACGCCCGACTTCGTGCTGCGGACCGATCTGGCCCCCGAGGCCAACCCGGGCCAGTGGAAGCAGTTCCCGCAGGCGCTGCTCGACCAGCTGGCCCAGGCCACCCCGCCGCTCCACGGCCACTTCCGCCAGACCGCCGACGGCCAGACGGCCAAGGCCCCGGCGCCGCTGACCATCTCGTTCCCCTACACCCCCCACGCCCCGCAGACCGGCCTGACCTGGCGGGTGTCGCAGCAGGCCTGGACCAGCTCCAGCCTGGCCCCGGCCCACGCCACCGAGGCGCCGGCCGCCAAGACCGACGAGGGCTTCCGCTTCCCCGAGGCCACCGGCGCCGTCTACGACCCCGAGTCGGGTGAGGGCATCGTCGACTTCAGCGGTGCCCTGGTCCTGGGCAACACCAACCAGGGCAACTACCGGATCGAGATCGCCGACCCCACCCTGCTGCTGTACGGCGACGGCGTCGGCGAGCTGACCGCCGACGTCTCCTACGGCCTGTTCGACCAGGGCACCCAGACCCACGTCTGGTCGACGCCGCAGCGGGTCACGGTCGCCACCCTGACCTTCCCGGACGGCTCGATCACCGTCGACGGCGACCAGCTCTCGTTCATCGTCACGCCGGACTTCGACCTGCGCAGCGATCTCACCCCCGAGAACAACCCGGGCCAGTGGAAGCAGTTCCCGCAGCCCTTCCTCGACCTGCTGGCCGGGGCCACGCCGCCGCTGAACGGCCACTTCCGCCAGACGGCCGACAACCAGACGGCCAAGGCCCCGGCGCCCCTCGGCGTCAACGTGACCTTCGCCGAGCCCGACCCCGACGAGATCTTCGTCGAGGCCGTCTTCCGCGCCGTGCTCGACCGGGCCCCCGGTGACGGCGAGCTGGCCTACTGGGGTGGCCGTCTCGACACGGGCACCAGCCGGGACGCGGTGGCCAACGCCATCGCCCTGTCGTCCGAGGCCCGCAGCGCCCTGGTCCGCCTCGGCTACGCCGTCGCCCTCGACCGCACCCCGGGTCCCGGCGAGCTGACCTACTGGACCGGCCGGGTCGGCCCCGGCCTGACCGCCGAGGCGCTGCTCGTCCACCTGCTGTCGTCGCCGGAGGCCCTCACCACGTGGGGCGGCGACGGCGAGGGGCTGGCCGAGACCGCCTACTGGGCCTACCTGCACCGGGCCGGCGGCCCGAGCGGCGTGGAGTACTGGGGCGGCCGGCTCGACGCGGCCACCTCGGTCGCCGGCCGGGGCGCCGTGCTCAAGTCCTTCGCCCGCACCCAGGCGGCCACCGACGCCGCCATCGGGAACGCCCTGGGCCAGGCCTGCGGCGTCGAGCCCGTGCTCGACGTCAGCCAGGGCGCCTACCTCGAGTGGGTCTGGTGGAACACGGGCAAGAACCCGCTCCGCCTCGTGGCCGCCGTGGTGGCCCGCCACTGCCCCGAGGGGCCGGTCGAGATCGGCCGCTCCGCCCCTCGCCCTCGCCCCCTACACGGCGAGGCGGGCGAGGGGCACGAGCAGGAGGGTGGCGGCGAAGCCGGCCAGGCGGCGGTTGCTGGCCAGGATGGCCCGGGCCAGGCCGAGCAGGACCCGGCGGAGCAGCGGGTAGGCGGTCACCAGCAGGAGGAGCGTCCAGGCGCTGACCACCGCGGTGACGGCGACGACGACCCGGACCGCGTCCTGGTCGCCCAGCAGGATGGCGGCGGCGAGGGTGTCGACCAGGGTCGTGATGTTCGCCCCGGCGATGTACGGGAGGGTGTTGGCCCGGCGGACGTGGCCCTTGGCGACCAGCGGC
>JBQGCF010000143.1:0-1997 GCA_052038315.1 Iamia sp.
GGGACGGGCCCGCGCGCCAGGGCGGTTATCTGTGGCCGCGGCCGCCGCCGGGGCCCCCCGCGGGGGGGGGGGGCGCCCCCCCCACCCCCGGCGGCGTGTCGGCGACGAAGGAGCCGGTCGCCGCTGGGACAGTGCGAGCGCAGCGAGCCCGAACAGCTCGAAGGAGCCGAGCGAGCCGCCAGGCGAGCTCAGCGACTGAGAAAGAACAGCTGGAGGACGGCGGCGCCGAGGATCAGGGCGAGCAGGATGGCCAGGACGATGGTGGTGCCGGGACGCATTACGGCTTGCTCCTGAGGGTCACGGGGCTGGTGGTGCCGGTGGGAGCGGCGTCCCCCAGGGGGGCGATGGTGATGGCCGCGCTGGCGGCGACGCCCAGCTCGTCGGCCGCCGAGCGCTGGTCGAGGACGAGGGCGAGCAGGCCGTAGGAGTCGACGGCGAGGCCCAGCTCGCCCGATCCCAGCTCGGCGTAGGCGCTCACCCGGCGGGCGCTGCGCTCGGCCCCCTCGATCCGGACGAGGACCCGGTCGCCGGCCAGGCCGAGCGGCTCGAGGTCGTCGGGCCCGAGGTTCAGCTGGACGTTCCCGAAGCGGTCGACCCACAGGACCTCGGCGCCGATGCCGTCGTCCTCGATCTGGGGCAGCGGGAAGAGGCCGGGCCGGAGGGTCAGCGGGTCGATGTCGGGGCCGAGCTCGTCGAGGGGCACGCCCCGGCACAGGGCGGCGGCCGCCGGGGCGAAGACGTCGCGCCCGTCGAAGGTCGGCCCGGGCGCCTCGAGGCGGTGCTCGGTGCTGGTCAGCTCGACGACCCGGGTGGCGCCGCCGACCATGGCCACGGCCGGGGCGAGCAGGCCGTTGTCCGGCCCGACGAGGATCGACGCCCCACCGCCGACCTCGACGGCGATGCCCCGCCGGTCGGTGCCGACGCCCGGGTCGACCACGGCCAGGACGACGCCGGGGGCGAGGTACTGGGCGCTGCGGGCGAGGGTCAGGCCGCCGGCCCGCACGTCGTGGACGGGGACGTCGTGGGTGACGTCGACGACGGCCACGCCGGGCGCCAGGGTGCGGATGACCGAGTGGACGACGCCGACGAACTCGTCGACCCGCCCGTAGTCCGACAGGAACGAGATGGTGTCGAAGCGGAGGTCGCTGCGCTCGCTCATGCCCCCAGCTCCTTGCTGCGCTCGGTGGCGGCCACCACGGCGTCGATCACCGCGGCGCGGACGCCCCCGGCCTCCAGGGCCCGCAGGCCGGCGGCGGTGGTGCCGCCGGGCGAGGTGACGTCGGCCCGGCGGTCGGCGGCGCTGCGGTCGCCCGAGGCCAGCAGGGTGGCCGCCCCGAGGAGGGTCTGGGTGGCGAGGGCCTCGGCGGCCGGGCGGGGCAGCCCGACGAGGACCCCGGCGTCGATCAGGGCCTCGGCCACGAGGAAGACGTAGGCCGGGCCCGAGCCGGACAGCCCGGTCACGGCGTCGAGCTGGGCCTCCGGCACCCGCACGACGGTGCCGACCGCACCCAGGACGTCCTCGGCCCAGGCCAGGTCGTCGTCGGTGGCGTGGGTGCCGGCGGCGATGGCCGAGGCGCCCTGGCCCACCAGCGCCGGGGTGTTGGGCATGGCCCGGACGACCGGCGTGCCGGCGGGGAGGGCGGCCTCCAGGGTGGCGGTGGTGACGCCGGCGGCGATCGACAGCACCCGGGTCGGCGCCAGCCCCTCCAGCGATGCGGCGACGTCGCCCGGCTTCACGGCGACCAGGCCGTCCAGCCCCCCGTGCCCCTCGGACCGGACCTCGAGGCCGGGGTGGGCGGCGGCCAGCTCGGCCCGCCGGGCCTCGACCTTCTCGACCACGACGATCTCCTCGGCCCGCCAACCCGAGGCGATCAGCCCCGCGAAGAGGGCCTCGCCCATGCGCCCTCCACCGATCACCTGGATCCGATGCATGCGGGGGAGGCTGCCACCGCCGGGGCCCCCCGGCGCACCCGGGCGCCCGCCGCGGGGGCGCGCGG
>JBQGCF010000144.1:0-6571 GCA_052038315.1 Iamia sp.
TCGTGCTTGGCGCCGGGCGACCGCAGCTCCAGGTCGTTGAGCGTCTCCTTGAACCCGAGGTGCTTGTTGCCGGCGGCCATCGGGCATTCCTCGACCTGGTAGTCGATGCCGCGCAGCACGCAGTAGGCGGCCGTCTCCCGCTCGGTCAGGCGCACGAGCGGCTTGACCTTGCGGGGGAAGCCGTTGCGGGCCGGGAGCATCGGCCGCTGGCGCCCGAGGTAGTCGGTCTGCCACTTGAGCAGGTTGCCGAACAGCACGGCGGCCTCGTCGTCGAGGTTGTGGCCGGTGGCCACCGCGTCGTAGCCGCCCTCGCGGGCGGCGCGGTCGAAGAGGTGCCGCTTGGAGAGCCCGCAGGCCGAGCACGGCACCCGGCGGGTGACGGCGGCGGCGGTGGGCACGTCGAAGCCCTCGTCGCCCCGCAGGTCGACCTCGACCAGCTTCAGCCCCCGCTCCTCGACGAAGCGGTGGACGTACTCGCCGGAGACGTCGCTGTACTCGCCGATGCCCAGCCCGACGTAGAGCCCGTCGGCCTCGTAGCCCAGCTCGTTCAGCAGGTCCCACAGGGCGAGGGAGTCCTTGCCGCCCGACACGGCCACCAGGACGCGATCGCCGGGCTGGAGCATGTCGAACCGCTTGATCGCCTTCTCGACCTGGTCCCGGCACAGCCGCAGGAAGTGCTCGACGCAGAAGTTCGAGTTGTGGCGGCGGATGTCGATGACCGCCGGCCCCCGGCAGACACGGCACTTCACCCGACGGACCCCCCGGAGATCACCGGACGGATCTCGATCTCGGCGTCGGCCGGCAGCATCTCGTCGCCGGGGACGAGGGTCCCGTCCCGGATGACCAGGACCGACTCACGGTTGAGCCCGAGCCGGTCGACCAGCACCTTGACGGTGACGGGCCCGTCCATCTCGACGGTGCGGGTGGGGTTGCGGAGTCGGACCTGCACGGAGCCCATCATGGCCGCGGCGACGGCGATCGCCCCCACCACGGGGGCCGGGGTGCCCGGTCAGCGACGGCGGCGGCGCTTCTCGCGGGCCTTGCGCCGCTCGGCCTTGGCCTTCTCGGCCGCCTTGGCGTCGGCCTTGGCCTGCTTCTCGGCCGCCTGGGCCTGCTGCTGGAGCTGCTTGCGCTCCTTGCGGGCCCGCTTCCGGCGCTTGGTGTCCTGCGCCTGGGTGGTGGTCTCGTGGCGGATCGTGATCGTCTCGCCGGGCCCGAGGGGTTCGCGCAGGAGGATCTCGTCCTCCTTGACCGCCATGTTCCGCACCCGCTGGAGGCCCCACGCGCCGATGCCGACGGCGAGCCACGTGCCGCCCTTGCCGGCCATGCCGCCGGACAGGCCGAGGCGCTGGACCCGGGCGACCTGCTTCCAGATCCCGGTGGGCGGGGGGTTGACCTTCTTCGGCACGGCTAGAAGCGCCGGACCTCGACGATGGTGGTCCCCCGCTTGCCCCGGCGCTTGCCGAGCAGGAAGACCACCACGACGACCCCGACGGCGATGGCGGCACCGACGGCCACGGCCATGCCCTTGGCCGACTCGGCGGTGTCGTCGACCTCGCCCTGGATCTCCCGCAGCTTCGACTCGATGTCGTCCCGGGTGATCTTCTTCTCGCTGGTCGGGGCGGTCATCGGGCATCTCCTGTGGGCGATGCCTTCGACGACATGCCCTTCTTGGCCACCCCGAGGACGATGCCGGCGACGACGAGGGTGATGAGGTACGGGATGAACGAGAGCCGGCCGTCGAACACGTCGGACCCCTCGGCCTGGGCCAGCCGCAGGACGGCGACCATCAGCTCGATCACGCCGATGCCGACGAGCAGGGCGCCGATCAGCCCCCACTTCACGAAGCCGAGCAGGCCCTTGAGGGGCTCGACGGTCTCCTGCTTGGCGTAGTCGCGGACGAGGGTGAAGACCTCGTTGGCCGACTCCTTGGCGGAGCCGCCGTCCTTCTTCAGGTCCACCTTGTCGCTCTTGGCCACTGCGGCTCCGGGGGTCGCGGAAGCGACCTTCTTACCCGTCTGCCTGGGTGGACACAAGCATCGTCGCCCGCGCGGGCGATCGCCGGGGGGGTGGGTGTCATCGGTCGTACCGATGGCTCGTAGGGCGGTGGGGTGCTGCTGTGGGTTCTGTGGTGCCGTTCGGTCTGGTGGGTGGGATGGCCTGCCTTCGGTCCCGGGGGACGGGTTGGCCCGGTCGGGTGGTTTGCCGGAATGCCCTCAGTTTTCAGGCATGGGTTCCCGTTGATCGGGTAGACTCGAACACATGTTCGACGCCGATGCGCTGGCCCAGATGCTGTGGGAGCGGGATCGGTTCGAGGCGCGCCTGTGCGATGCGGTGGCCGACTTCGACGACACCAACGAGTGGGACCGTGAGGAGGGCTGCGCGTCGCTCGGTGCGTGGCTCCGGATCCGGGGGCGCATGACCCCCGGCGACGCCAACCGTCTGGCCCGGACCGCCCGACGGCTGCGTGGTCTCCCGACGTTGCGGGAGGCGTGGCTCTCCGGTCTCGTGTCCGGCGGGCACGTCTCGGTCGTGGTGGCGAACCTGTCGGATCGGACGGCGCCGGTGTTCGCGGCCTCGGAGGACGACCTGGTGCCCCGGCTGGCGGAGATGGAGGTCGCCGCGGCCGGCGTGGCGATGCGGCACTGGGCGGCCAATGCGCGAGAGCAGCTGGGCGACGACGGTGCGGAGCCGGACCCGGATCGCTCGGCGCACCTGTCCCCCACGTTCCGCGGCGGACGGCTCGATGCGAACCTCGAGCCCGAGGCGTTCCACGCCGCCGAGGCCGCGCTGCGCCTGGCGCTGGGGACCAAGGCCGATGACGATCCGCGGACCATCGCCCAGCGCCGCCACGACGCCTTGGCCGACATCTTCGGGCACTTCCTCGACCACCAGTCCGGGCATCGGGGTGGGCACCGGCGGCCGCACGTCAACATCACCGTGGGGCTCGACTCACTCGTCTCGGAGACCGGACGAGGGACCTTCGACGACGGGACACCGATCACCGCCACCGACGCCCGACGCATGGCCTGCGACGCGAACGTGCACCGGGTCATCACCCGGGCCGACGGATCGGTGCTCGACTACGGGCGGGCGACCCGGACCGTCTCGGCCGCCCTGTTCATGGTGCTGTGCCTCCGGGACCGGGGCTGCCGGTTCCCCGGCTGCGACCGGCCGTGCCACGTCACCGATGCGCACCACATCCAGCACTGGATCGACCACGGCGAGACCAACGAGGACAACCTCGTCCTGCTCTGCCGCTGGCACCACGGGGTGGTCCACCGACCGGGGTGGACGATCCAGCTGCTGACCGATGCGACGGTGGTCGTCACCAACCCCATGGGCCGACGACGAACATCCCACCCACCGAACCTCCACGCCCTCGTCGCCGCCTGAGACCGGCGCGGGTCAGCCCATGGCCAGGCGCGCCTCGAGCAGCTCGATGGCGTCGAGCAGGGCGGCGTGGGCGCGGGCCAGGCGGGCACCGGTGCCGGGGACGGCCAGGAGGGCCTGGCGGTCGAGGGGGCCGATCGGCGCCAGGGCGGCGAGCTGGTGGCCGGCCACCTCGGGGTCGGGGTCGACCTCGATGGTGGCCGGCGGGGCCGGCTCGCCCAGCTCGGCCTGGAGGGCGAGCGCCCGGCGCAGCGCCACCAGCGCCCGCTCGCGGGCGTCGGCGTGCTCGGCGGGGGTGCCGTCGGCCTCGTCGGGCCAGTCCTCGACCTCGGCCCGGGGGTACGGGTCGTCGTCGAGCCAACGCTCGATCCGGATGCGGCGGGTGCCCACGCACTGCAGGGCGAAGCGGCCGTCGGGCATCTCGGCCGCCTCGACCATGCGGGCGACGGTGCCGACGTCGGTGCGCACGTCGCCCCCGCCCACCTCGCTCCCCCGGCTGATCAGCACCACGCCGAACTCGGGCGTCCCGGCCAGGCAGTCACGCACGAGCTGCCGGTACCGGGGCTCGAAGACGTGCAAGGGCAGCACCATCGACGGGACCAGCACGCTCCCCAGCGGGAACATGGGCAGGACGTCAGCCATGGGCGGTGAGCCAGCGCTGCCGCTGCCACAGGTGCTCGAGGGCCCGGACGGCCCGGTCGGCGGTCGGGTAGCAGAGCCGGCCGGTGGCCCGGACGGTGGCCGGGCCGGGGTTCGCCGGGTCGGCCACGGCCAGCTCGGTGGCGACGAGGATCGGCTTGCCGGTGGCGTCGGAGATGTCCGCCGCGGCCTGGGCGAACCTCGTGTCCTGGCGCTCGTGGTAGTCGACGATCCGGCCGATGCCGTGGTCGGGGTGGAAGCCGCCGTCCCGCATCAGCCGGGCCTGGTTGGCCTGGATGCCGAGGCCCAGGTAGATCACGGCGTCGACGTCGGCGTGACCGGCGATCAGCTCCATCACGGTGGGGATGGTGTCCCGGGTCTCGCCACCGGCCAGGTCGACCGGGTTGCTCCTCGACCAGCGGGGCGGGAGGTGCTCGTCGATGGCGGCCCGGAGATCGTCGGGCAGCGGCAGCAGCTCCAGCGACGACCGGGTGATGGCGTCGGCGCAGACCACGCCCCAGCCGCCGGCGGTCGTCATGACGACGGTGCGGGGCCCGGCCGGGAGGGGCTGGGTGGCGAAGGTGGCGGCGGCCTCGAAGGCGTCCTCGACGCTGGCCGCCCGGGTGATGCCGAGCTGGCGGGCGGCGCCGTCGAAGACCCGGTCGTCGGTGGCCAGCGAGCCGGTGTGGCTGGCAGCGGCCTTCTGCCCGCCGGCGGTGGCCCCACCCTTGAGCAGGACGAGCGGCTGGGCGGCGGCGACCGGGGCCAGGGCGGAGGCGAAGGCCCGGCCGTCGGGGATGCCCTCGACGTAGGCCAGCCCCACGGTGGTGGACTCGTCCTCGGCGAACCAGCTCAGGTAGTCGGGCACGGTGACGGCGGCGGCGTTGCCGGCGCTGATCGCCCGGCTGATGCCCACGCCGGTGGCCACCGCCAGGTTCTCGAAGCTGGACACGAAGTTGCCCGACTGGCTGGCCACGCCGATGCGGCCGGCCGGCGGGTAGGGGGCGACGATCTGGGCGCACAGCTGCGACGGGGTCGACACCACGCCCTGGCCGTTGGGCCCGGCGAGCAGGATGCCGAGCTCGGCGCACAGGGCGACCAGCTCCTCCTGGGCCTTCACGCCCTCGGGCCCGGCCTCGCCGTAGCCGGCGCTGGTGAGGAAGGCAGCGGTGATGCCCTTGGCCGCCGCGCCCCGCAGCAGGTCGGGGTTGGCGCTGGCCGGGGTGCAGACGACGACGAGGTCGGCTTCGCCCTCGGGGACCTCCGCGATGTCGGGCACGCAGGTGACGCCGAGGACCTCGGCCCCGTCCCGGTTGGTGGCGAAGACCTTCCCCTCGTAGCCGCAGGCGAGGATGTTGTGGAGGGTCACGAAGCCGAACTTGCCCGGGTGGGTCGAGGCGCCGGCGACGACGATGCCCCGGGGCTCGAACAGCGCCCGGAACTGCTCCGGGGTCGGGCGGGCACCCGCCGCGGCCGGGCCGGCGGCGCCGTCGACGGTCTCGTCGGCCTCCCCCACCTCGACGAGGGCGTCGACGGCGATGGGGCGGCCGTCGACCACGATCAGGGGGTTGAGGTCGATGGCCTGGATCGAGTCGTCGGCCTCGGCCGCCGCCGACAGGCCGAGGAGCACGGCGACCAGGGCGTCGCGGTCGACCGCCGGCTCGCCCCGGAACGGGCCCAGCAGGGCCTGGGTGGCCAGGCCGTCGACCATGTCCTCGGCATCGGCCCGGCTGAGGGGGACGAGCCGCACGACGGCGTCGCCCACCGCCTCGGCCAGGATCCCGCCCACGCCGAGCAGCACGGTCGGGCCGAACTGGGGGTCGCGGCTGACGCCGGCGATCAGCTCCCGGGTGCCCTTCACCATGGGGGCGACCAGCAGGCTGACCTCGCCGTCGTCGGGGGTGGCGGCGGCCAGGAGCTCGGTGGCGGCCCGCTCGACGGCGGCGTCGTCGGCCAGGCCCAGCTTCACCAGGCCCCGCTCGGTCTTGTGGGCGATGGCGTCGCCGTTCAGCTTGACCACGACGGGGTGGCCCAGGGCGGCCGCTGCGGTGACCGCCTCGGCTGCGGTGCCGACGATCCGCTCGTCGAGCAGGGGGACGCCGTGGCCCCGCAGCAGGGCCTTGGAGTCGGCCTCGGACAGGGTGCGGCTCTGGGTCGTCGACACGACGCCGGAACCTAACCGGACTTGCGCTCGCTCTCCGGCTGCAGCGCCGTGCGGAAGAGGTCCTTCACGTGCTCGAGCCGGCGTTCGAGCTCCTCGTCGGTGAAGGGGTCGCGCCCGAGGAGGCCGGTGAGGAAGGGCCCGTCGCTGAAGTAGCTCATCAGGGCGCCGAGGCCCGAGAGGATCAGGTGCTCGGGGTCGTGGGGCCGCAGGTGGCCGGCGTCCATCTCCCGCTGGAAGTAGGCGACCGCCCGCTCCATCGACGGCCGGAGCAGCTTGCCCAGGTCCATCGGGAGGTGCTGGCCGCCCTCCAGCGCCTCGCGCCGGGCGATCCGCACGAAGTCGGGGTTCTCCTGGAAGAAGGTGAAGCCGGCGGTG
>JBQGCF010000145.1:0-6275 GCA_052038315.1 Iamia sp.
GCGATCTCCCACACGACGTGGATGTCGTCGAGGCCCGGGAAGCCCTTGCCGAACGTGACCTCGGAGCCGGCGAGCGGTGCGCTCGACCCCGCGGTGACCAGCTCCATCTCGCCGACCAGGCAGTCGATCCCGCCCGGCGGCGGCTCGGTCGTGGTCGTCGTCTCCTCGACGGTGGTGGTGGTCGCCTCCGTCGTGGTCGTCGTCGTGGTGGGGGCGTCGCCGCCGGCCTCCTCGTCGCCGTCCCCGCCCCCGCAGCCCACGGCCAGCAGGGCGGCCACCACCCCTCCCAGCAACCGAGCCCTCATGGCCGCGGAACGTACGGTGGCACCATTACCCCCATGCGACCGGAGGCCGGGACGGCCCACCACTGGTTCGAGGGGCTGGCCGACCACCTGGGCTCGGCCTACCTGCGGTACTCGTTCACCAAGGGCACCGAGCAGGAGGTCGGCTTCCTCGTCGAGGCGCTCGGGCTGGAGCCGGTGATGCGGGTGCTCGACGTCGGCTGCGGGCCCGGCCGCCACGCCCACGCCCTGGGCCGGCGGGGGATCGGGGTCCACGGCGTCGACATCAGCGAGCGCTTCGTCGAGGTGGCCCGGGTCGACGCCCCCGACGGGGTCACCTTCGCCCGGGCCGACGCCCGGGACCTGCGGTTCGCCGCCGAGTTCGACGCCGCCATCTCGCTCTGCCAGGGCGCCTTCGGCCTCCAGGGCGGGCCGGCCACCACCACCGACGGCACCGGCGACGCCCCCGTGCTGGCCGGCATCGCCCGGGCCCTGCGACCGGGCGGCCGGGTCGCGGTCAGCGCCTTCTCCTCGTACTTCCAGGTCGCCAACCTGGTCGAGGGGACCACCTTCGACGCGGACCAGGGCGTCGCCCACGAGCGCACGGTCATCAAGGACGAGCAGGGGGTCGACGCCGAGACCGACCTCTGGACCACGTGCTTCACGCCCCGGGAGCTGCGCCTCCTGGCCCGCTCGGTCGGCCTCGAGCCCGAGCACGTCTGGGCCGTCGAGCCCGGCCGCTACGCCCGGAACCCACCCGACATCGACCACCCCGAGCACCTGTTGGTGGCCAGGAGGCCCGCATGAAGAGCCCCGAGATGGAAGCCCTGATCGAGCCGGCGAGCACGGTCGGCAACAGCTCCGCCCCGGCCGGAGCAGGCCAACGACGCCGGCGGAGCCGAGCCGCCAGGCGAGGCGACCCAGCAAGCACGGTGCCCTGAGTCCGAGGCGCAGCCGAGGACAGGTCCGGCGCGGCCCGGTGGAAGCCACTCACAGGACTCAGACGCTCTACCACGACGACCGGGGCGTCGACCGGCTCTTCGCCATGACCTTCGCCGAGGGGGAGTGGACGCTGCTGCGGGAGGACCCCGACTTCCACCAGCGCTTCGTCGCCACCGTGGGGCCCGATCGGATCGAGGGTCGCTGGGAGGCCTCCGAGGACGCCGGGGCCACCTGGCGGAAGGACTTCGACCTCACCTTCGAGCGGGCCTGAACACGTGTTTGAGGCCAGGGGGTCCGACCGGTAGCGTTGTCGGGTTCCTGTCTCCTGGGTACACCGTGCGCCCGGGCGGCTCCATCGACTTCCTGTCCCTCCGAGAAGAGCATCCGTTGTCCGACCAGACCACAACCCTTCCCCCCGCCGACGCCGCCGAGGACGAGTACGTGCCCCGCACGATCGCCTTCGACGACCTCGACATCGACTTCGACGCCGCCATCGATGCGTCGATGGTCAGCGTCGAGGACGGCCAGATCGTCGAGGGCAAGGTGGTCAAGGTCGACAAGGACGAGGTCCTGCTCGACATCGGCTACAAGACCGAGGGCGTGATCCCCAGCCGTGAGCTGTCGATCCGCAACGACGTCGACCCGGCCGAGATCGTCAGCCTCGGCGAGGAGATCGAGGCCCTCGTCCTCACCAAGGAGGACAAGGACGGCCGTCTGGTCCTGTCCAAGAAGCGGGCCCAGTACGAGCGGGCCTGGGGCGACATCGAGGCCACCAAGGAGCGCGACGGCGTCGTCACCGGTCCGGTCATCGAGGTCGTCAAGGGCGGCCTGATCATCGACATCGGCCTCCGCGGCTTCCTCCCGGCCTCGCTGGTCGAGCTCCGCCGGGTCCGCGACCTCCAGCCCTACGTCGGCAAGGAGCTCACGGCCAAGATCATCGAGCTCGACAAGAACCGCAACCACGTCGTGCTGTCGCGCCGGGCCTGGCTGGAGGAGACCCAGAAGGAGCAGCGCGAGGAGTTCCTCGACAACCTCAAGCCCGGCGAGGTCCGCAAGGGCGTGGTGTCGAGCGTCGTGAACTTCGGCGCCTTCGTCGACCTGGGCGGCATGGACGGCCTGATCCACGTGTCGGAGCTGTCGTGGAAGCACGTCGACCACCCCGGCTCGGTCGTCGCCGTCGGCGTCGAGGTGTCGGTGCAGGTCCTCGACGTCGACCGCGACCGGGAGCGCATCAGCCTCTCGCTCAAGGCCACCCAGCAGGACCCGTGGCAGGAGTTCGCCACCAGCCACCGCGTCGGCGAGCTGGTCTACGGCCGGGTCACCAAGCTGGTGCCGTTCGGTGCGTTCGTCCAGGTGGGCGATGGCATCGAGGGCCTGGTCCACATCTCGGAGATGTCGGCCCACCACGTCGACCTCCCCGAGCAGGTCGTCACCCCCGGCGAGGAGCTGTGGGTCAAGATCATCGACCTCGACCTCCAGCGCCGCCGGATCAGCCTGTCGATCAAGCAGGCCGCCGAGGGCGGCATCGTGTCGGCCGAGTACCAGGAGCACTTCGGCGAGCACGCCTACGACAACGAGGGCAACTACATCGGCACCGACTGGGCCGAGGACCCCGCCGTCGAGGAGGCCTGGGCCAGCTACGAGGCCGAGCAGGGCTTCGCCACCGACCCGGCGCCGGTGCCCACCGAGGAGCCGCCGGTCGTCGAGGGGGCGCCCGCCTACGAGGAGCCCCCCGCCGAGGCCTGACCTGGCCCGACAGCTCCACCCAGACGTGTGACGCGGCGCCGGTCCTCCGGCGCCGCCGTCGCGTCCGGGCACCTGTCACGGCGAAGTTCTCCGACGAAACCCTTGTCAGTCGCACCCGCGGCGCCGACAGGGTTCGGGACCACCGGTGGCGAGCGACGCCGCCGGCTGCCCGATCGACAAGGGGAACCCCGTGGGCTCTCGCCGCACCCTCATCACCATCGCCGCCCTCGCCGTCGGTGCGCTCGCCGTCTTCCTCATCTACGGCTACGTCGGCTCGGTGAAGGACGAGGCCTTCGGCGAAGCCGAGCGGGTCGAGGTCTTCATCGTCAAGCAGACGGTCCCCAAGGGGACCTACGGCGACGAGACCCAGCTCGCCGGGACGATCGTCCAGGACGAGATCCCGAAGCGCTTCCTCCCCGAGAACGCCATCCGCACCTTCGACGACATCGCCGGCAAGGTCGCGGTGAGCGACCTCGCCGTGAACCAGGTCGTCACCACCGACATGTTCGCCGACCCGAGCACGGTCCAGGCGACCTTCTCGGACCGGCTCGAGAAGATCAACGGCGAGGACCAGGTCGCCATCTCGATCCAGGTCGACCAGGTCCGCGGCGTGGCCGGGCTCCTCCAGCCGGGCGACTTCGTCAACATCATGATGACCGACCCCTGCGTGGCCCAGGTCGAGGACCAGCCCGCCGAGGAGGGCGGCGAGGCCAGCGGCGACGGTGGCGAGATCGTCGTCCAGGACCCGCTGATCCCCCGGGACCGTGACAACGCCGAGCCCGGCGAGTGCCAGGTCGACGGCTGGGTCGAGCCCCTGACCCGGGACCCGATCAACGACAACGCCGCCAGCACCCGGTTCTCGGCCCGCTACCTGATGCAGAAGGTCCAGATCCTGGCCATCGACCAGACCCCGGTGCAGCTGCCCGGTGAGGCCGCCACCGCCGCCGAGGGCGACCCCGCCGCCGGCCAGCCCCTCGCCGGCTCGGGCCTGATCACGCTGATCGTCCCGACCCGGGCGGCCCAGTTCATCGCCTCGGCCGACCCGACGCAGCTCTACCTGACGCTCGTGCCCCGGGACTACACGCCGGTGCCGATGACCCCGATCGACCCCAACCACGACCCGCTGCCGGGCGAGGATCCGACGATGCTGACGCCGTACGGCCCCAACGGTCCCGGGGGCGAGTGATCCGGACATGACGAGTTACCTTGTCGACGGCAGTTCGAGCGGGAGCTGGGACCCCCGGTCCCCGGAGGCTTCACACCAGGTGAGTTCGTCATCCCCCAACCCCCCGATCCACGTCGCCGTGGTCGAGACCGATCCCTCGGCTCGCGCCCGGCTCGCCATGCAGCTGGGGTCCGGCGTGTTCGACTTCGAGCACTTCGACGACTTCGCCGCCCAGCTGGCCGGCACCCCCACCGTGGTCGTGCTCGGCCCGTCGTGCGCCGACCCCTACAACCTGTCCACGCTCGCCGCCGTGCTCCAGCCCCGACCCGAGGTCGGGGCGGTGCTCGTGGCCGACGAGCTCTCGACCGACGTCTTCCAGCAGGCCATCCGCTCCGGCGTGAAGGACGTGCTGGCCGCCCCGGTCGACACGGCGCAGCTGCAGGAGGCGTGCCGCCGGGTGGCCGAGTCGGTCGGCTCGCTGGGCCGGGCCACGCCCACCACCTACAGCGAGGACGGCGAGGAGGGGGAGCGGGGCCGCGTCATCACCGTGTTCTCCACCAAGGGCGGCGCCGGCAAGTCGGTCGTGGCCACCAACCTGGCCGTCGCCCTCGCCATGCGCACCACCGAGACGGTCGCCCTGGTCGACTGCGACCTCCAGTTCGGCGACGTCGCGGTGATGCTCAAGCTGGCCCCCCAGCACACCATCGTCGACGCGGTGAACTCGATCGACCGGATGGACAGCGGCTTCCTGGCCAACCTGCTGGTCACCCACCCGCCGTCGGGGCTCAAGGTCATGCCCGCCCCGCTCGAGCCGGCCTACGCCGACCAGATCACCGCCGACCACGTCCGCAGCATCATCAACGGCCTGCGCGGCGTGGCCAAGTACATCATCGTCGACACCCCGTCGTACTTCGACGACAAGGTGCTGACCCTGATCGAGGACTCCGACGAGATCCTCCTGGTCGCGGGGATGGACATCCCCAACATCAAGAACGTCAAGATCGGCCTCCAGACCATGCGGATGCTGGACACCCCGAACTCGAAGATCCACCTCGTCCTCAACCGGGCCAACACCAAGGTGCGCCTCGACGTGAGCGAGGTCGAGCGGACCCTCCAGATCAAGGCCGAGACGCAGCTGCCGAGCGACATCGTCGTGCCCCAGTCGATCAACAAGAGCACCCCGGTCGTCCTCGACGCCCCCCGCAGCTCGATCGCCAAGGCCTTCGAGACCCTCGCCGACCGCTACGTCCCCGCCCCCCAGGGCAAGAAGGGCCGCCGCTGATCCAGCGGCTCCCAACCGACTCCCGAACTCGGGGGAGATCGCGCCCCCAGGGGGGCGCGATCTCCCCCGAGTTCGCGGTTGGAGGGCGATCGGGGGCCCTTCGACGTCACGGTGCGTGAACCTGCTCGGCGGGTCTCACAATTCGTGGGCTGCCAGCCGATGGACTCCCGATGTCCCTCTACAAGCGCCTCCACGAAGCAAACCCGCAGACCGCGGGGATCGCCGGCCCGAAGCGCCGGGACCCCGTCATCGACGAGCTGCGGCAGAAGATCCACCACCACCTCATCGACGAGCTGGGGCCGATCCTCTACGACAAGCGGCTCACCGAGGACGACCTCCGCCGGCGGGTGCACGAGCAGCTCCACGCCGCCCTGGCCCAGGAGCGGGCCCCCCTCTCGGCGGCCGACAAGGCGCAGCTGATCCAGGACGTCTCCGACGACATCCTCGGCTACGGGCCGATCGACCGGCTGCTCCGGTCCGACGAGATCACCGAGGTCATGGTCAACGGCCCCGACATGGTCTTCGTGGAGCGGAGCGGCAAGGTCGAGAAGACCGGCGCCACCTTCGTCGACGACCAGCACCTGCGCCGGATCATCGACAAGATCGTCGCCCAGGTCGGCCGGCGCATCGACGAGGCCACGCCCCTTTGCGACGCTCGCCTGCCCGACGGCTCCCGCGTCAACGCGGTGATCCACCCGCTCGCCATCGGCGGGCCCTTCCTCACCATCCGGAAGTTCTCCAAGGACCCGTTCCAGATCGACGACCTGATCCGGTTCGGCACCCTGTCGGCCAGCTCGGCCCGCTTCCTCCAGGCCATGGTGCTGGGCAAGCTCAACATCATCGTCTCGGGCGGTACGGG
>JBQGCF010000146.1:0-3735 GCA_052038315.1 Iamia sp.
ACCTGGATCTGGCCCGACATGAAGGCCTGCATGCCGGCCTGCGGGTTGCCGTCGACGAGGATCGCCTTGGCGGTGTCGTAGGGGATGGTGACGGTGAGCTGGGGCTCGTCGATGTGGCCCATGTCCATCTCCATCTCGCCGCCGGTGGAGTCCATGTGGGCCTCCACGACGCCGCCCGTCCCGACCCCGTCGGGACAGTCCTTGATGTTCATGTTCATCTTCACCACGTGGGGCGGGGCCCCGGCCTTGCCCTTGTACTCCTCGCGGATGGCCTTGGCCTGGTCGAGCCACTCATCGGTCAGGAACTGCGCCACTTCGGTCCTCCTGGGTCCATCGGTTGGGAACGCGGGCGCACGTTACCCGCGGTCACCGCCCGGGTGAGGACGGTCAGCCGGCGGCGATGACCCGACGGGCGATGGCCTCGTCGGCGGCCAGCGAGCACACGACGAAGCGGCCGACGAACGCCGCCAGCTCGTCGATGTCCATCGCGATGCGGCCGGTGCGCTGGAAGTGGCCGTAGTACCCGACGGCGCCGACGACGCCGTAGGCGAGGAGCATCGGGTCCTCGTCGCGGACCGTCCCGTCGGCGATGCCCTCGGCGACGATGGCGGCCACGTCGCGGGCGTGGACCTCGGTGCCCTGCCGGAGGACGTCGTCGATCTGGACCGAGGCCGTCTCCACCTCGATGAGGGAGAACAGGCGGGCGTGGTTGGCCATGTAGCGGACCGACGCCTCGGCGCCCTGGCGGATCCGGAGCAGCGGCTCGGCGGCGGTGTCGATGGCGGCGGCCTGGGCCTGGCGCAGCCGGAGGCGGTTCTGCTCCACGAGATCGCGGAACAGCGCCTCCTTGTTCTCGAAGTACCAGTAGAAGAGGCCCTTGGCCACGCCGGCCCGCTCGACGATGTCGACGATGCGGGTGTCGTCGTAGCCCCGCTCGGCGAACAGCTCGCCGGCGGCCTCGATCAGCTGCAGCCGACGCTCACGCCCCTGGCTCGTCAGACGCCGGGGATCGGCGGCGGCATCGGTCACCTGCCGTACAGTACCGACCCGTTCACCGGCCCGAGGGAGGGACGTCATCGTGACCGCACCCATCATCGAGGGCGCCGAGCCCTGGTCCGCCGAAGGCGGCGACCGCGGCGTGCTCGTCGTCCACCGCTTCACCGGCAACCCGAACTCGATGCGCCCGGTCGCCGAGGCCCTCGCCGCGGCCGGGTTCACCGTCGACCTGCCCCTGCTCCCGGGGCACGGCACGGCGGTCCAGGACATGCTCGGGACCGGCTTCCCGGACTGGCTCGGCGCCGTCGAGGACGCCCATGCGGCGCTGGCCGCCCGCTGCGAGAAGGTCGCCGTGGTCGGCCTGTCGATGGGCGGCGCCCTGACCGCCTGGCTGGCCTCCGAGCACCCCGAGATCGCCGGGATCGCCTGCCTCAACGCCATCGTCACCCCGCCCGAGGGGATGCGCGACGCCATCGAGGCGATGATCGCCGGGGGCGACGAGCTGATGGCCGGGATCGGCTCCGACATCGCCAAGGAGGGCGTGGCCGAGTCGGCCTACCCGGAGACGCCGCTGCGCCCGCTGCTCACCCTGTTCGACGCGGCCGCCGAGCTCGAGGGCCGGCTGGGCCGGATCGCCTGCCCGGTGCTGGTGGTCAACAGCCCGCAGGACCACGTCGTCGACCCCCGCAACAGCGACGTGCTGGCCACCTCGGTGAGCGGGCCGGTCGAGCGGGTCACCGCGCCCGACAGCTACCACGTGGTCACCCTCGACCACGACGGACCGGCGGTCGTGGAGGCGGTCACCGCCTTCTGCACGAAGGTCCTGGCGTGAGCCGCGGGGGGAGGGGAGCCACGGTCGTCGCCGTGGCGCTGGCCGTGGTGGTCGGGATCGGGGCGCCGGCCCCGGCGCAGGCACCGACGCTGCCGGTCGTCACGCTCGACGGGCCGTTCGCGCCGCATCGGAGCAACTGGATCGACTGCGACGGCGTCCAGCACGACGACACCCTGATGAACGGCTACGCCGAGGTGGTCCGGGACGACACCGGGGTGGTCGACCCGGAGCCGGTCGACGTGGCCGTGAGCTACTCGGGCGACCTGGCCGACGATCTCGACGCCCCGGAGACGGTGCACCCGACGCCGCCGGCGGACGCGTACTCCAGCGTCTCGCTCCTCCTGCCGCCGCGGGCCTTCGGCACGATCACCGTCACCCTCGAGCCCGGTCCCGGCTACGTGCTGGGCGATCCGTCCTCCGGCTCGGTGACGCTCATCGACGACATCCCCACCCTCGCCGACTGCACCGCGCCGCTCGCCCTGATGTGGGGCGCGGCCGACCAGCGGATCGGGGTCGGCGAGCAGCCCGGCGGGCTCGGGGTCACCCTGTACGACGACCTCGACGAGCTGCGGGTCGAGGGCCAGCTGCCTCCCGGCCTCAGCCTCGTCGACGGCCTGTGGCAGGGCACCGCCACCACGCCCGGCACCTACGCCTTCCGGGTCACGCACTGCGTCGCCGCCCTCCCCGGGTTCGGCACCATGCCGCCGGTGGCCTGCATCGGCCGGGCGGACGTCCGCATCGTCGTCGAGGGCCCGGCCGGGGCGGCGCCCGCCGGCCCGGGCACGGCGGCCCCGGCGACGCCGGTGGACGCCGCCGCCCGTTTCACCGGGTAGGCCGATCTCGTCTTTCGTGTGATCACGGGTTGTGGTCGGACGACTACCATGCGAGACTCCCCCGCATGAACGGCGGAGGGACGCGGCGCACCCGCGCACTGATCATGTCCGGCATCGTGGCCACGGCGGTCGTCGTGGGGGGCGCCATCCCGGCGCCCGGCCAGGTGCCCGACGAGGGCCCCGAGGTCGACTACGTCGACGCCTTCGGGCCGGTGGTGTACGGCTACGAGGACTGCGACGGCGTCGTCCACACCGAGGCCGACCTCACCGCCGGCGCCTACGTCGAGCTGGAGGACGAGGTCGAGGCCGACGTCGAGGTGGCCCTGAGCTACGGCGGCGAGCTGGCCGCCCTCCTCGTCGACGCACCGGCCGCCATCACCATCCCGGCCGGCGAGAGCTGGTCGTTCGAGCTGTTCACGCTGGACGAGCTGGTCGAGGGCAGCTTCACGGTCACCGCCGAGCCGGGCGTCGGCTACACCGCCGGCCCCGAGGACACCTACACCGTCGAGGTCACCGACGACGTCGAGGTGATCGGCAGCTGTTCCGACGACCTGGGCAACCCGCCCGACGGCACCGATCGCCAGACGATCGAGGTGGGCGAGCGCCCGCTGCCGCTGGGCTTCTACGTCGACGAGGACGCCCTCCCGGAGCCCGAGCCCACCGTGCCGGCCCCGCCGACCTCGGTGTCGACGACCTCGACGTCGACCACCACGACGACCGAGGCCACCACGACGACCACCGAGGCCACGACCACCACGACCGAGGGCACGACCACGACCACCGAGGGCCCGTCGCAGGGCTTCCCGGCCACGCAGTCCCGGGGTCGCACGCCGCGGGTCGTGCCCGACGGCTGGGACACGCCGGTGGCCAACGGGTCGCTCCCGCCCGGGCTGACCTACGTCGACGACGTGTGGTCCGGTGCGGCGACCACCCCCGGCACCTACCGCTTCGACGTCCGCCTCTGCTACGCCCAGAGCGCCCTCACCCTCGAGGCCGGGCGCACCGGTGGCGCCCGCCGGCCGGCCCCCCGGGCCTTCCCGGACACGATCTGCCTCGGTGCCGTCGACGTCGTGG
>JBQGCF010000147.1:0-16656 GCA_052038315.1 Iamia sp.
AGCAGGCGGGGGATGTCGCGGCGGGGGTTGGCGTTGCCGAAGATGCAGCCGACCAGCTCCTTGCGCTGGAGCGTGAGGTCGAAGAGGTTCAGCTTCACGTCGCCGGCGTTGATGTCGGCGACCGAGACGACGACGCAGCGGCCGCCCTTGGCCAGCAGCGACATGGCCGGGGCGATCATGTCGCCGGTGACCTGGCCGGTGGTGATGATCACCTTGTCGGCGTTGGCGCCCCAGGTGAGCTCGCCGACGAGGGCCTGGGCCTCCTCGAAGCTCGACACGCAGTGGGTGGCGCCGAAGATCGGGGCCTGCTCGTGCTTGAAGGCCACCGGGTCGATGGCGATGACGTGGCGGGCGCCGGCGTAGGCCGCGCCCTGCAGGGCGTTGGCGCCCACGCCGCCGATGCCGACCACGACGACCGTCTCGCCGGGCTGGACGTTGGCCGCGTTGACCGCCGCGCCCCAGCCGGTGGTGACGCCGCAGCCGACGAGGGCGGCCTTGTCGAGCGGGATGTCCGGGGTCAGCTTGATGCAGCTGGCCTCGCTGACGACCGTGACCGGGCTGAAGGTGCCGAGGCAGCACATCAGACCGAGGTCGGTGCCGTCCTTGGCGTGGTGACGGGCGGTGAGATCGGTGACCTGGCGACCGGCGAGCAGGAAGGCGCCGAGATCGCAGAGGTGCTGCCAGCCGCGCGCACACGAGGGGCAGCGGCCGCAGGCGGGGATGAAGCCGAGGGCGACGTGGTCGCCGACGGCCAGCGAGGTGACGCCGGGGCCGACCTCGACGACGGTGCCGGCGCCCTCGTGGCCGCCGATCACCGGGACCTGGGCCAGGCCCATCATCTTGGCGATCTCGGGGTCGAGGACCATGTCCCCGGTGACGAGGTGCTCGTCGGAGTGGCACATGCCCGAGGCCGCCAGCTCGACCTTGACCTCGCCGGCCTTCGGGTCGTCGAGGGTGATGTCCTCGACGCTCCAGTCGGCGTGCTGCTCCCACAGGATGGCGGCTCGTGTGTCCACGTCTGTCTCCTCTTGCCGGACCGCGCGCACGGCCCTTGTTGGACGGCTGTTCAGCATCCTTCCACAGCCTGTGACGGCGCGCACAGGAAACTTGACCGGTCGGTCGAGAACGAGCGGGGGACCGCCCTCGGTAGGGTCTCCCGCCGTTCGCCACACCCCGGGAGACGCACCGATGACCGAGCGCAGCGAGGTCATCCGACAGCACGGAAGGTGTCCCGACGGCGCAGCGAGCGCAGCGAGCGCAGCCGACGGCGGTCATCGGTGCGGCATGCTCAGGACCCGCCCGCACCCCACCTGCACTGGATGACGCACCGATGACCGACCACATCCTCGCCATCGACCTCGGCACCGGCGGCCCCAAGGTCGCCCTGGTCGACGCCCGGGGACGGGTCGTGGCCCACGAGATCGAGACCACCGGGATCATCCTCGAGCCCCACGGCGGCGCCGAGCAGGACCCGGCCGCCTGGTGGGACGCCATCACCCGGGCGGTCGTCCGGCTGGTCGCCGCCGCCCCCGAGGAGGCCGCCCGGCTGGCCGGCGTGGCCGTCACCTCGCAGTGGTGCGGCACGGTGCCGGTCGACGCCGACGGCGAGCCGATCGGCAACGCCATCATCTGGATGGACAGCCGGGGCGCCGACGCCATCGGCAAGGTCGTCAGCGGCCGGGTCAACGTCATGGGCTACGACCCCCGCCGCCTGGCCCGCTGGGTCCAGCTCACCGGCGCCGCCCCCAGCCTCAGCGGCAAGGACTCGATCGCCCACATCCTTTGGCTCAAGGAGGAGCGGCCCGAGGTCTACGACGCCGCCGAGCGGCTGCTCGAGCCGGGCGACTTCCTCAACCTGAAGCTCACCGGCCGCGCCGTCAGCTCCCACGACTGCGCGGTGATGCTGTGGCTGACCGACAACCGCGACCGGGACAACATCGCCTACCACCCGCAGCTCCTGGAGTGGACCGGGGTCGACAAGGCCAAGCTGCCCCAGCTGGTGCCGTCGGCGTCGATCGTGGGCTCGCTCCTCCCGGCGGTCGCCGAGCAGTGGGGCGTCGAGGCCGGCATCCCGGTCACCACGTCGATGGGCGACGTCCACGCCGCCTGCGTCGGCTGCGGGGCGGTCAAGGACTACGAGCCGCACCTCTACCTGGGCACCTCGTCGTGGCTCAGCTTCCACCTCCCCGGCAAGCGCACCGACGTCCGCAACAACATGGCCGCCTTCCCGGCCGCCCTCCCGGGCAAGTACTTCCTGGCCAACGAGCACGAGGCGGCGGGTGCCTGCCTCCTCCACGCCCGCGACCAGCTGAAGCTGGTGGACACGCTGGAGGAGCTCAACGACGTGGCCGAGACGGCACCGGCCGGCTCCAACGGCCTGATCTACCTGCCGTGGCTCAACGGCGAGCGCACGCCGGTCGACGACCACACGATCCGCGGCGGCTGGACCAACCTCTCGCTCAGCCACGACCGGGCCGACATGCTGCGGGCGATCCTCGAGGGCGTGGCCTACAACTCCCGCTGGCTGATGGAGGCGGTCGAGTCGTTCACCAAGGGACCGCTCGGGCCCATCGTGGTGATCGGTGGCGGCGCCCGCTCGGACCTGTGGTGCCAGATCCACGCCGACGTCCTCCAGCGCCCGATCCGCCGGGTCGAGGACTACCAGCACGCCGGGGCGCGGGGCGCCGCCCTCGTCGGCTGGGTGGCCCTGGGCGAGAAGACGATCGCGGAGCTCGACGGGCTGGTCGCGGTCGAGGAGGAGTTCACCCCGGACCCCGACGCCGCCGCGACCTACCAGCCGCTCTACGAGGCCTTCCTCGCCATGTACAAGGCGACCAAGCCGATCCACGCCGGCCTCAACCACTGATGCGCCGGGTCGCCGCCGCCCTCGTCGCCCTGTCGCTGCTGGGCGCAGCGTGCTCGGACGAGGGGGACACGACGTCCGGGGCGTCGAGCACCGTCGCCGAGCCGACGACGACCACCACGACGGTCGCCCCGCTCGACACCTACGACGTGGCCGAGACCCGGTACACGTGGGTCGACGCCAGCCGCCCGACGTCGGCCCACGGCGGCGAGCCCGAGCTGCCGGAGCGCACCCTCGACGTCGTCGTCTACGCCCCCGACGGCGCGCCCGGGCCGTGGCCGCTGATCGTGTTCGGCCACGGCAGCAGCCGGGCCGGCGACCACTACGCGGGCACGCTCTCCGCCTGGGCCTCGGCCGGGTACGTGATCGTCGCCCCCGACTTCCCGCTCACCTCCGAGGGCACGCCCGGCGGCTCGAAGCTCGACGACGTCGAGGCCCAGGCCGGCGACGTGTCCTTCCTGATCGACACCGCCCTCACCGAGCTGGCCGCCGTCGTCGACCCCGAGCGGATCGGCGTCGGGGGCCAGTCGCTCGGCGCCATCACGACGCTGGCCGTGGGCTTCAACGCCTGCTGCGCCGATCCCCGGATCGACGTCGTCACCGAGTTCGCCGGCATCTGGTTCCCGCTGTCGTCCGACGGCGCGCAGGACCCGGCGACCACCGATCGGCCGCTGCTGATGGTCCACGGCGGCGCCGATCACAGCCTGACGAGCATCGAGACCGCCCACCAGGCGTGGGAGGAGTGGATCGATGCCCCCGGCGGCTTCATCACCCTGACCGGTGCCGAGCACGACGACGGGTACTACGAGGGCCCGGTCGACCCCTGGGGCACCGTCGTCACCGAGGCCGCCCTGGCCTTCTACGACGCCCACCTGAAGGACGACGCCACCGGCTGGGACCGGGTGCAGGCCGCGGTCGAGGAGGTCGGCCCCGACGTGGCCACGCTGGAGGAGCGCTAGCCGCGCTGGGCCGCTGGCCTCAGCCGAGGGTGCTGATCGGGGGCCGCTCCTCGACCCGGAGCGGGGTGTCGATCGGGGCGTGGCCCTCGGGGCGGAACTGGTGCATGGCGTCGCCGACGGGGTCGAGGCCGAGGCGGCGGAGGGCGGCGGCCATCACCTCGGCCGCCATCACGCCGAGCTGCTGCTGCGACTGGTGCCGGTGCGTGCGCCGCCCGAGGTCGACCTGGGCCAGCCCGCCGGGGCCGTGGCGCTCGAAGGTGTCGAGCAGCAGGGCGATCTCGACCCCGTAGCCGACGGGGAAGGGCACCGCCTCCAGCAGGCCGCGCCGGGCCGCGTACTCACCGGCGAGGGGCTGGACGAGACCGGCCAGCTCGGGCCGGAGCAGGCTCAGCAGGGGGCGGGCGACCAGCTCGGTGACCCGGCCGCCGTGCTCCTCGACGGTGCCGTCGGCGGCGACGATCGGGCGCTCGTAGTAGCCCTTGACGAGCTGGACGGTCGGGTCGTCGAGCAGCGGGCCGAGCTGGCCGACGACGTAGTGGGGACCGGCGTCGAGCACGTCGGCGTCGGCGAAGACGACCAGGTCGCCGGTGCTGGCCACCACGCCCCGCCACAGCGCCTCGCCCTTGCCCCGGGCCGCCGGGATGGCGGGGTGGACGTCGCCCACGCCGACCACCGTCGCCCCGGCGGCGGCGGCCACCGCCGCGGTGCCGTCGGTCGACAGCGAGTCGACCACCAGCACCTCGGCGAGCAGACCGGCGTCCCGCAGCGGCAGGTAGGCCTCCAGCACCCGGCCGATCGTCGCCTCCTCGTCCCGAGCCGGCAGCACCAGCGACGCGGTGACGCCCTCGCCGGCCTTGCGGGCGACGAGGGCGTCGAGGTCGTGCTCGGCGTGGTGGGACCTCCGGATCACCAGGGCACGGTACCGGCCGGTTGGCCGGGCGCCGGGCGGGACGGGCAGGCTGGCGGGATGGCCCGTGGACCCCGCCCCGACGCCGGTGGCGACCCCGTGCTCGTCAAGCGGGCCCAGATCGCCCGGCTCGTCGACCTGGGCCAGAAGGTCGGCTACGGGGCCTTCGCGGTGGCGGTGGTCGCCTTCCTCGTCGGCTTCGTGGTCGGGCTGGAGGACTGGGTCGTGACCCTGATCGTCGCCTGCATCGTGCTCGGCTCGATCGTCCTGGCCCCGGCCATCGTGTTCGGCTACGCCGTCAAGGCCGCCGACCGGGCCGACCGCGACGACGACTGGTAGCCGCCGGGCCGCTCCCACGTCACCACCGGACCGTCGTCGTCGATGATGCGGGCGACGGTGGTGGCCCCGCTGAGGGCGACCTCGCCGTGCGACGGCTCGCTGAGCGTGCCGAAGAACAGCTCGTACGGCTCCTCGTCGAGCTGGTCGCCGACGAGCGGGACGGCGACGGTCACCCCGGTCTCGCCGGCGGGCAGCTCGACGACCACGTCGACGGGAGCGAGGTCGACCCCGGACGTGGCCGCGTTGTACCCGCCGGCGATGCTGGTGCGCACCCGGAAGGTGACGTCGTGGGGGACGGCCTGGTCGGCCGCCACCACCAGGTCGAGGGTGCCGTCGGTGCCGGGATCGCCCTCGGCCGCCTCGGGATCGTCGACCAGGGCCAGGTCGAGCCCGTCGCCGTCGTAGATCACGGCGGTGGCGGCCCGGCCGGTGCGCACCCGGCCGCTCGGGTGGGCGCCCTCGATCTCGATGCCGATCAGCTCGGCCGCCTCGGGCCCGTCGCCGTCGACCACGCCGATGTCGAACGCCAGCTCGGTGGCGCCGGCGGGGATGTCGACGTCGACGTCCGTGCCGGCCACGTCCCAGGGGCCGGCGTCGGGGAAGCGGACCCCGAGCGGGACGGACAGGTCGTCGGCGATCGGTGACGACAGCCGGAGCCGACCTTCGAGCAGGCCGGCGGACTCGGTGGTGTCGTCGAGCTCGACGGTGAGCCGGGGCAGCGGTGTGGAGTAGCCGCCGGGCAGGGCGCCGGCGGCGGTGGGGGCACCGACCAGGCCGAGGGCCAGGACGGTGGTGGCGATGAGGGTGCGGGTGATGTCCATGCCCGTCCTGACCGGAACCCGCCGACGGCCTTACGCGCCGGGTGGGAGGCTGTAAGGGAGCCCTCTTCCCGCGGTCAGGAGGGGTGATGGACCTCAGGGCACGAGTCGACGACGCCGACCTGGTGCGCGCCGCCCAGGCCGGCGACGGCCAGGCCTTCGGCGTGCTCTTCGACCGCTGGTCGACCCGCGTGGTCGACGTGGCCTACCGCATCGTCCGCGACCGGGAGGTCGCGGCCGAGGTGGCCCAGGACGCCTTCCTCGCCGCCTGGACCGGTCTCGACCGGCTCGAGCGGGCGGAGTCGTTCGGCGGCTGGGTGCTGCGCATCGGCCGCAACCGGGCGCTCAACCGCCTGGAGCGGGAGCGCCGGTCCGTCCCCGTCGGCGACGAGGAGGCGACCGAGGTGCTGGACCGAGACGCGCACGACGACGAGGCCGGCGACGCCGCCGCCCGGGCCGAGGACGCCGCCCTGGTGTGGGCCGCAGCCGCCGCCCTCGGGCCCCGGGACGCCAGCGTCCTCGACCTCCACCTCCGCCACGGCCTGGCCCCGGCCGAGATCGCCGAGGAGCTGGGCGTCACCCCCAACACGGCCCACCAGGTGCTGTTCCGGTTGCGCAACCGGCTGGGCGACGCCGTCCGGGCCAGCGTGCTCAGGCGGGCCGGGCACCCCGCCAGCGCGGTGCTGGGCGCCGCGGTGGCCGCCGCCCGGATCACCCCCTTCGGGGCCGACGCCGTCAAGGTCATCGGCGTCCACGCCGCCGGGTGCCCGGACTGCGCCGGTCGCCAGGAGGCCCGGCTCTCCCCCGAGGCCCTCTTCGCCGCCGTCCCCCTCCTCACCGTCGCCCCCGACGTGCTGGCCGCCATCCGCGCCGGGCTGGCCGACGCCGGCGTCCCGATCGGCGAGCCGCCGGTGCCGTCGTCGTCCTCGTCGCCGTCGGCGGCCTCGCCCTCGGCCCCCTCGGCTTCGCCTTCGTCCTCCGACGGTCCACCGTCACGGACGGGGGCGCTGGTGGGCGCCGCGGTCGGGGTGCTCGTGCTCGTCGTGGCGGTGCTCCTGCTGCTCGGCGACGACGGGACCGACCCCGAGGAGGTCGCCGCCGACGGCCCGACGACGACCACCACGGCCCCCTCCTCCGTCCCGTCCCCCTCGTCCACCGACGGGTCGACGGCCTCGACGACCACATCGTCCACGACGCCGCCCGGGGTGTCGTCGCTGCCCGCTCCGACGGCCCCGCCGACCACGACGACCGGTCCCCAGGCCGACATCGGCGCCACGACCGAGCCCGGCCTCGCCCCCAACCCCACCACGACGGTCCCGCCCGTCCGACCACCACGACCACGACGACGACCACCACGACCCCGCCACCGGCCCCGCCGGTCGTCGGCGGCTTCCGGGTCACCCGCGACCCGGGCGGGACCGGCTGCGCCAACCCCACCCTCCGGGTCGCCTTCGTCTGGAGCACCACCGGCGCCACCGAGGTCCGCATCACCGGCCCGGGCGCCCCCTCCGGCGCCCTGCCCCCGTCGGGCCGCGCCGGCGGCTGTGCGGTGGGGACGACGACCTACACCCTCGCCGCCACCGGCCCCGGCGGCACCACCACCCGCTCGGCGACGGTCGCCTGACCCTCATTCCCGTTCACATGCCAGTTGTGATACGTACGCGTGTTCGCTACACTTCCTGCCATGGACCCGGACACGCTGACCGATGGCGAGATCGTCTCGCGGTTGCTGGCGGTCCATCGCGAGAAGGCCCGGATCGAAGCCGAGCTGGTCGCCCTGACCGGAGCGTTCGACCGACGTGGCCTTCACGCCGCCGACGCGGCTCGGTCGACGGCCGGCTGGCTCTCGGCCCGCGTCGACCAAACCCGAGCCCGGTGCGCTGCGGATGTGGAGGTGGCCCGGCGTCTGCGGTCCATGCCCGCCGTGGAAGCGGCGTTCCGAGCGGGTCGCATCGCTCGGGTGAAGGTCGACCTGCTGATCGCCACCTGCACGCCCGAGGTCGCCGCGGTGTTCGCCGAGCAGGAAGCCTGGCTGGTCTCCGAGGTCGCCGACCTCCGCGTCCGTGACGCCAACCGGTTCCTACGGGGGTGGCTGGAGCAGGCCCGGCTCCACGTCGGCTCGATCGACCCCGACGCGCCTGTCGACGAGACGGCTCCCCGGGTCGCGGTGACCCTGACGCAGACCTTCGACGGCCGCTACGTCCTCGACGGGGAGATGGACGCCGAACACGGCGCCATCATCCGCAACGCCATCGACGCCGAGGTCGACGAGATGTTCCGCGTCGGCGTCTTCTCCGCCTCCGACGGGCTGTCACCGGCCGAACGTCGGGGACAGGCGTTGGTGCAGCTGCTGGTGCGCAAGGCCATGCCGGCGCAACGCCACGGGAGGCCCCGGCCCTCGGTCGAGGTCATCTGCGACGAGAAGACCCTCCGCGGGATGCCCATCGTCGACGGCGACGACCTCCGCACCCGGGTCTGCCAGCACCTCGACGGAACACCCGTCGCCCCCGCCTCGCTGCACCGGCTGCTCTGCGGGGCAGATGTCCACCGGCTGGTGATCTCGGCCGACGGCGAGGTCCTCGACGCCGGCAAGACCATCAGGTTGGCCAACCGCGCCCAACGACGAGCGCTCCGGTTCCGCCACGCCGGCCACTGCGCCTTCCCCGGCTGCGACGCACCCATGGACTGGTGCGAAGCCCACCACATCGAACAGTTCGACCCGGACTCGGAACGTGGCCCCACCGACCTCGACAACCTCGCCCCCTTCTGCCGCTACCACCACCACGCCGTCCACGAAGGCGGCTTCCGCGTCACCCTCCAGGCCGACGGCCAAGTGCACGTCACCCGCCCCGGCACCCGATGCCCCATCACCCCCGCCCGGACCTGGCGACGACCCCTCGTCCGCAGCGGTTAGTCCTCGGCGGCCACGGCGTCGGCGGCGGCGAGCATCTGGCGGCCGACGGGCTGGAGGCCGATCCGCTCGCACACCAGCCCGGTGGCGACCCGCTCGACCACGCCCCACTCCCAGACGGCGGTCTCGTCGGTCCCGGTGCGGGCCGCCAACCAGCGGCTGCGCTCCCGCAGGGCGCTCGGGGTGTCGGGGTCCTCCCGGAGGAGCACGCCCAGGTCGTACTCGGGCTCGGCCCGGAGGCCGTCGGGGTCGATCAGCTTCCAGCCGGCGCCGGCCTGCAGGGCGTTCCACCGGTGGACGTCGCCGTGGACGAGGACGGCCCGCTCGTCGTCGTGGGCCGCACCACGGCGGGCGGCGCAGGCCAGGGCCTGGGCCACGGCGGCCTCCGAGCAGGGCCGGTCGAGCTCCTCCCAGGTCGAGGCGACGAAGCCGGCCAGCCAGTCGGCCTTGGCCGCACCGGTGGGCAGGTCGAGGTCGCCGACGGGCCGCCACACGCGGGCCGCAGCGTCGACGAGCAGCGGCAACCGCTGGGCGAGCGGCAGGTCGACGTCGGCCATCGACGGGCCCAGCCGCTCGACCAGCAGGGCGCCCCGGTCGACATCGTCGGCCAGCAACGCCGCGCACCCCTCCCCCGCCGCCCGCTGGAGCACGGCGATCTCGCGCCGGGCGGCATCCAGCTCCCGGGGGATGCACAGCTTGAGCACGGCCGGGGTCCCGTCGGCCCGGGTCGCGACGGCGACGTAGGCCTCGGTGCCGTCCGCGAACGGCGTCCCGACGGCGATGCCCCACTCCGCCTCGAGATCGGCGACCAGGCCGGGCAGGGCGTCGAGCCAGGCGCCCGCCCCCGACGTCAGGGCCTTGGCCCGGACGGCGGCCGGGACCTCCAGCACCTACGCGAGCGCGTCGCGCAGGCGGTCGGCGGCCAGCGCCGCGGCCTTGTCGCAGTCCGGGGAGATCTGGCCCATGGCGAAGAAGCCGTGGACGAGGCCCGGCCCCGGGACGTGCTCGACCGGCACGCCGGCCTCGGCCAGGCGGGCGGCGTAGGCGTCGCCCTCGTCGCGCAGCGGGTCGAACTCGGCCGTCAGCACCTGGGCCGGCGGCAGGCCGGACAGGTCCTCGACCGCCAACGGCGAGATGGCCGGCGAGGCCGGGTCGCCGTGGGCCCGGTCCGGGCCGAGGTAGTGGTCGGTGAACCAGCGCATGGTGGCGGCGGTGAGGAAGTAGCCCTCGCCGTTCTCCTCGATCGACGGGTGGCCCATCGTCAGGTCGGTGGCCGGGTAGACGAGGAGCTGGTGGCGCAGCGCCGGAC
The DNA here is from genome assembly GCA_052038315.1 of Iamia sp. Classification (GTDB taxonomy): domain Bacteria; phylum Actinomycetota; class Acidimicrobiia; order Acidimicrobiales; family Iamiaceae; genus Iamia. The sequence goes on from JBQGCF010000147.1 coordinate 10,107, forward strand.
CGCCCTCGTCGCGGGCCCGGATCGCCATGAGGGCGGCCAGGTTGCCGCCGGCCGAGTCACCACCGACGGCCAACCGGGCGGGATCGCCGCCGTGCTCGCCGATGTGCTCGGCCACCCAGGTGAGGGCGGCCCAGGCGTCGTCGGTGGCGGCCGGGAAGGGGTGCTCGGGGGCGAGCCGGTAGCCGACCGAGACGACCACCACGCCGGCTCGCTGGCACAGCTTGCGGGCGGTGGGGTCCGACGTCTCGACGTCGCCGATCACCCAGCCGCCGCCGTGGTACCAGACGAGGACGGGCGCGGTGCCGTCCGCCGCCGGGCGGTAGACGCGGGCGGGGATGCTGCCGCCCGGACCGGGGATGGCCACGTCGGTCACCGGGCCGACCTCGACCGGCTCGCCGTCGGCGCTGCGCAGGGCGGCGTAGAGGGCCCGCATGGTCGGCGGGTCGACCTGGCCGATGTCGAGCGGCGCGGCCGCCAGCTGGTCGAGCAGGGCCTGGATCTCGGGCACGACGGGCAACGGTCGACCTCCGGGTCGTCGGACGGCCGGAGAGTAGCGCCGGGACTTGACCGGCGGGTCAGGTTCGTCGGCTAGGGTGACCCTCGCGGGCGGAGGATCAGGCTGCCCAGGCCGTTCCCATCTCTGCCGTTCTCTGGCAAGATGGGCCACAGACCGTGGCAGGGCCCGAGTCCTGGGGTCACCCCCTCCCCCCGCCCCCGGGGCTCGGGCCCGCCCGGACTGACGTCCGGGCGGGACCTTTCCGAGCGGGATGCGGATGATCGCCGGGGGCGGGCCCATCTCTTCGCTCGCTGGCGCTCGCTGCGAGACAGGGAGCCGTCCTTCCCGCTCTTGGCTCGCTGCGCTCGCCGGGCCGCTCGGGCCCTGTCGGCCGGGAGGTCGCCTCTCCCTGCTGGGCCGGCTCGCTGGCGCGCCGGACCGCGCCGGCCCTGCCGCTGCGGCGGGATCACCCGTCCGGTGGATGGGCGGGACCTACCGGCCGGTAACGTCGGTCGATGGCTGCTCGTCTCCCTGCTGCTGCCCGGCGGCGCCAGCTGCTGGACGTGGCCCTGGGCGAGTTCGCCGAGCGGGGCTACTCGGGCGTGAGCATGGACCAGGTGGCCGAGGCCGCCGGCGTCACCAAGCCGGTGCTCTACCAGCACTTCACGTCCAAGCGGGCGCTGTACCTCGAGCTGGTCGCCGATGTGGCCGACCGGCTGGAGAGCGCGGTGGTCAAGGCCACCGCCGACGCCGCCTCGCCCCGCGAGCAGGTCGAGGCCGGCTTCCGGGTCTACTTCCGCTTCGTCACCGAGCACCGGGACGCCTTCCGCCTCCTCTTCACCGCCGACAGCCGGCGCGACCGGGACCTCACCGACGCCGTGCTGCGGGTCGAGGAGACCTTCGCCCAGTCGGTCGCCACCCTGATCGAGGTCGAGGGCCTGTCGGAGGAGGATCGGCTGCTGCTCGCCCGGGGCATCGTGGGCATCGCCGAGGTGACCAGCCGGCACTCGCTCGCCAGCGCCGCCGCCCAGCCCGACCCCGACGCCCTGGCCCACCGGGTCGCCAACCTGGCGTGGGCCGGGCTGCGCGGGATCAGGGGCACCTGACCAGCAGGCAGACTGTCGGCCATGGCCAGCGAGGAATCGACCCCCACCCGGGCCCTGGCGGACGAGTACTGGGAGGCGGTGCTGCGGGTCAGCCCCACCTACGCCACGTTCCTGGGCGACCGCCGCTTCGACACCGAGATCGAGGACGTCAGCGCCGAGGCCGAGGCCGAGCAGCGGGCCCGCTGGGCCGAGCTGCTCGAGCGGACCGGCCGGCTCGCACCCGACACCCCCGGCGACCGGGTCACCCGTGACCTGCTGGCCGAGTCACTGGGCGACGCCATCGGTCACGTCGACCACCGCATCGCCGAGCTCCGCTACGACCAGATGGACGGGCTGGCCGCCGGCCTCCTCTCCACCGCCCCGCAGATCAACGCCCCCGAGCCGCAGAACGCCCTCGACCTGGTCGAGCGGCAGCGCAAGGTGGGCATGCTGGTCGACCAGGCCCTCGCCCGCTTCCGGGCCGGGCTGGCGGCCGGGCGCACCCCACCCCGCATCGTCGTGGAACGGGCCCTCAACCAGGTCGACGGCTACCTGGCCAGCCCGCTCGACGAGGACCCCTTCACCGCCTTCGCCGGCCCCGAGGGCTGGGACGGCGAGGCCGCCTGGCGCGCCGACCTGCGGGTCGTGGCCGAGGAGGTCGTCCGCCCCGCCTTCGCCCGCTACGCCGCCTGCCTGCGCGACGAGCTGCTCCCCCGGGCCCGCGGCGACGAGGCGTCCGGGCTCTGCGCCCTGGACGACGGCGAGGACCTCTACCGCTTCCTGGTCCGCTCCAACACCGGGCTCGACCTCGACCCGGCCGACATCCACCGGATCGGACTCGACGAGGTCGCCGCCCTCAGCGAGGAGATGCGGTCCCTCGGCCAGCAGATGTTCGGCCTGGCCGAGCTGCCCGCCATCTTCGAGCGGGTCCGCACCGACCCGGCCCTGCGCTACGACGCCGCCCGCGCCGACGAGCCGCTCGACGACGCCCGCCGCTGCGTCGCCGCCGCCACCGCGGTGATGGGCGGCTGGTTCGGCCGGCTGCCGATCAGCGCCTGCGAGGTCAAGGCCGTGCCCGAGGTCCTGGCCGCCGACTCGGCTGGCGCCTACTACTTCCCACCGGCGGCCGACGGCAGCCGCCCCGGCACCTACTTCGTCAACACCCACGGCGTGGGCGAGCGCAACCGCTTCGACACCGCGTCCACCGCCTTCCACGAGGCGATCCCCGGCCACCACCTCCAGCTGGCCATCGCCACCGAGCTGACCGAGCTGCCCGCCTTCCAGCGCTTCAGCTTCGGCCACACCGCCTACGTCGAGGGGTGGGCCCTCTACGCCGAGCGGCTGGCCGACGAGATGGGCCTCTACGCCAGCGACCTCGACCGGCTCGGCATGCTCGTCAACGAGACGTGGCGGGCCTGCCGGCTGGTGGTCGACACGGGGATGCACGCCCTCGGCTGGAGCCGCCAGCAGGCCGTCGACCACATGGCCGCCCACATGCCGGTCGGGGTCGACGAGATCACCACCGAGGTCGACCGCTACCTCGCCATCCCGGGCCAGGCCCTGGCCTACAAGATCGGCCAGCGGGAGATCCTCCGCCTGCGGGCGTGGGCCACCGCCGAGCTGGGCGACGGCTTCGACCTGCCCGGCTTCCACGACACGGTCCTCGGCTCGTCCACGGTCAGCCTCCCGGTGCTGGGCGGGCTCGTGGCCGACTGGGTCGACGCCCGCCGGGCGGCCTGATGGCCACCGGGCCGCTGGTCGCGCCGGCGCCGGCTCCGCCGGACATCGACGTCCTGGCCGCCACCTTCGGACTCGACCCCGAGGGCGCCGAGGTGGTGCGGGCGGCGACCCGCCACGTCGTCCGCTTCCCCGCCTCGCAGGTGCGGACCTTCGCCGTCCCCGGCGGCAGCACCGGCCCCCGCCAGGAGGCCGCCATCGCCGCCCTGCTGGCCGACGCCGGCGTGCCCGCCACCCGCCGCCTCGCCGGTCCCGCTCCCATCGACGGGTGGATGGTGACGGCGTGGCGCGAGATCCCGGGCGTCGACCCCGAGGCGCCCCCGGTCGAGCCGGCCGTCCTCGGCGCGCTCGCCGCCCGGCTGCACCGGGCCACCGCCGGGCTCGACCCCCGCGGCGTCGTCGGCTGCGACCCGGTGGGCGCGGCGCTGGCCCAGCTGGAGGTGGCCATCCCGATCGGGGCGACGAGCGACGACGAGCTGGCCGTCCTGCGCCGAGCCGCCACCCGCCTCGAGCCGGTGTGGCAGGCCGCCCTCGACGGGGCCCGGGCCGACGGCGACGGCGCCGTGCTCCACGGCGACCTCCACGCCGGCAACGTGGTGATCGGCGACCGCGGGCCGGTCCTCGTCGACCTCGAGCTGGCCGGCTGGGGCCCGCCCGCCTACGACGCCGCCCCCACCGTCGCCTTCGTCCGCTGGTACGGCTCGCCGGCCGCCGACGCCGCCGCCTTCGACGAGGCCTACGGCGCCCCGCTGACCGGGGCCGCCCGGGACGGCTCGCTGGAGGAGGTCTGGGCCCTGTGGTCGACGTGCTGGTGCGTGGCCAACCGGCACCGGTCGCCGGCGCTGGAGGAGGAGGCCCGGATCCGCCTCGTCACCGTCGAGACCGGCGAGGCCCCGACGCCCTGGCAGCTCCGGTAGCTACGGCGCCAGCCACACCATCGCCGCCGTCACCAGCGCCTCGACACCGGTGGCCAGCGACGGGTCGGGGACGGGGGCGAAGCGGGGCGAGTGGTTGTAGGGGACGTCCTCGGCGAAGCGGCCGGCCTCGAAGGCCCGGCGCACCATCTCGGGGTCGGACACGCCGACGAACCAGAAGACCGACGGCACCCCGGCCCGCTCGCCGAAGAAGCCGAAGTCCTCGCTGCCGGTGGCGACCGGGCCCGGCATCGAGCGCTCGGGGCCGAAGTGGGCGGCGAAGGCCTCGGCGATGCGGGCGGTGGCGTCGGCGTCGTTGTCGACGACCGGCAGCGAGTAGCCCTCGGTGATGTCGGGCTTCCGCTCGCAACCGGCGGCGTGGCACTCGCCCTCGACGATGCGGGTGATCGCCTCCAGCACCTTGGCCCGGACGTGGGGCCGGAAGGTCCGGATGCTCAGGCCCAGCTCGGCGTGGTCGGCGATGATGTTCTCCTTGGTGCCGACGTGGAGCCGGCCCACCGTGACCACCGCCGTCTCGGCCGGGTCGACCTCGCGGGCGACGATCGTCTGCAGCCGCATCACCGTCGAGGCGGCCAGCACCGCCGGGTCGACCGTGTTCTGCGGCGCCGAGCCATGGCCGCCCCGGCCGTGGAGGACGATCTCGACGGCATCGCTGGCCGCCATCATCGGGCCGGCCCGGTGGAGCACCCAGCCGGCCGGGGCCGGGGCGGTGTGCTGGCCGAGGCAGACGTCGGGGGTGCCGAAGCGGGCGTAGAGGTCGTCGTCGAGCATGGCCCGGGCGCCGGCACCCAGCTCCTCGGCCGGCTGCACGACGAGGAGCAGCGAGCCCGACCAGGCGTCCCGGTGCTCGACCAGCACGGTCGCCGCCCCGATCAGCCAGGCCGCGTGCATGTCGTGGCCGCAGGCGTGGGCCACGCCGGGGACCTCGCTGGCGTAGGGCAGGCCGGTGTCCTCGCTGACGGGCAGGGCGTCGATGTCGGCCCGCAGCATCACCGTGGGCCCGTCCCCGTTGGCGAGGGTGGCGACCACGCCGGTGCCGCCCACGTCGGTGGTGACCTCGTAGCCGAGGCCCCGCAGCCGGTCGGCGAGGATGCCGGCGGTCCGGTGCTCCTGGAACGACAGCTCGGGGTGGGCGTGGAGGTCCTCGTACAGCTCGCGCAGGTCGGGCAGCAGGTCCGTCAGGCCGTCGAACATGGCCCGACGGTATGCCCTACTGCTCCTCGACGTGCAGGGCCGCCTCCTCGGCGGGGGCCGGGCCCTCGTGCTCCTGGACGGAGTCGTCGTACTCGGCGAGGGGGTCGGGCTCGACCGCGGCCAGGGCGGCATCGACGTCGGGCGCCGGGACGTCCGGCTCCTCCCGGGCGATGCGCTCCTCGAGCGGCTCGTCCCACGCCTCCTCGGCCGGCGTGGTGCCGTACTCGTCGGCACCGAGCGGCTGCTCGGGCGGGTAGTCGCCCTCGATCTTGTCGGCGTCGAGCTCCTCGGACAGGTTCTGGTCGCTCATGCGTCTTCCTTCGGGGGGTACGGGTTCGCCTGGAGGAGCCGGGCCAGGTGGGCGCTGTTGCGGGCCACGTCCTGGACGGTCTCCACGACCTTCTCGGGCGGCTCGTCGAGGTCCTTGTAGTCGGTCGACCCCATCGCCTCGCCGACCCAGTAGGCCTGGCCGTTGGGCGGGATGGTGAAGCCCACGTCGGACAGGGCCTGGTAGGTCGCCGCCGCCACCGCGTGGGCACCGTCCTCGTTGCCGACGGTGGCGAGCACGGCGACCCGGTCCATCGAGATGAGGCGGCCGCCGTCGTCGGTCTCGCTGATGAAGGCGTCCATCCGCTCGAGCACCCGCTTGCAGATGCTCGACGGCTGGCCCATCCAGATCGGGGTGCCGAGCACGAGGATGTCGGCGTCGAGCACCTCCTGGCGGATCGCCGGCCAGGCGTCGCCGTCGCCCTCGTCCGAGCTGACCCCGGGCTTCACGTCGTGGTCGACGACCCGGATCAGGGTGCCCTCGACGTCGTGGGTGGCCAGCTCGTCGAGGATCTGCTGGAGGAGGATGTCGGTGCTCGACTCGGCGGGCGAGGGCTTGAGCGTGCAGCTGAGGGCGACCGCGGTGATCGGCGCCATCAGCTCGCCCTCCGCACGGCCGCCTCGAGCTCCTTCTTCAGCGCCTTCGGGTCCTCCACCGTCACGGTGGCGGCGGGGTGGCGCACGAGGCCGAGCGGGTCGGCGGCGCGCACCGGGCGGTGGAAGCGGATGCACACCCCGCCCGCCGTGGTGGTGGCGAAGGTGATGCCGCGGTCGCG
>JBQGCF010000148.1:0-8049 GCA_052038315.1 Iamia sp.
GTGGGCGCCCCGCGCGCCCCCCCCCGACGGGAGGGGCGGTCCGCCGGCGGAACGAGCGCGGGGCGTGGCGCCAGCGGCGATCATCGGCCCCGGCCGGACACCGCACCGGTGACGTCCCACGCCGACGGGTGGCGACGCCGATGACGGGTGTCGAGATCGGGGTGGCGATCGCCATCGTCGTGGGGATCGCCGGGGTCGTGATCCCGGGGCTGCCCGGCTCGCTGCTGGTCGGGGTGGCGATCCTCGTGTGGGCCATCGCCACCGGCGGCGCCACCGCGTGGGTCGTGTTCGGCGTGGCCGTCGCCCTGCTCCTCGGCGGCGTCGCCGTGAAGTACGCCGTGCCGGGCAAGCAGCTCAAGGCCGAGGGCATCCCCAACCTCACGCTGCTGCTCGGCGGGGTCGGCGCCGTCGTCGGCTTCTTCGCCATCCCGGTCGTCGGCGTGCCCGTCGGCTTCGTCCTCGGCGTCTACCTGGCGGAGCTCCAGCGGCTCGGCTCCGAGCGGGCGTGGCCGTCGACCAAGGCGGCGCTGCGGGCCGTCGGCGTCAGCATCCTGGTCGAGCTGACCGCCTGCACCCTCGCCGCCGCCACGTGGGCCACGGGCATCGTCCTCACGTAGGGGCCAGACTGCGCGCCATGGTCGACCCCACAGCAGTGGACTTCCACTTCGACATCATGTGCCCGTGGGCGTTCCAGACGTCCCGGTGGATGCGGGAGGTGCGGGACCGCACGGGCATCGAGGTGCGCTGGCGGTTCTTCTCGCTGGAGGAGGTCAACCGGGTCGAGGGCAAGAAGCACCCGTGGGAGCGGGAGTGGTCCTACGGCTGGTCGATGATGCGGATCGGCGCCCGCCTCCGCCGTGACGATCCCGCCCTGCTCGACGCCTGGTACGAGGCCGCCGGCAGCGCCCTCCACGTCGACGGGCGCAAGCCCCACGAGCCGGCGGTGGCCCGGGCCCTGCTGGCCGAGCTCGACCTCGACCCCGGGCTGGTCGACGAGGCCCTCGCCGACGAGACCACCCACGACGAGATCAGGGCCGAGCACCAGTCCGTCCTCGACGCCGGCGGGTGGGGTGTCCCGACGCTGATCTTCGAGGACGGGCAGGCCTTCTTCGGACCCGTCGTGGTCGACCCGCCCACCGGCGACGACGCCCTCCGGCTGTGGGACCTCGTCCTCGGCTGGCGCGACTTCCCGCACCTCTACGAGCTCCAGCGGCCCAAGCGGCCCACCGACCTCGCCCTGATCGCCGAGACCTTCCGGCCCTACCTCGAAGCGAGGGACTGGGTCACCATCCAGAACGAGACGCCCTAGGTTCCGCCCGATGCCCACGCTGCTGCCCAAGGACGCCACCGTCGCCGCCCTCGTCGAGGAGCTGGCCGCGATCGACGGGCTGCTCGCCGAGCTGGACCCGGGCGACTGGCACCGGCCGACCGCCCTCCCCGGCTGGGACGTGCAGGCCAACGTGGCCCACATCATCGGCACCGAGTCGATGCTGGCCGGCGTGCCCACGCCCCCGACCTCCGTCGCGGTCGCCGACCTCGACCACGTCCGCAACGACATCGGGGCGGCCAACGAGCCGTGGATCCTCGCCCTGGCCTCGCTCCCGCCGGACGAGGTGCGGGAGCAGCTGCGGGCGATCACCGCGCAGCGCACCTCGGCCCTGGCGGCCATGACCGAGGAGCAGTGGGACGCCGAGGGCTTCACCCCGGCCGGCATGGACACCTACGGCCGCTTCATGCGCATCCGGGTGTTCGACTGCTGGATGCACGAGCAGGACATCCGGGACGCCGTCGGCCTCCCCGGCCACCTGGACGGACCGGCGGTCGAGCTGGCCCTCGACGAGATGGTGACGGCGATGGGCTTCGTCGTCGGCAAGCGGGCCGGCGCCCCCGACGGCGCCCGGGTCACCTTCGCCCTCACCGGCGACGCCGCCCGCGACGTCCACGTCGTCGTCGACGGCCGGGCCGCGGTGGTCCCGGAGCTCGACCTGCCGGCGTCGGTCGTCATCACCACCGACGTCCACACCTTCACCCGCCTGGCCGGCGGTCGCACCCACTGGGAGGCGGTCGACGCCGACCTGATCGCCATCGAGGGCGACCCGGCCCTCGGCGCCCACATCCTCGCCAACCTGGCCTACACGATCTGATGGGCGTCATCGGGCGGATGAACCACGTGGCGTCGAACCGGCTCGACCCGGTCGCCCGGGCCGCCTCCCGGCTCCACGCCAAGGCCCACGCCAAGGGCCGGGGCCGGTGGCTGGAGCGGTACTTCGGCGCCCCGCTGTTCGCCCTCACCGTGACCGGGCGGACGAGCGGCGAGCCCCGCACGGTGATGCTGATCCAGACCCGGCGGGGCGACGACATCGTCGTGGGCGGGTCGAACGGCGGCAACCACACCACGCCCAACTGGTACCTGAACCTGCGGGCCGCGGGCCGGGCCGAGGTCCAGGTCGGCGACGACCGCTGGCCGGTGACGTTCCGGGAGGTCGAGGGGGCCGAGCGGGACGCGTGCTGGGACCTGCTCGTCGGGACCTACCCCGACTTCGAGACCTACCAGCGCCTCACCGAGCGCCGCATCCCCGTCGCCGTCCTGGAGCGCACGACCTAGAGCAGGCCCTGCTCGTGGGCCGACCGCTCGAGCGACTCGCGGTGGGCGGGGTCGGCCACGGCGATCAGGGCCCGGGCCCGCTGGCGGAGGCTGCGGCCCCTGAGCTCGGCCACGCCGTGCTCGGTGACGACGTGGTCGACCGTGTTCTTGAGCGTGGTGACGACCGAGCCGGGCGAGAGGGTGGCGACGATGCGGGACCGGCCGTCCCGGGTGGTCGACGGGGTGACGATGAAGGCCTTGCCCTCCTCGGCGTACATGGCGCCCCGGGCGAAGTCGGCCTGGCCGCCCGACGACGACCAGTAGCGGCCGGCCACCGTCTCCGACGCGCACTGGCCCATCAGGTCGACCTCGGTGGTGGCGTTGACCGAGGCGAACCGCTTCATCCGGGCGATGACCCGCGGGTCGTTGACGAAGTCGACCCCGAGCATCTCGACCGTCGGGTTGCCGTCGAGCCAGTCGTAGAGCCGCCGGGTGCCGAGGCAGAAGGTCGCGGTGGTGCGGTTGCGGCGCACCTCCTTCTCGACGTTGGTGACGACGCCCGCCTCGACCAGGTCGACGACCCCGTCGTGGAGCAGCTCGGTGTGGACGCCGAGGTTGGTGTGGCCGCGCAGGGCGTCGAGCACGGCGGCGGCGATCGACCCGATGCCGATCTGGATCGTCGCCCCGTTCGGGATGCGCTCGGCGATCAGCTCGCCGATCACCCGGTCCGACGGGCGGGCCTCGGCCCGGGGCACCTCGACGAGCGGCCGGTCGGACTCGCACCACCCGACGACCTGCGAGTGGTGGATCGTGTTGGCCCCGTGGGTGCGGGGCATGTGCGGTGTCGCCTCGAGGAAGAACGGCACCCGGCCGACGAGCCGGGCCACGTAGTCGGCGTTGGTGCCGAGGCTGAAGTAGCCGTGGCGGTCGGGGGGCGAGGCGGCGGCCACGACGACGGTGCAGCTCGTGCAGCGCTCCAGCGTGGCCGGCACCTCGGAGAAGTGGTTGGGGACCAGCTCGACGGTGCCCGCCCAGTAGGCCGGCCGGGTCACGTGGGAGAGGAAGTAGGAGACGTGGCTCAGCCGGTCGCCGTGGGCGCCGTGGAGGTAGGGCCGGTCGTGGAGGGCGTGCATCTGGTGGATGCGCACCCCCTCCAGCCCGACGGCCCCGGCCTCGATGGCGTCGAGCACGGCGGTGGGCTCGCCGTTGGCCAGGGGGACGATGACATCGGCGCCCGGCGTGAGCAGGTCGAGCACGGCCTCGGGCAGGACGGGGGCAGGCGTCAGCACCGTCCCGAGGCTAGGAGCCCCGCTCTCTACTCTGGGCCCCGTGAGCGACGGGGCCCGGCACCACGGGTTCGACGTGCTCCGGATCGTCGCCGCCCTCGGGGTCGTCCTCACCCACTCCTTCTCCACGACGGGCCACGACGCCGAGAAGCCGCTCGTCCACATCGGCGACCGGGCGCTGGGGCCGGGCAGCCTCGGCGTCGCCGTCTTCTTCGTGATCAGCGGCTTCCTCGTCACCGAGAGCTGGCAGCGCCGACCCGGCGCCGGGCGCTTCCTCGTCCGCCGCGTCGCCCGGATCTGGCCGGGGCTGGTCGGCATGCTGGTCGTCGTCACGTTCGTCCTCGGGCCGATCGCCACCGACCTCCCCGTCGGCGACTACCTCACCGATCCGCACACCTGGCGCTTCGCCTGGAGGAACGGGACCCTCGTCACCGGCGTGACCTTCGAGCTGCCGGCCGTCTTCACCGGGAACCCGGGCCAGTCGGTCAACTCGTCGCTCTGGACGCTCCCCTACGAGATCTGGTGCTACCTCGGCCTGGTCGTCCTGGGCCTGGTCGGGGCCCTGCGCCGGCGGGGCGTGGTGGTGGCCCTGCTCGCCCTGGCCTGGTCCCTCCACGTGTTCGCCACCCCCGGCGACGACCCGTGGATCCGGGCCTCCGGCTACGGGCTGTCGGCCCGCAAGGGCTCCGAGCTGGCCACCTTCTTCCTGGCCGGCGCCGCCCTCGCCCTCTGGCGCCACAGCATCGACCGCCGCGGGCTGATCGCCGGCGGGCTGGCCCTGATGGCGGTCGCCTTCCCGCTGGGGACGTGGGGCGTGTTCGTCCTCGGCCTCCCCGCCGCGGTGGTGGGGCTGGGCACGGTCGACGGGCCGATCTCCCGCGCCGCCAGCCGGTGGGGCGACCCGTCCTACGGCGTCTACATCCTCTCCTACCCGATGCAGCAGGTCCTGGTGGCGACGGGCGCGGCGACGACCTCGTGGGTGATGTTCGCCCTGTCCGCCCCGCTGTCGCTGGTCCTCGGCTTCGCGTCCTGGCACCTCGTCGAGAGCCCCGCGCTGCGGCGGGTCAGGGGCCGTTCACCGGGCCCGCCCTCCGGCGCGACCGGGGCCGGCTCGCCGTAGCCTGCCCGGATGGGACAGGGACGACCGCCGGCCAGCGCCGGGCAGCTGGGACGACTGCGGGAGGAGCTGGCCGAGGCCGGCCTCGACCTCGACGGCTCCCAGCCGTGGCACGAGCTGGCCCTCGTCGAGCTCGACTACGCCCGCCGGCCGAAGATCCACGAGCAGCGCATCCCCACCTACGGCGCCTTCGTCGCCCCGACCGTCTCGGCCTGGGCGTGGGAGGAGGCCACCGACCTCACCATCGAGCGCCGCCCGATCGGCGACCGCCCGACCGACGCCGCCCGCCGCTTCGCCGACGGCGTCTCCAGCTGGCTGATCCGCCAGGTCGACGGGAACGACGAGTGGGCGGTGTTCGACCGGCCCGCCGGCTCCGAGCGCGACCTCGTCGTGCTGGCCGAGTCGCTCGGTGCCGTCGTGGTCCAGCGCCACCCGGCCGGGCTGGTCCGCATCGTCGGCGACTTCGGCGTCTACCGCTGGGACACCATGACCTGGCACCACGAGCCCCAGGTCAGCACCTGGCTGGACACGGTCACCCGGGGCGTCGGGGCCGGCACCAAGAAGCGGGAGCTGGTCGAGACGCTGCTCGAGTTCGCCGTCCACGACCTCGGCGCCCGCAACATCGGCGCCACCCTGATCTACCGGCCCGACCCGTCGCTGCGGGCCAACATCGAGCAGCGCCTCCCGACCCCGCCGCCGCTCTGCATCACCCGCCCGGCCGACCTCGCGCCGCTGCGCCACGTGCTGGCCCAGATCGACGGGGCCGCCCTGTTCGACGACACCGGCACGCTGGTCGAGATCGGCGTGCGGCTCGTGCCGAGCCTGGCCGCCGAGGCCGACGTCGAGGGCTTCCGGGGCATGCGCCACACCTCGGCCCGGCGCTACAGCTTCGACGACCCCCACGCGGTGGTGATCGTCGTCAGCGAGGAGGGCCCGGTCACCGTGCTCAAGGGCGGCGAGAAGCTGGGCGCCTCGGCCCCCCTGCCCGAGCCGGACGACGACGAGGCCGACGTCGTCGTCGGCGCCTAGGACCGGCCCCTACGCCTCGACCGCCTCGGGCATCGAGAAGGTGAACATCTTCTCGGGCTCGATGCGGGCGTAGACCGGGCCCGAGTCGAGGAACTCCTCCCACTCGGCGCCGTAGCGGGGGACGTAGACGTCGAGCAGGGCGGCCCGGAGGGCGGTGTCGCCGCTCGGCGAGACGTCGACCATCTCGGCCCGGCCGTGGACGGTGACGCTGAGGTGCTCGCCCGGGAGGTGGGTGGCGCTGACCGCCGAGCCCCGCCGGATGTGGCGGAACCGGAGCGACTCGGGCGACGAGCCGACGTGGAACCGGCCCCGGTGGAAGATCCCGTCGACCGGGCCGGCGATGGGGCGCCCGTCGGCCGTCGCCGTGGCCAGGACCAGCAGCGTCATGCCCGTCAGCTGCGCGCTCAGCTGCTCGGCGGTGAGCCGGCGCTCGGCGGTGATGATCTCGCGCAGGTGGGCGCCGGCGGCGGCGTGGCTGCGGTCGTGCACCGCCTGCAGGCGGGCCAGGTCCTCGGGGGTCTCGTGCACGACATCTCTCCTCTACGGTGTAGAGGACGGTACTCTACGGCGTAGAGATGGCCAACCCCACCCGTCCCCGCCCCCCGCACACGCCCGAGCGCATCGATGCCGCCGCCCTGGCCCTCGTCGACGAGGGGGGCATCACGGCGCTGTCGATGCGGAGGCTCGGGGCCGCCCTCGGGGTCGACCCGATGGCGATCTACCACCACGTCCCCAACAAGCAGGAGCTTTTCCACCGCTTGGTCCGCCACGTCTTCTCGGCCCTGCCGGAGCCCGACCGGGCCGGGGGGTGGGACGACCGGGTGCGGGCCTGGGCGTGGGCCTACCGCGACCTGGTGGCGGCCCACCCGGCCCTCGTGCTGACGATCGTCACCGACCCGCGTGCGGTCGCAGTGGCGGCCGGGGAGGCCATGGGCGAGCTCCACGAGGCGCTGGCCACGACCGGTCTCGACGACGACGAGGTCGAGCTGTGCGCCGACGTGGTCGTCGACCACGCCAACGGCGCCGTGCTGGCCTGCGCCCCCGGACCCGACGGCGTCGCCCCCGACCCGGAGCTCGAGGGCCACCTGGCCCGGGCCTACGGCGAGGGGCTGGAGGTGGTGCTGGCCGGCATCCGGTCCCGGGTCGTCAGCCGTACCAGCCGACGACGTCGATGACGACGTCGACGGTACGGCTGGCGGCCACCTGGACCTTGCCGGTGGCGTCGACGGCCGTCGTGACCTGGGTCGAGACCCGGCCGGCCCCGGCGCCCCAACCCATGCTGACGGCCTGGGGCTTGGCCACGCCGGCCGCCCACACGGTCAGGTTGCCGGTGAAGGCGGGGGCGCCGTCGACCAGCACCATCAGCAGGGCGGCGCTGGCCCCGGCGGGCACGCCGCTGGCGTTGGCGGTGAGGTCGATCGTGCGGGCCTGGTTGGCGGGCAGCCGGGTCTTGGGACCGACGTCGGGCTGGGTGCCGGGCCGCGAGTCGTAGACCCGGACGGGGGCGGGCAGGACGTGGAAGGCGCCGGCGCTGGTGGGTGTGGCGACGGTCTTCCAGGCCCCGGCGACCGGGGCGTACCGGAGCACGCCGAGCGAGTCGACGTGGAGCGAGCCGGGGCTGACCGTGACCCGGGTGGGCGGGCCGGGGACGTCGGCCGGCCGGAGCCGGGCCTGGATCTTGGCCACGCCGAGCAGTCCGATGCCCTTCGGGTTGTAGGCGGCCACCCCGGCGCCATCCGGGTAGTCGTGCTCGACCCACCCGGCGACACCGGTGCCGACCGCGCCGGACCGGCCGAACACGCCGTAGGACCCGGCGGACTCGCCGAGCACGCCGGAGGCCTGGTCGCTCTTGCCCCAGACGCCGTTGTGGCGCACCGACTTGCCGACGACGGCGGTCTGCCAGTGCGACAGGCCCTCGACGCCGTGGCCGTTGAAGGCGTCGCCGACCACCCCCGCGCTGTTGACGGGCAGGCCGCTCGGCTCGTCCCGGATGCCGACGATCCCGGGCCCGAGCGAGGAGTTGGTGGCCTGGA
>JBQGCF010000149.1:0-42483 GCA_052038315.1 Iamia sp.
CCGTGGGGTCGTGGGCCCGGGGGCCCCCCTCGCCCGTCCGCCCCGCGGCCCCCCCGGGGGGGGGGCCGTCGTGGGGGTGGGGGGGGCGGTAGGTGGCTCAGCCACCGCCGCCGGCGGCGACGATGTCGGTGCGCACCCGCTCGACGGCGGTGCGGAGCTCGCCGAGCTGCTGGAGCGCCTCGTTGAGCTGGGTGCGGGTGTTGGGCCAGCCGCTGCGGAACGTGCCGGCGTGGCGGCCGTCCCAGACGTTGGGCTCCGAGAGCTGGTCGCCCTGGGCGATCAGGTCGCGCAGGGTGTCGGCCAGGCTCCCCGTGATGATCGTGCCCATGCGGTTGGACGCCGTCTCGGCCTCGGGGGTGGTGAGGACTCTTCCACTCATCGTGCGGTCTCCGTTGTTCCGGGGTGTCGGGTCCGGCGGTTGCCGGCAGTGACGTTTCGATACCCCTCATGCATTTCGTGAAACCTCAGATCCTCACGATGTACCGGGTAGACCCCCCACGTGCGGCTCAGGGCTGAGCGACCTGGAGCAGGTCGACCTCGCCGTCGGCGCAGAGGTAGCCCCGGCCCGGTCCGATGGCGGTCGTGGTGCGACGGGGCAGGCGGACGCCGAGCAGGTCGCCGTCGAGGTCGATGTCGGGCTGGAGGAGCAGCCCGGCCCGGCTCTGGCGCACGGTCCTGGTCCAGTTGGAGTAGAGGCCCCGCAGCGTGTCGGCCCGCCCGGCGGCTACCACGACCAGGTCGGGCCGGGTCAGCACGTCGGGCAGGACCCGGCCGTCGGGGTCGACCGTCTCGACGTCGTCGACCAGCAGGAGCACGGGACGACCGCCCGCCCCGGCGGTGTCGAGGGCCGGGGCGAGGTCGTCGAGGGCGTCGGGGGCGACGACGGGGCCGAGGCGGCCGTCGCGGCCGAGGGTCGAGCGCCGCCCCGCGACCACGACCGTCGCCCAGCCGGCGTGGCGGGCGCCCGTCCCGGCGACGGCCAGGGCGGTGGTGCGACCGGAGCGGGGCGGGCCGGCGATCAGGGCGTGCTCGCCCTCGTACAGCGCCAGCCCGGCCGGGGCCAGGGTGCGCTCGCCCACGCCGAGGGGGAGGCGCCGGGGCGCGCCGGCCAGGTCGACGTGGGGGAGGAGGTCGGCCACGGCGACGGCCCGGGGGAGCGAGCCGATCGCCGCCGGTCGGCGGGCGGGCGCCACGGCGGCCGCCGCCACCCGGGCCACCGCGGCCTCGATCCCCTCGGACGGGCGGGCGACCTGGACCTCGAGGTGGCGCTCGACGTCGACGGCCCGGCCGGGGACGAAGACGGGCAGCTCGGCGGCCCGGAACCCGCCCTGGCTGTAGTCGAGCTCGTCGCCCAGCTTGAAGAGGAGCTGCTGGCGGACGAGCGAGCGCAGCGGGCCGGGCAGCGCCGCGCTGCGGTCGGCCGTCACCGCCATGTGGATGCCCAGCTCGGGCCCGTCGGCGAAGACCCGGGCGAAGCCGTCGAGCACCGGGCTGATCGCCTCGTCCCACTCGGCCCGGAAGGGGGCCACGCCGTCGAGCAGCACGAGGATGCGGGGCTCGCTGGTGCGGGGCGAGCGCAGGCCGCGACGCCGCTCGGCCTCGGTCCGCAGCCAGGCGATCAGCCGGGCCTGGCGCTCGCGGTCGCCGGCCGGGACCACGGCGCCGGTGTGGGGGAGGGACTCGAGGACCGCCAGCTCGCCGGTGCCGTAGTCGAGGGCGTACAGGTGGAGGTCGTCGGGGCCGGTGGCGCCGACGGCGGCCAGGGCGACGGTCAGCAGCGTCGTGGTCGTGCCCGAGCCGGGCAGGCCGACGAGCAGCAGGTTGCCGTCGTCGGGGCGCCAGCCCACCGGGACCTGGGTCTGGTCGTCGGGGGTGTCGGCCAGGGCGATGGTGACCTCGGCGCCGGGGATGGCCAGCGACGCGGGCGGGCCGAGGGCGGCCAGGTCGAGGTCGTCGGGCAGCGGGTCGGGCCAGGGGCGCCGGGGATCGGGCCGGCCCGAGAGGGTGTGGGCGGCGACGCAGGCGTCGACGAGCAGGGCCAGGTCGGTCGGGCCCTCGGTGCGCTCGACCCCGGCCAGGGCGGGGCCGCCCCCGCCGCCACCGGTGGCCCGGAAGGGACGGACCTCGACCGCGCCGTGCGAGCCCCGCGAGACGCCGGTGCTCAGCGCGGTCTGGACCGGGACGACCTCGCCGGGGCCGAAGCGGGCCAGGGCCCGGCCCGGCTGACCCCGGCCGATGTGGGCGGCGTCGGCCACGTCGATGACGTCCTTCGAGTCGCCCGCGTCCTGCACCCGCAGGGCGATGCGCAGGTTGGTGTTGGCCTTGATGTTGTCGCTCACCGCGCCGCTCGGGCGCTGGGTGGCCAGGACCATGTGGACGCCGAGGCTCCGCCCCCGCTGGGCCACGCCGACCAGGGCGTCGACGAAGTCGGGCAGCTCGGCCTTGAGGGTGGCGAACTCGTCGATGACCACGACGAGGCGGGGGAGGGTGGGGCGCTGGTCGGCGTCGCCGGGCAGGCGGCGGTAGGCGGGCAGGTCGGGGGCGGCGTGGTCCCGCAGCACCCGCTCCCGGTGGCGGAGCTCGGCCTCCAGGCAGCGCAGCGCCCGCTCGGCCAGGTGGGCGTCGAGATCGGTCACCAGGCCGACGGTGTGGGGCAGGCCGGCGCAGCGGTCGAAGGCGCTGCCACCTTTGAAGTCGACCAGGACGAAGGTGCAGTGGTCGGGCGACGAGCCGGCGGCCAGCCCGGCGACGAGGGTCCGCAGCAGCTCGGACTTGCCGGCGCCGGTGGTCCCGGCGACCAGGCCGTGGGGGCCGTCGCGCACCAGGTCGAGGCTGAGCACGCCGTCCTCGGTCACGCCGATCGGGCCGACCAGGTCGGGATCCCGGCCGGCGGCCGACCACCGCTTGGCCACGTCCTCGGCGCTCGGCGGGTCGAGGCCGAGGAGGGGGAGGAGGGCGACGATCGGCGGCAGCCCGGCGCCGGCCACGTCGAGCTCGGGGTCGTCGAAGCGGGCCAGCCCCCGGGCCGTGCGGCGGGCGGTGGCCTCGGAGATCCCGCCGGCCAGCACCTCGTCGACCCGGATGCCGGTGCGGACGTGGTGGACCCGGGCCGTGCCGTCGCCGTCGACGATCTCGACCACCGTGGTGCAGGCGGCCGGGAGCTGGTCCTCGGTGGCGGCCAGCACGATGCCGGCGACCGGTCCGGCGCCGCCCCGCAGCACGCTGCGCACGGGGGCCCGGCGGCCCTCGGTCAGCGTCTCGTCGTCGACCACGACCAGGGTGGTGGGCCCGGCCCGGTCGGTGGCCACCTCCTGGCGGGACTCAGCGCGCCGGGCCTCGGCCGCCTCGAGCATCGCCCGGCACACCGCCTCGGCGTGGTCGGGGTCGGCGGTGATCAGGCGGCGGCCCGACCCGCCGGGGTCGAGGGTGTGGGGCAGCCACTTGGCCCAGTCCCAGTCGCCGGCCCGGTCGGGGGCGCCGAGCACGAGGGTCGGGAGGTCGGCCGGGCCGTGGAGCACGGCGGCCTGGGCGACGAGGCTCCGGCCGACGGCCAGCACCGCCTCCCTCGGCCCGACCACGCCCACCACGCCGCCGCCGGCCAGGTCGACCAGCACCGGCGTGTCGGCGATGCGGCTGGCGGTGCGGATCGCCTCCCGCACCGCCTCGGGCTGGCTGCGGCGGTCGCCGTGGACCGGCGGCGTCCAGGCCTCGGGGCCGATGCCGGCGCGCAGGTGGAGCCCGTCCGGGTGCCCGGGCCGTCGCTCCCAGAGCCGGACGCTCGGCTCCTCGACGCGGCGCAGCAGCTCGGCCGCATCGGGGATCTCCTCGACCCGCCGGGCCCGCTCGCCGGCGGCCAGGTCGCCCAGCCGCTCCTCCAGCTCGGCCACCTCCCGCCGGAAGCGGGCCTCGTCCTTGCGCTTGCCCTTCTTGCCCCGGCGCTTGGAGTCGATGGCGCTGCCGATCACCATGATCGGACTGAGCAGCAGGAACAGGGCGAACATCAGCTGCTTGGTGACCAGCACCATCACCCCGCCGAACAGGATCGGGGCGACGATCGACATCACGCCGATGGCGCTCGTCCCCGACGACTCCCGGACCGGGTCGGGCGTGTCGATCGGCTCCGGCAGCTCGGGGGGCGCCGGCCGGGGCGGCCGGTTGAACGGCACCGTGGCCCCGCCCCGGCCCGGTCCGGCGGCCAGCCCGGCGGGCCGGTCGTCGTCGATCGGCGAGCGCAGCGCCACCTGCACGGCGCCGACCCGGGCGACCTGGCCCGGGGCGAGGGCGGTGGGCCGCTCGGCGTGCTCGCCCCCGACCCACGTGCCGTTGAGCGAGCCCTCGTCCACGAGCGTGGCGCTCCCGTCGGGGTCGACCCGGAGGGTGGCGTGATGGGCCGACACCGTGTCGTGGGCGATGGCCAGCGTCTCGGTCTCCCGCCCGAGCGGCCACGTCCCCGGCCCGATCCGGGCCCGGGCCCCGGCGTCGAGCCCCCCGACCACCGCCACCTCGACCCCCGACCGATCCTCCCCCTCCGAACTCGGGGGAGGGGGCGGGGACGAGGCGGACGGCGGTGCCGCTGCGGATGCCGGCCCGGTCGAGCCGGCGCTCGGGCGGGATCAGGACGTCGCCGGCCTCGAGGGCGATGTCGGGCCGGCCCCCGGTCAGGGCGGCCACCAGGTCGGCGACGGTGGCGTCGGGGTCGTGGACGACGACGTCGAGCTCGTGCGCCTGCCCGCGGTCGGTGAGGACGATCTGCATGCGGAGCCGTCCTTACCCGCATCCCGGGCCCCGCATCCCGCCTGCTCCGGGGTCGGGGGCCACCTCGCGGAGCTGGTCGGTCGCCGTGCAACGATGGGATCGGAGGAGGAGGCCGCCGTGGGGCAGAACGACCGGGGAGGAATGGACGCAGGCGAGTCGGCCTGGCTCGCGTCCGACGACCGGGTGGCTGTTCGGCGCCGCACCGGCCGGATGGCAGCCCTCGTGCTGGTGATCGGCCTCTCCGCCGTCGCCGGGACACAGCTGTGGGAGGACCACGCCATCACCCGCATGCTCGAAGCCCGCTTCCGCACCGAAGCGGCCGACGCGACGGTCGAAGATCAGGAGACGTTGGTCCGCAAGCGGGAAGGGGACGTGACGGAGGCGCAGCTCGAGGTCGACCTCTTGTCCGCCGATGCCACCCCGGAGCTGGTGACGGCTCGCACCGATGACCTGGACCGGGCACGCTCGGCACTGGCCGAGGCCGAGCGGGAGAGGGAGGAGCGCCAGGCGATCCTCGATCGACGGCTCGACACGGCGATCCGTGCGGTGAGCAGCCGACAGGGGGCCGGCAACTGGGCCAACGTCACGCTCGGCGTCGTCGCCTTCGTGACGGCGAGCGTCTGTGCCGCCGGATGGGCGACCTGGGTGGAACGGCGGCGGACATTCCTGACCCGGCGCGCCTTCGACGCCATCGAAGCCGAGTCCCGCCAGCGAGAGGGCCAGGACCCGGGCGGTGACGGGGACCCTCAGGCGGTGGCCGCGTGGGCCGCGAACCGCGCCCGCATCGAGGGCTACCACCGGCTCGTCACGGAGTATGCCTCGACGACACGCCAGGTCACGCAGGTGGCCCTGATCGTCGGGCTGGTGTTCGTCGGGGGCTTGGCGGTCCTCGCCGTGTTGACCAACGACACCCCCTCCGCCGTCGCCACGTCGGCCATCGGGGTCGCCGGCACCGCGTTCGTGGGCTTCGTCACCAACGCCATCCTCAAGAACGCCGAGGCCTCGTCGAGGGAGGTCCTCGCCTTCTTCTCCCACCCTCTCGAGGTGGATCGGATCCTGCGCGCCGAGCGGCTGGTGGAGGGCATGCCGGAGGACGATCGATCGGCGGCCAAGCTGGCGATCGTCCAAGCGCTCGTGGCGGGGGATCGCCGCCCGCCGTCGCCCGTATCCGACCCGGCCCACGACAGCTGAGCGTCGGTAGGTTGGGGGGATGCCCGAGCCCCTGGAGCCCGCCACCGGTCAGGGGGTGCTGCACCTGTTCTGGAAGGTGCCCGCCGCCCGGCCGAACTACACGCTGCCCGTCGACCTCGACGCCGTGCGGATGGCGGTCAAGGCGGCCGAGGCCGACGGCCTCCAGGTCGTCAACGTGGCCATGCTGGGCCACAAGGCCGACCTGGCCACCATGGCCCTCGGGCTCGACCTCTGGCGGCTGCGCCGGCTGCAGACCGAGATGGCGTCGGCCGGGCTGGTGCTCGTCGACTCCTACGTCTCGCTCACCGAGCTGTCCGAGTACGCCCCCGACACCATCTCGGAGGGCCAGCGCCGGGTCCGCCTCTGGCCCCAGCTGCCGCCCGAGGGCAAGACGGCGTGGTGCTTCTACCCGATGTCGAAGCGGCGCTGGGTCGGCGCCAACTGGTTCACCCTGCCCTACGACGAGCGGCGCGAGCTGATGATGGAGCACGGCCAGTCGGGCCGGAAGTTCGCCGGCCGCATCGTCCAGCTGGTCACCGGCTCGACCGGCCTCGACGACCACGAGTGGGGGGTGACGCTGTTCGGCGTCCACCCCGACGACCTCAAGGAGGCCGTCTACACGATGCGCTACGACCAGGCGTCGGCCCACTACGGCGACTTCGGCACCTTCTACACGGGGATGGTGGGCAGCCTCGACGAGGTGCTCGAGCGGGTCGGCCTGGCCTGACCCGGGCGACGGCCGGGTTGCCGGCCGGTGACATCGGCCACCGACTGGTGAGCCCTGAGGTACTGTCCTCCGCCACGCCCGGCCCACAGTGGGTTCCAGGGGTGGTTCCACTACCGGAGGAAGACAATGCGACGTAGTCCCATCGTCAAGGCGGGGGCCCTGATGGTCTCGCTGGTCATGCTCGTGGCTGCGTGCGGCGACGACGACGACAGCGGGAGCGACGGAGGCGGCACCAACACCACCGAGGAGAGCTCGGGCGGCACCGAGGCCGAGGGTGGTGGCGACGGCGAGGCCCTGGTCATCGGTCGGGTCCTGCCCGACACGGGCCCGCTGGCCTTCCTCGGCCCGCCCATGATCGAGGGCGTGAACCTCGCCATCGAGGACCTCAACGCCGCCGGCGGCGTGCTCGGCCAGGACGTCGAGCTGCTCGACGCCGACGAGGGCGAGACCCCGCAGACCGCTCGTGAGAGCGCCAACCGCCTGGTCGGCGAGGGCGCCCACGCCATCGTCGGCGCCGCCTCGTCGGGCAACATCCAGGAGTTCATCCAGCAGCTGTCCGACGAGCAGATCCCGGAGTGCTCGGGCTCGGCCACGTCGCCCGCCTTCAGCGACCAGGAGAACGCCGACTACTTCTTCCGGACCGTGCCGCCGGACGACGCCGTGGCGCCGATCATCGCCGACCGGGTCATCGCCGACGGTGCCCAGAAGGTCGCCGTGGTGGCCCGGGCCGACGACTACGGCCAGGCGCTCGGTGACCTGGTGGTCCAGGGCCTGACCGAGGCCGGCGCCGACGTGCCCGACCTCATCTCCTACGACCCCGAGGCCGCCAACTTCAACGCCGAGGTCACCGCCATCACCGGCGAGGCCCCCGACGCCATCGTCCTGATCGCCTTCGACGAGGGCGGCCAGATCGTCGCCGGCCTCCTGGAGCAGGGCATCACGCCGGACCAGATCTACGGCTCCGACGGCGTCTTCGGCCCGACCTTCCCGGCCCTGGTCGAGGAGGGCAACCCGACGGTCGTCGACGGCATGACCGTCATCGGCGCCGCCGGCGGCGAGGAGTTCAACGCCCGCATCGCCGAGGCCACCGACAACAACTTCATCTCCGGCGGCCAGACCTACGACTGCGCCATCGTCATCGCCCTGGCCGCCGAGGCGGCCGGTTCGGTCGAGGGTGAGGCCATCATCGGCGAGGTCGCCAACGTCACCGGTGGTGGCGAGAAGTGCGAGACCTTCGAGGCCTGCAAGGCGCTGCTCGAGGAGGGCGAGGACATCGACTACGACGGTGCCTCCGGGGCCATCGAGCTCGACGACGCCGGCGACCCGGCCCAGGGCCGCTACGCCATCGGCGTGTTCACCGACGGCGCCATCGAGATCGTCGACTCGCAGGACGTCGACGTCTGATCACCCCCACCGGGTGAGAGCCTGACCGAGGGCCCGGCGCCATGCGCCGGGCCCTCGTCGCGCCTCCCGTCGGACACCGGGTGCCGGGCGGATTACTCTGCCCCGATCGCCCGCCCGGGCGTACCAGCCCAAGGAGCCTCCCGATGCCCTCTCGTCCGTTGCGCAGGCTGATCGTCCCGCTGGCCGTGGCCCTGCTCGCCATCGCCGGCTGCGGCAACTCCGACGACTCCGACGACGCCGGTGGCGGTGGCGGCGACGACCCGACCACCACGGCGGCGGGTGGCGAGGCCAGCGTCGACACGCCCGAGACGATCGAGGAGGGCGTCCTGACCGTCTGCTCCGACGTCCCCTACGAGCCCTTCGAGTTCGAGGGCGACGGGCCCAGCGGCTACACCGGCTTCGACATCGACCTGCTGGCCGCCATCGGCGCCCAGGCCGGGCTGGAGCTGACCGTCAGCGACGTCGACTTCGACGGCATCCTCGGCAACCTGGCCGCCGAGACCTGCGACGTGGTCGCCTCGGCGGTGACGATCACCGACGAGCGGGCCGAGGAGGTCGACTTCACCGAGCCGTACTTCGACGCCGAGCAGAGCCTGCTCGTCCCGTCCGACTCCGACGTGACGACCCTCGAGGACCTGGCCGGTGAGCGCATCGGCGTCCAGTCCGGGACGACCGGTGAGACCTACACCAACGAGAACACCCCCGAGGGCGCCGAGGTCGTGGCCTTCGACGGGGCCGACTCGCTGTTCGCCGCCCTCGAGTCGGGCGACGTCGTCGCCATCCTCCAGGACTTCCCGGTCAACGCCTACCGGGCCACCCAGGACGACGGCGTCCAGGTCGTCGAGGAGTACCCGACCGACGAGCAGTACGGCTTCGCGGTGGCCAAGGGCAACGAGCAGCTGCTCACCGCCCTGGACGACGGCCTGGCCGCGGTCCGCGACTCCGGCGAGTACGACACCATCTTCGAGAGCTACTTCGGCAGCGAGTGAACACGGTCGACGCCGGCCCCCGCCGGGCGCTCACCCCCACCCAGCGCCGCCTCGTGGTGCAGGTGGTGGGGTGGCTGTCCGGCGGGGCGCTCGTGCTCGTGGTGGTGCTGATCACCGACTGGTCGCGGGTCGCCGAGAACTTCCTCGACCGCGAGATCGCCGGTGAGCAGTTCCCCGGCGTCATCAAGGTGGCGGCCCAGAACACGGTGCTCTACACCGTCCTGTCCTTCGCGCTGGGGCTGGTGTTCGCCCTCGTCGCCTCGCAGGCCCGGCTGTCGTCGATCTGGCTCTTCCGGGTCTACGGCCGCATCTACGTCGAGCTGTTCCGGGGGCTGCCCGCCCTGCTGACGATCTTCCTCGTCGGCTTCGCCCTCCCGATCGGCATGGGCATCAAGCTCCCGACAGTGTTCGGGCTGTCCGGCGCCGGCATCCTCGCCCTCGGCCTGGTGGCCGGGGCCTACATGGCCGAGACGATCAGGGCCGGCATCCAGGCCGTGCCCAAGGGCCAGTCCGAGGCGGCCCGCTCGCTGGGCCTCAGCCCGCTCCGCACGACGGTGTTCGTGGTGATCCCCCAGGCCGTGCGGATCGTCATCCCGCCGCTGGCCAACGAGATGATCCTGCTGCTCAAGGACACCGCCCTGCTGTCGGCCCTCGGCACCACACAGGGCACCAAGGAGCTGCTGAAGTACGGCCGCGACAACGTCTCGGGCAACTTCAACATGACGCCCCTCATCGTCGTGGGCGTCATCTACATCCTGCTGACCATCCCGCTGACCCAGCTGGTGGCGTTCCTCGAGCGCCGCCAGGCCCGCGCCCGATGAGCCCGTCGCTGGACAAGGACGGCACGCCCGGTGGCATCCGGGCCCGGTCGGGCGGGTCGGTCGAGATCGTCGACCTGCACAAGCGGTTCGGTGACAACGAGGTGCTGAAGGGCATCGACCTGGTCGTCGCCCCCGGCTCGGTGGTGTGCATCATCGGCCCGTCGGGCTCGGGCAAGTCGACCCTCCTCCGGTGCGTCAACCGGCTGGAGGACCCGACCTCGGGGCGCATCGTCGTCGACGGGGTCGACGTCACCCACCCCGACTGCGAGCTCGACCTGGCCCGCCGGCGGATGGGCATGGTCTTCCAGCAGTTCAACCTCTTCCCGCACAAGACGGCCCTCGGGAACCTGACCCTGGCCCCCCGCAAGGTGCTGCGCCGGAGCCGCGAGCAGGCCCGGGCCGACGCCCTGCGGCTCCTCGACGAGGTCGGGCTGGCCGACAAGGCCGACGCCTACCCGGCCCAGCTGAGCGGTGGCCAGCAGCAGCGCGTCGCCATCGCCCGGGCGCTGGCCATGGAGCCCGACGTGATGCTGTTCGACGAGCCGACCAGCGCCCGCGACCCCGAGCTGGTCGGCGACGTCCTCGGCGTCATGCGCGGCCTGGCCGAGGCCGGGATGACGATGATGGTCGTGACCCACGAGATGGGCTTCGCCCAGCAGGTCGCCGACCACGTCGTCTTCATGGACGAGGGCGTGGTGTGCGAGCAGGGCCCGCCCGCCCAGGTGCTGGGGGATCCCCAGGTCGAGCGGACCCGGACCTTCCTGTCCCGCGTCCTGTCGCACTGATCGCCCCGTCGGGGGCGCGGGATCAGGACCGGGTGGCCTGGGCCAGGGTGCCGAGGTAGAGCTCGATGACCTTCGGGTCGTGCAGCAGCTCGGTGCCGGTGCCGGTGTAGGCGTTGCGGCCCTGGTCCAGCACGTAGGCCCGGTCGCAGATCTGCAGGCAGCGGCGGGCGTTCTGCTCCACCATGAGGACCGAGACGCCGGCCCGGTTGATGGCCGCGACGCGCTCGAACACCTCGACCTGGAGCTTGGGGGAGAGGCCGGCCGAGGGCTCGTCGAGCAGCAGCACGACCGGGTCCATCATCAGGGCCCGGGCCATGGCGACCATCTGGCGCTCGCCCCCCGACAGCGAGCCGGTCTTCTGGCGCTTCCGGTCGGCGAGCAGCGGGAACAGGTCGCGGACGAACGCCAGCCGCTCGCGGAGGAGCCGGGGCCGGAGGTAGAGGCCCATCTCCAGGTTCTCGTCGACGGTGAGGCTGGGGAAGACGTTGGCCACCTGGGGCACGTAGCCGATCCCGTCGGCCACCAGCTGGTCGGCCCGTCGCCCGGTCACGTCGTCGCCCCGCAGGACCACCCGGCCGCCCCGCACCGGCACCAGCCCGAACAGGGTCTTGATGAGGGTCGACTTGCCGGCGCCGTTGGGGCCGATCACGCCCACCAGCTCGCCGGCGCCGAGCTCGACGTGGCAGCCCTCGAGGATGTTGACGCCGGGGAGGTAGCCGGCGGTGAGGTCGTCGCCGACGAGCACCGCCTCGCGGGGGTCGACGTCGTGGACGTCGACCGGGCCCTCGACCGGTGGCGCCTCCGCCGGGCCACCGTCGGCCATGGCCTTCGACAGGTCCGGGGGGCCGTCGCTCATCGGGCCTGCTCCTCGTGGTCGATCTCCGGCGGCAGGGCGGCGCCGAGGTAGGCCTCGATCACGTCCTCGTCCCGGGCCACCACGTCGGGCGGGCCCTCGGCCACCACGGCCCCGGCGGACAGGACGACCACCCAGTCGCTGATCTCCATGACTACGTCGATGTCGTGCTCGACGAAGACCACCGTCTTGCCCTCGTCGCGCAGCGAGGTGATGTGGCCGAGCAGCGACTGGGTCAGGGCCGGGTTGACGCCGGCCATGGGCTCGTCGAGGCACACGCAGGCGGGGTCGGACATCAAGGCCCGGGCCATGTCGAGCAGCTTGCGCTGGCCGCCGGAGAGGGTGCCGGCCCGCTGGTCGCGCATGTGGGCCAGGCGGAAGCGCTCGAGGAGGACGTCGGCCTGCTCGATCAGCGCCGCCTCCTGCGCCTTCCACGGGAAGGTGAGCAGGCCGAGGAGGGCGTTCTCGCCCTTCTGCTGCTGGCCGGCGAGGAGCATGTTGTCGAGCACGGTCAGCTTGGCCAGGGCCCGGGTCAGCTGGAACGACCGGACGAGCCCGAGGCGGGCGATGCGGTGCGGCCGCATGCCGTCGATGCGACGCCCGTCGAAGGTCCACGTGCCGGCGTCGGCCTTGTCGAAGCCGGTGATGATGTTGAACAGGGTGCTCTTGCCGGCGCCGTTGGGCCCGATCAGGGCGGTGATGCTGCCCCGGGGGATCTCGAGGTGCTCGACGTCGACGGCGGTGAGCCCGCCGAAGACCCGGCGCACGCCGTCGACCACGAGGATGGGGTCGCGCGGGGAGGCGGCGTCAATCAAGGATCATCTCCTCCCGCGAGCCGAAGATCCCCTGCGGGCGGAAGACCAGCAGCGCCATCAGGCCCAGCCCGACGAGCCCCAGCGCCAGGGCGCCCTGGGCGTCGTCGGCGGCGAGGAACGAGGGGAGGAGGTCCTCCCGGGCCAGCTCGGCGAGGACCGACTGGGACCCGGCGAACAGGAACTGGAACAGCACCGCCCCGACCAGCGGGCCGAAGCGGGTGGCGGTGCCGCCCAGGATCAGCACGGTGTAGGCGAAGAAGGTGATCTGGGGTTGGAAGCTGTTGGCGCCGGCGCTCGACGTGTTGAGCATCTGGATCACGCCGCCCAGGGCGGCGATGACACCGCCGAGCACCAGGGCCTGCATCTTGTAGGAGACGGCGTTCTTGCCCAGCGAGCGGACGACGTCCTCGTCCTCGCGGATGGCCTTGAGCACCCGGCCCCAGGGGCTCCGCATCAGCAGGGCCACGACGATGGAGATCACGACGACCAGGGTCCAGCCGACGGTCAGCACCCACATCTGGTTGCCGTTGAAGCGGAGCTGGCCGAAGCCGTAGTCGCCCCCGGCGTCGAAGGGCGACAGGTCGCGGAAGTCGGCGGCCAGCACCGGCCGGCTCTCGCCCAGGCGCGGCTTGGGCAGGCCGAAGGGTCCACCGGTCAGGTCGGTCGCCGAGGTCGAGCGGACGACGAAGCGCAGGATCTCGGCGGCGGCGATGGTGACGATGGCGAAGTAGTCACCCCGCAACCGCAGCGTCGGGCCGCCCAGGGCCAGGGCGAAGGCCACCGCCACGCCGAGCGAGAAGGGGATGGCGGCCCACAGCGACCAGCCCCACGTGTCGACGGCGACACCGGTGCCGTAGGCCCCGCACAGCATGAAGCCGACCTGGCCGAAGTTGCGCAGGCCCGTGTACCCGAAGTGGATGTTGAGGCCGATGGCGGCCAGGGCCAGCACGGCGGCCTCGGGGCCGATGGCGGCGCGGGTCGCGTTCTCGAGGATGCCGGTGATGTCCACCTATCCCACCCTCTCCCGGGCTCCGAGGATGCCCTGTGGTCGCACCAGCAGGACGAGCACGAGGACCAGCAGCGCGGCGACGGTCTTGAGCTCGGTCGACACCCACAGCGTGCTCAGCTCGGTGGCCAGCCCGACGACCAGCCCACCGACCATGGCGCCGTAGGCGGTGCCCAGCCCGCCGAGGATGACCCCGGCGAACATCAGCAGCAGCAGCTGGAAGCCCATCAGGTAGTCGACCCGGGTGGCCACGCCCTGGAGCACGCCACCGCCGGCGGCCAGCGCGCCGCCCAGGACCCAGACGAAGACGATCACCCGGCGCACGTCGATGCCCGAGGAGGAGGCCAGGTCCGGGTTGTCGGACACGGCCCGGAGGGCCTTCCCGATGCGGGTGCGCTGGAGCATCAGCGCCACCCCGACCAGGGTGACCAGGCAGATGACCACGAGGGCGACGTCGAGCGGCGTCACCCGGAAGGGCCCGAGCTCCCAGGACGTCCGCTGGACCGAGTACTGCCGGTACCGCCGGTCGCTGGCCCCGAACCAGATGCGGAGGACCTGGCGGATGACGATCGACAGGCCGATCGAGATCACCAGCAGCTGGAACTGCCCCGTGCGGCGCTTGCGCAACGGTCGCCAGATGCCGACCTCTGTGACGAGGCCGCCGAGGGCCCCGAGCCCGATCGCCAGCACGGCGGCCAGGAGCACGGGGAGGCGGACGCTGCTCGAGCTGAGGAACCAGGCGGCGATGGCGCCGAAGGTGACCATCTCGCCGTGGGCGAAGTTGACCAGCTTGGTCGTGCCGAAGATGAGCGAGAGCCCGATGGCGGCGACGGCGAGGATCAGGCCGAAGACGACGCCGTCGACGACCCGGGCCGAGATCCGGCGCGACAGGGGCGGGCCCTGATCCCGGCTGGCGCTGGGCGCATCGGCCTCGCCGCCCGAGCCGCCGCCCTGGGCGGCCCCCGCCGGCTGGAGCCCGAACAGGGCGACGCGGGTGCGGCCGCCCTGGACCGGCAGCGTCAGCGGGTTCCGGTCCGGGGCCCGGAGCTCGACGTCGTCGGGCAGGGTCTCGACGTCGAGGGTGACGACGTGCTCGCCCGGCTCGGGGACGGGCACGAACCAGGCGCCGTCCTCCCCGCTGACCACCTCGCCGATGGCGGTGCCGTCGGCGGTGGCCACCGAGATGGTCACCCCGGCCACCGGCGCGTCGTCGACGAGCAGCTGGCCGCGGACCCCGGTCTGGTCCTCGATGGGGGCGGTGGTGGTGCTGGCCCCGCCCGGTGCCGCCGTGGTGGTCGACCCCGGCTCGGTGGTGGGGGCCGGCTCGGTGGTCTCCTGGGCGGCCAGGGCGGCGGGCGCCAGCAGCGACGCCACGACGACCACGAGCACACCCCAGGAGAGGCGGTGCGCGGCCCGGACGGGAACCGGCAGGCGACGACGGGTGGCTTCGATCAGCGGAGTGTAGGAGACCGTCCGGGCCGGCGGGTCGGACCGCCGGCAGGGCGTCCGATCAGGCCTCGGTCGCGGCCGGGCCGGAGATGTCGAGCGGCGTCCAGGTCGGGAAGGCGAGGTGCTCGACGTCGAGGTGGCGGACGATCCGGCCTCGGGACGCCAGCTGCTCGACGCAGGGGCGGGCCACCTCGCGGCCGCCGGCCATCAGCACGTACTCGGCCAGCGGCAGGAGGATCGGTCCCGAGTCGGCGTCGCCGGCCCGCAGCACGGCCTCGACCTCGAGGGTCGGCCGGCACGGGTTGGCGGCGTCGACCACGAAGCAGTGGTACACGACGCCCTCGAAGACGCTGATGGCCCTGATCCTCATGGCAGCGGCCATCCTGGCACCGTGACGACCGACGACCCGGACGACGCCGCCGCGCTGGCCGGCCACGCCGAGGCGCTGGCCGCGGCGGTGGAGGCCCACCTCGCCGGCTGGGTCGAGCGGGTGGTCGCCGAGCGGCACCGCCAGTGGACCGGTGCCGGTGCGGTGCCGGACGAGGTGGCGACGGCAGCTCGCGCCGCGGGGGCCGCGGCCACCGCCGAGGTCGGGCCGCGGGTCCGGGCCCTCCTCGCCCGGGACGTCGACGACCAGCCGACCGGCCCCCTCGCCCTGCTCCGCGCCGCCACCGCCCACCCCACCGCCGTGCTGCGGGAGGCCGGCGTCCCGCCCGTCGTGCGGGACGAGGTGGCAGTCCGCCGCCACCCCGCCGACCTCGACGACCTCACCCCCGCCGCCTTCGCCGACGTCCACCCCGACCTCCACGAGCCGGGCCTGGTCTGGGGGGCGGCCAAGGCCCACGTCGTGCTGGCCCGCCGCCGGCGCGAGGGGATGCGCTGACGCGACGAAGGCGGGGCCGCAGCCCCGCCTTCGACGACGAACGATGGGTCGGCGGTCAGCCGACGACGCGGACGTTGAGGGCCTCGTCGCCCTTGCGGCCCGGGCCGACCTCGAAGTCGACCTTCTGGCCCTGCTCGAGGGTGCGGTAGCCCTCGCCCTCGATGTTCGAGAAGTGGACGAACACGTCGTCGCCGTCGTCGCGAGAGATGAACCCGTATCCCTTCTCGTTGTTGAAGAACTTGATGGTACCGGTGGGCACGGGAACACCTCTGCTGTGCTGCGCTCCGCACCACTGCGGTGCGGCTGGCGCAGAGACTAGGCGGCCGCGGGCGCCGCCGAGCCCGCACCGCTAGTGCGGGTCCCAGGCCCCGGGATCGTCCGCCAGAGCGTCGACGTCGGGCACGAGGGCGCCCCCGGCCAGGTCGGCCAGGGTGGTGCGCTCGAGCACCGCACGGAGGTTGGCTCGCAGGGCGATCCACATGCGCTGCAAGGCCTCGAGCCCCTCGCGGTAGGAGATGTCCTCGGGCCGCTCGCCCCGGACGTCGGCCAGCGGGCCCTCGACGGCGCGGATGATGTCGGCGACGGTGATCTCGCCCGCCGGGCGGGCCAGCCGGTAGCCGCCCACCGCACCCCGCTGGCTGGCGACGAGCTGGGCCCGCTTCAGGTCGGCGAGGATCGACTCCAGGAACTTGGGCGGGATGTCCTCCTCGGCCGCCAGGACGTGCGCCTTCATCGGCTCGGGGCGCACACCGTCGGCCTCGGCCCGGGCCGCGGTGAGCGCCAGGGCCACCCCGGCCCGGACGGCGTAGTCGACCTTGGCGGTGGTGCGCATCGCCCGATCATGGCATCCGGCGGCACCCGTATCCCCGATCGCCGGCCGGGAATCGGGGATGTCACGATGTGGCGTGGACAGGACGCCGGTCGCGTCGGAGAGCATCGCCTCGATCGGCTACGACGCCGACACCGCGACCCTGGAGGTCGAGTTCCGCAGCGGGCGGGTCTACCGCTACTTCGCGGTGCCGGCGACCGTCCACCGCCGGCTGGTGGCGGCCGACTCGATCGGTGCCCTCCTCAACGCCGAGATCAGGGACGTCTACCCGGTCGCCGAGGTCTGACCGCCGGTAGCCTCCCGGGATGCCGGAACGCCTCGTCGTCATCGGCGGGGACGCAGCCGGGATGGCGGCGGCGTCGCAGGCCCGCCGGCTCCGCCCCGACCTCGACATCGTCGCCCTGGAGCGGGGCACCCGCACGAGCTACTCGGCCTGCGGCATCCCCTACCTCGTCGCCGGGGACGTGGCCGGCCCCGACGACCTGGTCGCCCGCACGCCCGACGTCTTCCGGCGGGAGCACCGCATCGACGTGCGGGTGCGCCACGAGGCCATGGGCATCGACCTCGACGGCGGCACGGTCGAGGTCCGGAGCCTGGAGCACGACCGCACCTTCCGCCTCGGCTTCGACCAGCTGGTGATCGGCACCGGCGCCCGCCCGATCCGGCCCGACCTGCCCGGCATCGACGGCCCGGAGATCCACGGCGTGCAGACCCTCGACGACGGCTGCCGGCTGCTCGCCCGGGCCAAGGAGATGGGGTGCAAGGACGTCGTCGTGGTCGGCGCCGGCTACATCGGGCTGGAGATGGCCGAGGCCTTCCACCGCTGGGGGGCACGGGTCGTGCTGATCGAGGGCAACGAGCGGCCGATGAGCCGGACCCTCGACCCCGACATGGGCGATCGCCTCGTCGGCGAGGTGCGGGGGCTGGGGATCGAGGCCCGCTTCGGCGAGCGGGTCGTCGGCTTCGAGCCCGGGGCGGTGCACACGGCGTCGGGCCCGGTGCGGGCCGACCTCGTCGTCCTCGGCCTGGGCGTGGCCCCCGAGTCGACCCTCGCCGAGCAGGCCGGGCTCGAGCTCGGCGTGCGGGGCTCGATCGCGGTGAGCCGGCGCCAGGCCACCAGCGCCCCCGGCGTGTGGGCGGCCGGCGACTGCGCCGAGACGTACCACCGGGTGTCGCAGCGCCGGGTCCACATCGCCCTGGGCACGGTGGCCAACAAGACGGCCCGGGTGGCCGGCGTCAACATCGGCGGCGGCTACGCCACCTTCCCCGGCGTGGTCGGCACCGCCATCACCAAGGTCTGCCACACCGAGGTGGCCCGCACCGGCCTGTCGACCTTCGAGGCCGAGCGGGCCGGGTTCGGGATCGTCACGGCGACGGTCGAGAGCACGACGATCTCCGGCTACCTGCCCGACGCCCAGCCGATGACGGTCAAGGCCATCGCCGAGCGGGGGACGGGCCGGCTGCTCGGGCTCCAGATCGTCGGCGGGACCGGCGCGGCCAAGCGCATCGACACCGCGGCCACGGCGATCACCGCCGAGATGTCGGTGGCGGACGTGGTCGAGCTCGACCTGGCCTACGCCCCTCCGTTCTCGTCGGTGTGGGACCCGGTGCAGGTCGCCGCCCGCGCCGTCCTCAAGAAGATCTGAAGCCGAAACACGTCCGCAACATGCTGACGCCAACCTGTCGGTCCTGATGAGCGACACGACCGTCCTCGACCCGGCTGCCGTCCTGGACAGCGCCGGGCCCGGCCTCGACCTGGTCACGACGTGGACCCGCACCGTCGACCGGTGGGTGGCCGCGCTGTTCGCCCGGGCCGTCGGCGCCGACCCCGACACCGCCGCGGTGGCGCCGCCGCCGTCGGGCGTCGCCCTGCTGGCGGTGGGCGGCTACGGCCGGGGCCAGCTGTGCCCGGCCAGCGACCTCGACCTGCTCCTGCTCCACGCCAAGGCCATCGATGCCAAGCCGGTCGCCGAGGCGCTCTGGTACCCGATCTGGGACGCCGGGGTGAAGCTGGGCCACGCCGTGCGCACGCCCAAGGACGCCCTCTCGCTGGCGGCCGAGGACCTCGACACCGCAACCGCCCTGCTCGACGTCCGCCTCCTCGCCGGCGACCCGCTGCTGGCCGACGCCCTGGCCCGGGAGGCGGCGGCTCAGTGGGAGAAGCGGGGGAAGCGGTGGCTGGGCCGGTTGGCCGACTCGGTGGCCGACCGCCACGCCAAGGCCGACGAGGTCGCCTTCCTGCTCGAGCCCGACCTCAAGCTGGCCCGGGGCGGGCTGCGCGACATCCACGCCGTGCGCTGGGCCGAGCGGGCCCGCCAGGTGCTGCTCGACGACGACCACGCCTCGATCGACCGGGCCGAGGCCGACCTCCTGGCCGTCCGGGCCGAGCTGCACCGGGCGTCGGGCCGGGCGAGCGACGTGCTGACCCTCGACCAGCAGGACGCGGTGGCCGAGGCGCTGGCGATCGAGGGCGGGGCCGACGGGCTGATGGCGATGGTCGCCGAGCGGGCCCGCACCGTCGCCTGGCGGAGCGACGAGACGTGGCACCGGGTGCGGGCGATGCTCGCCGGGCCGAGCTGGTCGATGGGCGGGCGGCCCCGCGAGATCGGCCCGGGCCTGGAGCTGCGCGACCGCGAGGTCCACCTCACCGGCGACGCCGACCCGGCCACCGACCCCGCCATCGCCCTCCGGGCCGCGGCCGCCGCCGCCCGGCTCGACACCCGGATCGACCGGAGCTCGCTCGAGCGGCTGGCCGCCGAGACGGCGCCGTTCGGCGACCCGTGGCCGACCGGCGCCCGGGAGGCGCTGGTCGAGCTGCTGTCGGTCGGCCCGGCGGCCATCGCCCAGATCGAGGCCCTCGACCAGCTCGGGGTCTGGCTCCGGCTGCTCCCCGTCTGGGAGCCCGTCCGCAACCGGCCCCAGCGCAACGCCTACCACCGCTTCACCGTCGACCGGCACCTGCTGGAGACGGCGGCCGGAACCGTCGACATGGCCGACACCGTCGACCGGCCCGACCTGCTGGTGCTGGGCGGCCTGCTCCACGACATCGGCAAGGGCCGGCCCGGCGACCACACCGACGTGGGCATGGAGCTGGTCACCGTGCTCGGGCCGCAGATGGGGCTGGACGCCGAGGACACGGCGACCCTCGTCGACATGGTGAAGCACCACCTGCTGCTGCCCGACGTGGCCACCCGGCGCGACCTCGACGACCCGGCCACCATCGAGGGCGTGGCCGAGCGGGTCGGCTCGATCCGCACCCTGCGCCTGCTCCACGGGCTCACCGTGGCCGACTCCCGGGCGACCGGCCCGGCGGCCTGGGGCCAGTGGAAGGCGGGGCTCGTGGCCACCCTCGTCGAGCGCACGGCCGTCGCCATGGGGGGCAGCGCCAGCGGTCCGGCCACCCCGCCGTTCCCCAGCGCCGAGCACCGGTCGCTCCTCGCCGCCGGGCGCCAGGTGGTGCACGGCGACGGCGACGTCCTCACCGTCGTCGCCCCCGACCGGCCCGGCCTGCTGCGCCGCGTCGCCGGGGCCCTGGCCCTCCACGACCTCGGCGTGCTCGGCGTCGACGCCATCTCGTCCGACGACGGCTGGGCCCTGGAGCGCATCACCGTCGAGCAGCCCCACGCCGACCCGGTCCCGTGGGCCCGCGTCACCGCCTCGGTCGAGGCCGCCCTGGCCGGCCAGCTGGCGCTGCGGGCGAGGCTGGCCGAGCGGGCCCGCACGCACCGGCCCCGCAACCGCATCCGCAGTGCCCACCAGGCCCCGCCCGAGGTCCGCTTCGACGACGAGGCGTCCCGCCACGCCACGGTGGTCGAGGTCCACGCCACCGACGCCCTCGGCCTGCTGGAGCGGATCTGCCGGGCTCTGGGCGAGATGGACCTCGACGTCCGCTCGGCCAAGGTCCAGACGCTCGGCGACCGGGTGGTCGACGCCTTCTACGTCCGGGGCCCCGACGGCGGCAAGGTCACCGACGAGCGCCACCGGGCCGAGATCCGCCGGGCCCTCCTCCACGCCCTCGACAGCGAGTAGGGGGACCCGCCGGCGCGGGTAGGTTCGCCCCTCGTGGACCGCGAGCCGCCCTCCGAAGCCGACCTGCTCCGCTGGAGCGAGGCCCTGGCCGGCATCGCTCGCACCGGGCTCGGGTTCAGCGACAACACCTACGAGCGCGAGCGGTTCGAGGAGGTGCTGGCCGTGGCCGCCGACATCCGCCACGCCGCCGGCCACCCCTTCGATCCGGCCCAGCTGGTCGTCGAGTGGATGCGCAGCGTCGGCTCGGGCGTCCCCGGCTACGTCACGCCCAAGGTCGCCGTCGGCGCCGTGGTGGGCGACGACCAGGGCCGCATCCTCCTCGTCCAGCGGGCCGACTCGGGGATCTGGCTGTACCCGACCGGGTGGGCCGACGTCGGCTACTCGCCCTCCGAGGTGGTGCGCAAGGAGGTCCACGAGGAGACGGGCATCGAGTGCGAGGTCGAGCGGCTGATCGCCGTGTTCGACGGGATGCGCCAGGGCTTCAGCCGCATCCCGCTCTACTCGCTGGTGTTCCTGTGCCGGGCCACCGGCGGCGCCCTCGACCCCCACCCGCTCGAGTGCGCCGACGTCGGGTGGTTCGGCCGGGACGAGCTGCCGACGCCCCTCGCCGGTGCCGATCGCTGGGGCGCCCTGGCCTTCGCCGCCATCGACGGTGAGGTCGCCCCGACGTGGTTCGACGCCCCGCGCGACGAGCCCTGGCGGTCGGCCGAGGCCTGAACCCCGGTTCTGTCAGTCCTGGTCCCCCGAGAGGGGGGATGAGGACTGACAGAACGGATCAGTCGAGCGCGGAGAAGAGGTGGCCGATCACGTCGAGGCGGCCGCCGGAGCGCTCCCACTCGACGCCGAGGGCCGACCGGTCGACGGTGCCGCAGGCGTCGGCGTCGACCCGGAGGGCGGCGGCGGTGCAGGCGGCCAGCTGGTCGGCGGGCAGCTCCTCGTCGAAGGCCCACGCCGCCTCCAGCCCGGTCCACACCGTCGCCGGGTCGAGCCGGGGCTCCTCGCCCCGCGCCACCGCCCCGGCGAGCAGGGTGAAGAGCTGGTCGATGGCCAGGTCGGTGGGGCGCACGAAGTCGGAGCGGGGGTGGAGCCGCCACTCGACGGGCGTGCCGTCGGGGCCGTCGCTGCGCAGCCAGGTCTGGCTGCCGTTGCCGTAGGTGTCGGCCGGCGCGCCGAAGCGCTGGAGCAGGGCCGCCAGCACCTCCGGCCGGAGCCGCCAGACGCAGGTCGGGACGGGGCCGGGCATGGCCGGCAGGCTACGGGCTGGGCCGGGCCACCCCGGGGACCTCGGGCTTGTAGGTTCCCGCCCGATGGCCTACGACCGCCTCTCGCCCCAGGACTCGGTCTTCCTCCACGTCGAGGACGACCACCAGCCGCTCCACGTCGGGGCGTTGGCCACCTTCGAGCGGGCGCCCCTCCTCGACGCCGACGGTCGCTTCGACCTGGCCCGGGTGCGGCGCCGCATCGAGTCCCGCCTCCACCTGGTGCCCCGGTTCCGCAAGCGCATCATGACGGTGCCGTTCGACCAGGGCCGGCCGATCTGGGTCGACGACACCGAGTTCGACCTCGCCTACCACGTCCGCCTCACCGCCATCCCGCCGCCCGGGAGCGAGGCCCAGCTCAAGCTCCTGATGGACCGGATCCAGGCCCAGCTGCTCGACCGGCGCCGGCCGCTGTGGGAGATCTGGTTCGTCGAGGGCGTCGACGACGACCGCATCGCCCTCATCCAGAAGACCCACCACGCCCTGATCGACGGGATCTCCGGCATCGACGTGGCCACCGTCCTGCTCGACCTCGAGCCCGACGTGGAGGACGCCGACCCCGAGCCGTGGACGCCGGAGCCGCCGCCCGAGGCGTCGAGCCTGCTGGTCGACAGCCTGATCGAGCGGGCGGTCGAGCCGGCCGAGCTGGTGCGCTCGGC
This sequence comes from Iamia sp., assembly GCA_052038315.1. Classification (GTDB taxonomy): domain Bacteria; phylum Actinomycetota; class Acidimicrobiia; order Acidimicrobiales; family Iamiaceae; genus Iamia. The sequence continues at coordinate 22,455 of JBQGCF010000149.1, forward strand.
CCGGGCCGTCGTGCGGGGCCCGCAGCACGCCGCCGAGCGGATCACCCAGGTCGCCCGCACCGTCGTCGACCTGGCCCAGCGGGCGCCCAGCGCGCCGTGGAACGTGCCGGTCACCCCGCACCGCCGCTTCGAGCCGGCGCGGGTCGACCTCGACCGGGCCAAGGCCCTCCGCCGGGCCGCCGCCGAGCGGGGCGCCGACCTGGCCGGCACCACGCTCAACGACATCGTCCTCACCGCCTGCACCGGCGCCATGCGGACCTACCTGCTCGACCGGGGCGACGAGGTGCCCGAGGGCCTCGTCTACCGGGCGATGGTGCCGGTGTCGGTGCGCGACGTGTCCGAGCAGATGGCGCTGGGCAACCGGGTGTCGATGATGACCGCCGACCTGCCGGTGGGCGACCCCGACCCGGTCGAGCGGCTGCGCTTCGTCCACGCCCACATGGCCAGCCGCAAGGACATGGGCCAGGCGATCGGCGCCGACGCCCTCATGGAGCTGACCGGCTACGCCCCGCCGACGCTGCTGGGGCTGGCGTCCCGCCTCGCCGTGCGGGCCATGCCGCTCAACACGGTGATCACCAACATCCCCGGCCCCCAGATCCCGCTGTACTGCATGGGAGCGAAGATGCTGGAGGCCTTCCCCTACGTCTGCGTGGTCGACGGGATGGCGATGATCATCGCCGTCATCTCCTACGACGGGAAGCTGGCCTTCGGGCTGTCCGGCGATCGCAGCGCGGTGCCCGACCTCCACGTGCTGGCCGAGGGCGTCGAGTCGGCCTTCGCCGAGCTGGAGAAGGTCCTCCTGCCCGAACCGGTGGCGGCGCCGGCCACCAAGCCGAAGCGGGCGCGGAAGCGGGCATGACGTCCCCCTGGGCGCCCGTCACCGAGCTGGTCGACGCGGTGCGGGCGGGGGAGGCCTCGGCCGTCGACCTCGTCACCCGGGCCCTCGACGCGGCCACCGCCGATGCCGACCTGGGCGCCTTCGTCGTCCTGGACCCCGAGGGGGCCCGGTCTGCGGCGGAGGCCGTCGACGCCGCCGTCGCCCGGGGTGAGGACCCGGGCCCGCTGGCCGGCGTGCCCATCGGCGTCAAGGATCTGGAGGACTGCGCCGGCCTCCCGACCAGCCACGGCTCGCTGCTCTACCAGGGGCGGGGCCCGGTCGCCGTCGACTCGATCCACGTGGCCCGGCTGCGGGTCGCCGGCGCCGTGCCGATCGGCAAGACGGCCGCCCCCGAGTTCGGCACCCTCAGCTGGACGAGGACGCGGGCGTGGGGCACGGCCCGCAACCCGTGGGCCCTCGACCGTACGCCCGGCGGATCGTCGGGTGGGTCGGCGGCGGCGGTGGCCGGCGGGCTGGTGCCCCTCGCCACCGCGTCCGACGGCGGCGGCTCGACCCGCAGCCCGGCCGGCTTCAGCGGCCTGGTGGGCCACAAGCCCAGCTTCGGCCGCATCCCCGACCCGGGCCCGCTCGACTCGATGACCGCGGTCGTCGGCTGCCTCGCCACCACCGTCGCCGACTCGGCCCGCCACCTCGACGTCGCCTCCGGCCCCGACCCCAGCGACCGCACCTCGCTGCCCGCGCCCGGCCTCTCCTACGAGGCGGTGATCGAGACGCTGGCCACCGCCGGCCTGCGGGCCCGCTGGTCGCCCGACCTGGGCTACGCCGCCGTCGACCCCGAGGTGGCGGCCGTGGCCGGCGATGCCGCCGCCGCGCTGGCGTCGGCCGCAGGCCTGGAGCTCGACGACGACACGGTGCGGCTGACCGACCCGGTGCGGACCTGGCTCGAGGGCGGCTCGATCGACATGTGGCTGGCCCTGGAGGAGGGGATGTGGCCAGCGGTGGCCGACGACCTCACGCCCTACTCCCGGTGGGCGCTGGAGCAGACGGTCGACGCCCCGGTGTCGTCGCGCGTCGCGCCGGCCCGGCGGCGGGAGGTGCTGGAGCGGGAGGTCGGCGAGCTGTTCGCCGAGGTCGACGTCCTGCGGACGCCGACCACGGCGATCCCCGCGTTCGTGGCCGAGTGGCCGCCGCCGTCGGAGATCGCCGGCCGGCGGGTCCACCCGGCCATGGCCACGCCGTTCACCATGGTCGCCAACCTGTGCTGGAACCCGTCGACGTCGGTGCCCGCCGGGCTGTCGGACGACGGCCTGCCCATCGGGCTGATGATCACCTGCGGCCTCCACCGCGACGACCTCTGCCTGCGGCTGGCCCGGCTCCTGGAGCAGGCCCGCCCCTGGCCCCGGACCGCGCCGGGCGCCTGACGAGTGTGGGGCGTCTGACGAGCGTGGGGCGTCTGACGGGCGTCGGATGAGCCCGGCCCCGCGGCCGTCCAGGGGGAAGGCGGCCGCAGGGCCGGAGACCTAGGCGGCGACGCGGGGTGCCGACCGAGCGTGGGCCTCCACGCGGCGGATCAGGTCCTCGGCGGCGTCGATGCGCTGCTCGGCCAGGTCGAGCTCGACACGTGCGTTGCGCACGGCGTCGTCGTGCCCGATCCGGTAGGACAGGTCGGCCAGGACGTGGGGGAGGGCGAACCGGGCCATGGGAGCGACCGTACGCGGCCAGTGTTGCCAGCGGCCGTCGGCTCCTTTGCGTCTCGGGGTCGGGCACCTGAAGCCTGTGTGACCCGCGCCACCGTCGGTGGTCGGTGTGCCGGCGCCGCTACCGTCGGGCCATGGCCGACGAGGTGCGCGTCCGTGAGGTGACCGACGAGGCGGAGGCCGGCGACCTCGTCGCCCCCTTCACCCACCTGCTCCCGCAGCTGTCCCGCTCGGCCCCGCCGCCCACCGCCGAGGTGCTGGCCGAGATCATCGCCTCGCCGGCGACCCACCTCCTGGTGGCCGAGGAGGGGGGCACGATCATCGGCTCGCTCACCCTCGTCGTGTTCCGCATCCCCACCGGCCTGCGGGCCTGGATCGAGGACGTCGTCGTCGACGCCGACGCCGGTGGCAAGGGCGTGGGCACCACCCTCAACCGCTTCGCCCTCGACCTGGCCGCCGAGCTCGGCTGCCGCACCGTCGACCTCACCAGCCGCCCCAGCCGCGAGGCCGCCAACCGCCTCTACCAGCGCATCGGCTTCCAGCCGAGGGAGACCAACGTCTACCGCTACGAAGGCGAGTAGGACCGGGATCGATCTCCCTCGACCAGCGCGGCTCGCGGTGGTGCGCGTGCTGGCGGCACATCATGACGATGCTGGGCGCACTCGCTCTCCGGCGATGAGCCCGAGAACGTGCTGGTCGAGCGGCTGATCCAGGGCTCGACATCGTCTAGCTCGAAGTCCGTTTCGTGCGGCCGGGCATCGCCGCCGCAGTCTCAAGGCCGCGGACCGTCGGAACCGAGTGCATCGAGGAGATGTGCGACCCGGTACTGATCCGGGGCAGGCCAATACAGGGCACGCGGCTCGACGAAGCACTGAAGAGCCCCTGCCGCCGCCAGGTCCTCGATCAGGTCCGAGGGCGATGCGAGGAGCAGACCGTGCCGTCGGAGGAGGTCGCGGCATGCAAGCACGTCGTCGTCGCGGGTCAGGAACACGTGAACGCCGGCAGCGAGCGCCTCCTTGACCAGCACTCGATCGTTCCCGGCGGGGATGGCTGAGAGGGCCTCTCGAGCCAGGTGATCGGGCAGCCTGAGCAAGGAGTCGTTGCCGACGTCCTCGGGCACGCCCTCGTCACAGTTGGCGACGAGTGTGGTTGCCAGCACAAAGCTGTCGAACGCCCTGCGCCGCTGCTGCACCCGATCGAAGGCCAGGGTCTTCTTCTTCGAGTCGGAGAGGGTGCGGGGGAGCACTGACAGCCGGACATCGCGGGCGACCCACAAGGCGAGGATGACCCTGAGTGCGTCCAGCTCGGCGGCGAACTTCGGATCGATCTCCGCCGGGAAGTCGCTGAGCTCCCAGATCGCGCGACCGTGGGTGAAGTAGTCGATGAGGAGGTTGGTGTCCAAGGCGACGAGGAGAGGCCCGACGCCTCGGCGACCACAGAACAGATCGGGACCGTCCGAGTACGCGAACAGCGGCCCAAGGGGCGGACGATCGTCGGGAGACAAGATCGGGAAGCCCGCAAGGGCGAACCGTCGGATCGTGTCCTCGACGAGCCTGAACCCCATGAACTCGCGAGGGTCGGTCCCGCCGACGAACAGCAAACCGAAATCATCCACGACGAGACGGTGACCTCTCCAGAAGCCTCTTGTCGACCGATTTGCCCGCTCTGGGGCGTTGTTGCCGCACGGTCCCGAGCTCTTCGACCGGCAGGACGGAGCCATGTGGCAGCGGTGGGGTCGACGGGACGGCCTACCGAAGGTGGTCGACTGGAACCGGCGTCACCCCGGTCGAGCCGGTCCACGTCGGTGCCCCTCATCTCCACCCGTCGGCCGGGCCACCCGGGGTGGTGACACCTCCAGGTTCATGCCGACATCGGATTGCGGTGCAACGCCGCCGAATCGGTGGCTGCCTCACACGACGAGTCCGTAACCTCGAGTCAGACCGCAGACTTGGAGGCAACAGGCGATGAGACTGAAGGGCGGCGCCCGGGTTGTGACGGCGGTCGTGCTCGGTGTTCTCACAATGACAATGTCCGTGCCGGCGGAGGCTGCGACCGGAACGATCGACACCGACCCAGGCTGGACTCTGAACCTCAGAGAGCAGCCCAACACGTCGTCAGCGGTGCTGGTGGAGATGCCGAGCGACACGACCCTGGACCTCCAGTGCTGGACAGACGGAGAGAGCGTCAACGGCAAGTGGGGGTGGTCATCGCTCTGGCACCGGACCAGCTATGCGGGACAGGTCGGCTACGTCCCGGACACCTGGGTGTACACGGGGGTGAACGGGCCGGCCCCGGGCGAGTCGGAGTGCGGCGACGGATCCGCTGGCCCAACACCGCCACACGCCGATGGCAACGGCGGTGAACTCATGCTGCGCTCCCAACCGTCGTCAGGTTCGGGGGAGCTGGCTCGGATTCCCGACCTCACCCATCTCGATCTGACCTGCTGGACGTCGGGCGAGACCATCACCGGCAAGTGGGGGACAGGTTCGACGTGGCACCGGACCAGCTACGCAGGTCAGACCGGTTACGTGGCCGACATGTGGGTCTACACCGGCGTCAACGGCCCGATGCCGGGTGAACCGGCGTGCGACATCGCTGCGACACCGCCGCCCGCTCCTGGTGCGTCTCCGGCGGCGCCCGCCCAGCCGCCGTCCACGACCTCGGCACCCCCTCCGACTCCCCCGGACGCCGAGTCCTGTGAGGCCCTTCAGGGTGAGCGGATCAGCGACGGTGGCAGCCTCGCCTACACCCTGTACGACCACTACATGTGGGGCAACGGGACGCCCGTGGTCCTCGACTGGTCCCGCCTGGCCAACGACCCAGGGTTTGTCGCGAGGGCTCGTCAGATCGCGGTCGGAGACGAGGAGACCTACTCCCCACCGCCGGTGAGTGACCTCGGCCTCGCTCTTGGGACCTTCTCCATCCACCGCACCTCCGAGCGTTGCTATTCGGCCCGAGACAACTACGACTTCAATCCCGACAAGCCAGTGAACGTCCTCTACCTCCCCTTCTGGATGTACCAGCTGTCAGGAGCCAGGAACTTTGAGGTCCGCGCAAGTGGCACGTTGCCGTAGCTGCGCGCCGTCCGTGCACCTCGCAGTCGGCTTGGCCTTCGTCATGTCGTTGATCGTGCTGGCGGCGTGCAGCCACACCTCAGCGTCTCAGGGGGATGAACCTCGAACGTCGTCGCCCTCGCCGAACACCACCGCACCGGGAGGTTCTTCCGAACCCGGTTACTGCGAGTCTGCTCAGCGAGCCCTCGACTCTCTCCACGCGCTCACCGTCGGCGACAGCAGCCTCGACGCCGACGCTCGACGGAGCGTCGATGACACGACCGCGGTGTTGGATGCTCTCGCCGGAATGACGCCATCAGCCATCAGCGAGGCGGCAGCGGCGCTGAGCAGCGACCTGCAACAGCTCGCCGAGCTCTCGGAGGCCGATCCGACGGGGGCTCAACCCGCGACCCGCACTCGTGCGCAAGAGCTGAGCCGCGACTACCTCATGCAGGCTCAACGACTTGAGCAACTCACCGCGGAAGCGTGCGTGTGACGCCTCCTGGCGATGACTTGGGAGTGCCATACCCCTCCTACCGGTACGAAGGCGAGTAGGGGCGGGATCGAGGGGGCAGGGCGGGGGGCATGTGGCCCGTCGATCCACTTCAGCTGTACGTGCCCGACACCGCCCGCCTGGCGACGATCCGCCACGGCGTGGCCGCGGTGGCCGAGGAGTGGGAGGTCGCCGATGTCGACGGCCTCGTGCTGCTCGTCCACGAGCTGGCCGCCAACGGGCTGGACCACGGGCGGGGTCCCGTGCGGATCGATCTCGTCCCGACGGGTGAGGGCGACGTCCACGTCGAGGTCCACGACAGCGGCCCCGGCGACCCCCACGTCGCCACCCCCGAGCCCGACGCCGAGCGGGGTCGCGGCCTGGCCCTCGTCGAGCAGCTGGCCGACGAGTGGGGCGTGACCCGCGAGCCGGGCGGCAAGACGGTGTGGGCCGAGTTCGGGCACCACCACCTCGTCGCCGCCTGACCAGCCCCGGCTGACCCCCGTCTGGCGACATACCGTGTCGCCCCGTGCGGCCGCTCTCGTACTGGCACGACTCGCTCGCCGACGGCGACGACCTGACGCCCCGGCCGTCGCTGCCGGGCGACGTCGAGGCCGACGTGGTGGTCGTCGGCGCCGGGTTCACCGGTCTGTGGACGGCCCGCTCGCTGCTGGTCGCCGACCCGGCCCTGCGGGTCGTCGTGCTCGAGCGGGAGACGGCCGGGTTCGGGGCGTCGGGCCGCAACGGCGGGTGGTGCATCGGGCAGTACAGCGGCCCGCCGGGAGCCATCGACCGGCGTCACGGGTCGGGCTCCTTCGTGGCCATCTCCCGGGAGCTGCACCGCAGCGTCGACGAGGTCGGGGCCGTGGTCGCCGAGGCCGGGATCGACTGCGGGTTCCACAAGGGCGGTGCCGCCCTGCTGTGCGTGAACGACGCCCAGCTGCGCCGGCTCGACCGCCTGCTGGAGGGCTTCGAGCGCCGGGGCCTGGGCGACGCCCACGTCCGCCTCGACGCCGACGGGGCCGCGGCCGTCGCCGCCGTGGCCGGCGTGCGGGGCGGGTCGTTCAGCCCCCACGCCGCCGCCCTCCACCCGGCCCGGCTGGCCCGGGGCCTGGCCGTCGAGGTCGAGCGGCTCGGCGGCACGGTCCACGAGGGGACGACGGTGCGCACGGTCGAGGACCGCCGGGTCGTCACCGACCACGGCACCGTGAGGGCCGAGGTCGTGGTGCTGGCCACCGAGGGGTACACGGGCAGCATCGAGGGCCGGGGCCGCGACCTCCTCCCGCTCGGCAACCACGTCGTCGCCACCGAGCCGGTCGACGACGACACGTGGGCCGAGATCGGCCTGGCCGATCGCCAGCTGTTCGAGATCCCCTGCTTCCTCCTCGGCTACGGCCAGCGCACCGCCGACGGCCGGATCGTGTGGGGCGGCCTCGGTGCGCCGACCTGGTGGCGCAGCCGGATCCCGGCGACGATGCGCGACGACGGCATCGTCGCCCGCCTGCAGGAGGAGCTGGTGCGGCTGTTCCCGCCGCTCGCCGGCATCCGCTTCACCCACGACTGGGGCGGCGTCATGGGCGTGCCCCGGGACCTCCTCCCCGGCATCGGCTACGACCGGGCCACGGGGTTCGCCTGGGCCGGCGGCTACACGGGCCAGGGGGTGGCGACGGCCCACGCCGCCGGCGCCGGCCTGGCCGACCTGATCACCGGCGCCGACACCGACCGCACCCGCCTGCCGTGGGTCGGCCATCGCTCCCGGCGCTGGGAGCCGGAGCCGCTGCGCTCGCTCGCCGTGCGGTCGGTCACCGGCGCGGCCCGGGTCGTCGACGCCTTCGACGACCGCCGGCGGGGTCGGTAGCGTCCACCCCTCGTGGGAGCCGTCGAGGAGCAGCGCAACCGGTCGCTGCTGCGGGCGCGGGACCGGATCGACCTCCACTACCGGGACCCGCTCGACGTGGCCGCCCTGGCCGAGGTGGCCTGCATGTCATCGGCCCACTTCATCCGGTCGTTCAAGGCGGCCTTCGGCGAGACGCCGCACCGCTACCTGCAGCGCCGGCGGATCGAGCGGGCCATGGAGCGGCTGCGGCGCACCGATCGCACCGTGTCCGAGGTGTGCAGCGAGGTGGGGTGGACGAGCTTCGCCACGTTCAGCCGCACCTTCCGCGAGGTGGTCGGCTGCTCCCCGTCGGAGTACCGGGAGACCGCCCCGCTGCCCGGCGAGGGCCGGGTGGCGACGTGCTTCGTGAAGTCGTGGACCCGGCCGGCGACGCAGCCGGCGACATCGAGCAGCTTCGGAACAGCCCCCGGGATCGACGCTGCTTAGGGTCGCCCCCATGAGCACGTCGATCCGCCTCTCGTCCATCTACGTCCCCGACCAGGACGCCGCCCTCGACTTCTACGTGGGCACGATCGGGATGGAGGTGCACACCGACATCGACCTCGGCTTCATGCGCTGGCTCACGATCTGCGCCCCCGGCGACCGGTCCCGCGAGGTCCTCCTCGAGCGCCCGGGCCCGCCGTCGATGGACGAGGCGACCGCCGAGCAGGTCCGGGCGTTGCTCGCCAAGGGGGCGATCGCCGGGTGGTTCGCCATCTCGGTCGACGACGCCCAGGCCGAGTTCGAGCGGCTGGCCGCGGCCGGCGTCGACTTCACCGACGAGATCTCGGAGAAGGACTACGGCGTCGACTTCGGTGTCCGGGACCCCTTCGGCAACAAGATCCGGATCGGGACGATGAACCCGAGCTAGCCCAGCGGGGACGGGCCCCGGTCGCGGAGCCAGAGGACGGCCTCGACGCGGGAGTGCACGCCGATCTTGGCGAAGGCCTTGCGCAGGTGCGTCTTCACGGTGTTGGCGCTCAGGTAGAGCTGCTCGCCGATCTCCCGGTTCGACATGGCCTGGCCGACGCCGTGGAGGACCTGGGCCTCCCGCTCCGTCAGCCGCACCTCGGGCCCGTCCGGTCCGTCGGGGTCGGCGATGGGCGGGGTCTGGAGGAGGGCGATCAGCTCGGCCCGGTCAGCGGCCGCCGCGGCCCGGTCGGTGGCGGCGGCGGTGCGGTCCCGGGCGGCGGCCCGGACGGCGGCGGCGAGGTCGTCGGACCCGCCCCCGGCCAGCGCGGCCTCGTCCCGGCGCCGGGCCTCGGACTCGCGGAGCCGGGCGTCGTGGTCACGGCGGCCGGCGCGGGCGAGGAGGCGGTCGACCGTCTCCCCCGGCGCCGGATCGGGAACCGGTGGCATGAAGTGACAGTCGGCATGTGGTCCCGTCACTTGAGCGTGGCGACGCCCCTCAGGTGTAACCGCCGTCGTACCAGGGGCCGCCGTCGAAGCACCGCTCCCGGACGACGCCGTCCGCGCCGAGGCCGTAGACCCGGAGCGACCGGCCGGCTGCGTTGGCCCACGAGGCGGCGGCGACACCGGTGACCGGGCTGGTGCCGAGGACTCCGGTGGTGAAGGCGCCGACGTACCAACCGCCGCCGTCCTGGCACAGCTCGGTGACGGTGCCATCGACGGCCAGCACGTACACCCGCACGTGGTGGCCGGCCCCGTCCCACCAGGACGTGGCGGCAGCGCCGACCCCCGGCGGGGCCGGGAGGGTGCCGTCGACCCACCCCCCGCCGTCCCAGGCCCGCTCGACGATCGTGCCCTCGGGGGTGCGGAGGTAGACCCGCAGCGGGGTGCCACCGGCCCCGTCGGGGGTGGTGGTGGCGGCCAGGACGACACCGGGCCCGGAACCGAAGGCGCCGTCGTACCAGCCGTTCCCATCCCAGCAGCGCTCGACGATGCGGCCGTCCTCGGCGTCGAGGTACACCCGGATCTGGAGGCCCGGCGGGCCCCACCAGGCGGTGGCGGCGACGGACCAGGCCGGCGGTCCGGTGTAGCCGCCGTCGTACCAGCCGTTCCCGTCCCAGCAGCGCTCGCGCACCGTGCCGTCGGGATCGAGGACGTAGACCCGGATGATCGAGTCCGGTCCGTACGCCACCCCGGACGCGACGGCCAGCCCCGGCCCGGAGGTGAAGGCGCCGTCGTACCAGCCGCCCCCGTCCCAGCCCCGCTCGCGCCCGGGGCCGTCGGGGGTGGCGACGAAGACCCGGGCGTGGCCCTGGCCGCCCCCGTCGGTCCAGCCGACGGCCCGGCACCGGCCTCGGGCCCGGAGGTCGGCCAGCGTCGGCGGGGCGGCCTCGGGTGTCACCGTCCCGACGACCTGGGTCGGCGCCGCCGTCGGCGAGGTGTCGCGCGGGGTGGCGTCGGTGCCCGACCAGGAACCGACGAGACCGGGCCGGCCGGCGGCGTCGGGCCGGCCCATCCAGGTGGCCAGCTCGGCGGTGGGCAGGGCCCGGGACCAGAGCCGGACCTGGCTGACGACGCCGTCGAGGGCGCGGAAGGGCTCCTGCTCCTGGGCCGCGGTGCCGATCGTGAGGAGCTGGCCGGGGGCGCTGACGTCCAGCGGGCCGGGTCGCGAGCCCCGGCGGCTCCGGGGCGGGGCGACCCCGTCGATCACGATCCGCAGGTCGTCCCCGTCCCGCACACCGGCCACGTGGTGCCATCGCCCGTCGAGCAGGCCACGGCCGGCGGTGGTCTCCCAGTACCCGAAGCCGTCGTCGGTGGCCAGCTTGATCGAGCCGTCGTCCCGGATGACGAGCAGGAAGCCGCCGTTGCCGGGGCCCCCGGCGGTGGCCTTGCGGGCGACCACGGTGCCCGGCCGGGTCGTCATGACCATGGCCTCGACCGTGAACGGGCGGGTGCCGAGGTCGTGCGCCGCGCTCGGCCCGGCGCTGATCCAGGCCCCCGCCGCCAGCCGGTAGGCGCCCTCGGTCACCGGGGGCGGGGGTGGCGGCGGTGGCGGGGGAGGAGGCGGTGGCGGCGGGGGCGGGACCGGGCGCGTCGCGTCGAGGGCGGCGGTGACGGCGGCGTCGTCGTAGTGGCCCGCGGCGCGCAGGGCCACCTCCAGCCCGGCCCGGTCGAGCGTGGGGGCGACGGCCGGGTCGACGAGCACCCCGGCCAGGGCGGTGGCGTCGGTCGCCGGCGCCACGCCCGGGTCGAGCAGGGCCTCGGCGATCTCGACGGCCGAGAAGCGGGCGCCGGCCAGGGCCTTGGCGATCGTCAGGGTCGATGCGGCGGTGATCACGGTGCGCCCCTCATGCGTACAGGTCCCGCAGGCGCTGCCCGGCGGGCACGGCGGCGGCGATGGCGGACGGGGAGGTCGGGGCGAAGAGGGCGACCACGGCGGGCTCGGCGGTGGCCGCGTCGACGCCGGCGGTCTCCAGGGCCGCGGCCAGCACCGCCGGTCCGATGATCCCGAGGGGGACGGCCTCGGCCAGGACGCCGACGGCGCCGCCCGGCCCGAGCTCGACGAGGCCGGCGGCGCCGCGGGAGGCCCGGGCGACGACGGTCGCGGTGGCGTTCGGGTCGAAGGCGGCGATCGCCGTGGCCCGGCGGGGGTCGAGCCGGAGGGCCAGCGCCTTAGCGATCTCGGTGGCGGTGATGGCGGGCTGGACCTGGCGCAGCACCTGGGCGACCACGTCGGGGGTGGCGCCCAGCACGGCCAGACCGTCGGCCAGCGCGCTGGGCGCCACCGCCGTGCCGGTGTAGGCGGACTGGAGGGCGGCGACCGGGTCGGCCCCGGCGAGCGCGGCGCGGGGCAGGGCGGCCAGCCGGACCAGCCGGCGGGCGACGGTGGCCGGCGGCAGCGCCGCGGCCAGCCGCGCCGCGTGGGCCCGGACGACCGGGTCCGGTGGCCCGGAGCTGGTGCCGACCTGGGACGGGGCGTAGGCGTCCCGCACGGCCCGGCCGACGGCGGCCGCCCAGGCGGGGTCGACGGCCTGCGGGCCGCCGGGCCCGATCGAGTTGAGGAAGGCCTCGGCCATCCCCGGCGGGGAGAGGGTCACCATGACGAGGGCGGTCATGCGCAGGCGGTCGTCGAGCGACCACGCGCCCGACCCGCAGGCGAGCACGGCGCGGAGCAGGTCCCGATCGGGCACGGCGAGGAAGGGCAGCCAGCCACCGGCCAGGGTCGTGGGCACGGAGGTCGGGTCGAGCGGTTGGCCGGCGGCGGCGAAGCCGGCGTCGAGGGCGGTCACCAGGGCGGCCCGGGTGGGCGCGAGCCGGCTCAGCACGTCGACGACGACCTTCGGGTCGCCGCTGGCCGGCAGGAGGGCGGCGGCCACGGCGGCGGCGTCGGGGGCCAGCGCCCCCAGGGCACCGGCGAGGGCGGCCGGGGAGGCCTTGGCATCGACGAGCAGGAGGGCGATGGCGTCCAGCCCCGTCGTGTCGGCCCACACCTGGCCGATCGCCTTCCACGGCGCCGGCGTGAACCGCACGCCGAGGACCCGGGTCACGGCCAGGTCCGGGTCGGTGCCCCCGGCGAGGGCGGCCAGGGCGGTGATCCCGTAGGTGTGGCCGACGCCGGTCGACCGGGGCGTGACCGCGAGCCGCTGGGTGACGACCGTCTGCTCCACGACGAGGTGCTCGGCCTCGATGGCCAGGCCGGCGGGCCCGATCGACGCCACCGTCTCCGCCCCGGCGGCGAGCGGGACACCGCCGACGAGCGCCGAGGCGGCGGTGTCGTTGATCAGGCGGATGGTCCACGCCGGCTCGGCCCCGACCACCAGGTCGACCGGATCGGACCAGGGGCTGGCCGCGCCGGCCGTCCGGCCGCGGGCCCTGATCGTGTAGGTGCCCACCGCCAGCGGCCGCGGGATCCCCTCGGCGGCGCCGAGGACGACGGCGGTGTCCCGGGTGACGGCGTCGGCCGTGGCCGCCCCGCGGATCCGGACGTCGTGCTGGGGGGAGGACGGGTCGGCCTCCCACGACACCTCGATGCCGGCGGCGACCGTCCGCACCATCAGGCCGGTGGTCGGGGCCATGCTGTCGACGACCAGGGCGGTGGCCGGGCTCCACTCGCCGGCGATGCCACCGCCGGCCTGGCGGATGGTCGCCGTGTAGCCGCCGGGGACCGGGTCGGGGACGGCCGCCCGGGCCTCGCCGGTGGCGGCCGGCACGGTGGCCACCTCGGTGCCGTCGGGCGCCCCGAAGCGCACGTCGTAGGCCTGGCCGGCCGGGAGGTCGACGACCAGGTCACCGGTGTCGAAGCGCAGCACCGGCGCGGCCGGGGTCGGCGGCTTCACGAGCGGGGCCGACGCGACCCAGGCGCTCTGCATGCCCGATCGGGTGCCCCGGACCTGCACCCGGTGGGCGCCGGCGGCCAGCCCGGCGAGCGGGACGCGGCCGGTGCGGGGCCCGGCCATCGGGATGCCCGGGAGGGCGGTGGCGGTGGTGACGCCGTCGACCTCGACGAGGTGCTCGACGTCGTAGGCCGCGACCCGCCCGGCGGCCGGCCAGGTGGCCACCAGGGCATCGCCGACGACCGACAGGTCGACGCGGGCCGGGGCATCCGGCGGCGGGGGTGGCGGGGGCGGTCCGTCCGGCTTGGGGTGCGGCGCCGGCTGGTGGCCCGAGTGACCGCCGACCAGCCCGGCCGCGATCGAGGCGGCGGCGGCCGCCGCCCCCGCCCCGGCCCCGGCGAGCAGGGCATCGGCCAGGGCATCGGCGGCGGCGGCGGTGAGGGCCTCGGCGGCCGCGTCGACCAGCCCCTGGCAGATCAGGTTGGCCACCCACTCGGCCGCCTCCCGGCCGCCGACGATGGCGGCGAAGGCGGCGATGGCCTTGGGATCGTCGAGCAGGGCCTGGACGAAGTCGGCCCCGGCGTTCCCGATGGCCCGGGCCAGGGCCTCGGGCAGGTCGGAGTAGCGGGTGGCCATGGGGACCCGCACCACGACCTCGGGGAAGGTGACCACCACGAACGGGGTGCTGGCGCCGGGGAGCGAGCAGCCGTAGGTGCCGGTGAGGGCGAAGACCGCGTCCTCGCCCTCGGCCCGGACCTTGGGCGTGAAGGTCCAGCTGGTGGTGAAGGCCTGCTGGGCGACGAGCGACACCAGGGAGCCGCAGCCGAAGCCCGATGCGGCGTCGAACATCCGCTGGACGGTGGTGACGATGTCGACCAGCTCGGCGGCCCAGGCGAACTCGGGCCAGTCGTCGATGTGGAAGCTCGACGGGCCGGTGTCGAGGGCGTCGTAGGTGAAGCTGCAGGCCAGCGTGCCGAAGGGCCCGACCGGCCCCGGGGCCCGCAGCTCGCCGTGGAACCGGCGGCCGCCGGTGATCCGAGCCACCGACACCTGCACCGACGCGAACGGCTCGCCCATGAAGTTGATGCCGGTGGCGGCGCCGAACGCGGGTGGCGTGCCGTCGCCGAAGGTCTTGAAGGTGAGGGCCGGGCCACCGGTGTACGGGCCGCCGCCGGTCGGCGCGGTGGGCCCGGCCAGCTCCACGACGAAGAGCCGGAGCGGGTCGACGAGGCCGATGTGGCCGGTGACCGCGGTGGCCTCGACCTGGCCCGTGTCCTCCGCCCGGGTGGTCGTCACGTCGATCTGGGCGCGGACGGTCAGGTCGGCGACGAGCCTCAGGGTCACGGTGGCGTCGACGTGGTAGCCGTCGGCCGGCACCGGCGTGCCGTCGGCGGCCAGCAGCTGGCCCGGGTCGGCGGCGGCGTCGTAGTAGTAGGCCACCGAGCCCTGGTGCATGACCAGGTCGACGTTGTCGCCCCAGTGGGCCCCGTCGCCGCTGATGCACTGGCCGATGAAGTCGGCCACCGAGAGGTCGCGGTCGACGCGGAGGCGGACGAGGACCGGTGTGGTCTCGAGCACGACCAGCGTGGCGCTGAGGGCGATCCGGTGGTCCTCGGCGCCCGCTGCCGGCGGGGGCCCGATCAGCACGCTGCCGACCAGGTCGAAGCGGGTGCGGGCCGGCGTCTCGCCGGCGGCGAAGGTCTTGGCCAGCCGGGCGGCGAGCTGGGTGATCTCGATCCCGGGGAGGCCGAAGGGCCGGACCGACTGGGTGGTGGGCACCAGCTGGCCGGTGGTCTCCAGGTGGACGTCGTCGACGACGACGTGGAGGTCGAACCCGTAGGTGGAGCCGAAGAGCAGCAGCTCGACCCGGCCGTCGAGGGTGAAGCGCTGGGCGTCGCCCGGGGTGTACACGAGGTGGATGCCGGCGTTGGTGCCGGTGCGGGTGAGGCGGACCGTGCCGGCGATGGTGAGGTCGGGCAGGTCCGCCTCGAACCGGGTCCTGGTCGGGTCGACCTGGTCGATCAGCCCGACGACGGCGATGTGGGCGAGCGGGTCGGTCGGGGCCGGGTCCGTGGGCGCCGGCGGGGTGCCGTCGGTGGTGGGCGCCGGTGCCGGGGCGACCGGTCCGATCTGGAGGATGCGCCCGAAGACCGAGGTGGGCTGGAGGTCGAGGCGGGCGACGAAGGCGGCGCCCCGCTGGAGGGCGGCCTCGGGAGCCGCCAGCGAGGCCAGCGGGTTGGTGGCGCCCGGGGCGGCCAGCGCGAGGGCCCGGCCCACCGCGGTGCCGAGGTCGCCGATCGTGCCCGCCGGCAGGGCGGCCACGACCAGCCGGGCCTCGGCGACGGTGAGGACGTCGTCGATCACGCCCAGCTCGGGGACGAGGTCGGCGAAGCGGAACCCGGTGCCCAGGTCGACCGCGACCGCCCAACCCCAGGTGTCGTCGGCGGTGCCGTGGGCGTAGACCACGCCGCGGGCGAAGCCGGTGATCTCGCCGTGGACCACGACGGTCCGGTCGGTGAGGTCGGCCCACATGGCAGCGCCCGAGAACGAGGGCCGGGCCAGCGTGGCCGGGGTGAGCGAGCCCCACGTGTCGGTGGTGGTGGTGCCCAGCCCGCCGGCCAGGGCCCTGACGTCGATGGCGGCGGCCTCGTCGGCGGTGAGGGCGCCGGTCACCACGGTGTGGGTGTCGCCCCCGCCGAAGCCGATGCCGGCGGCGGCTTGCAGGCCGAGCAGCTCGAGTCGGCCGGCCAGCCCGACCGTGACCGGGGCGGTCGTGCTCGCCCGCTCCACCACGCCGGCCAGCTGGGTGAGGCGGAGGTGGGTGCCGCCCACGGCCGGCGTCCAGTCGAACCCGACCGTGCCCCGCACCCGCCAGGCGCCGGTGTCGGGCACCGCTCGCACGGTGGCCTCGTCGATGTGCACCTGGGTGGGGAAGTCCCAGGTGGCGATGTCGGCGGGCAGGGCGATGGCCGCGTCGGTGGCCTGGGCGGCGACGGCGAGGAGGTCGACGGCCACGGGAGCGAGGAGGGACCCGGTGAAGGTCCAGGGGTCCCCGGGGGCCGGCTTGTCGGCCGTGAGCACGGCGACGGTCGGGCCGACGGCCACGACCCCGCGCACGGTGCCGACCACGCCGGCCGACGACATCGGCACCGGGACGGTGAGCTCGGCAGCGATCTCCTCGATGGCGATCTTGCCGTCGATCACCGACCACACGTCGGTGGCCCCGGCCCGGAAGGAGATCTGGTCGATGGCGCCTCCCGGGCCGCCGAAGCGGACGGCGACGTCCGACAGGTCGAAGCCGTGGGCGAGCGGCATCCCGGCGGGCACGGCGGTGGCCGCCTCGCCGGGGTGGAGCCAGGCGTCCAGGTCGGCGAACCCGGGGACGTGGACGGCGTAGGAGTAGGCGGCCTCGGCGACCCAGGTGGGATCGTCCTCGTCGTTCATCATGGCCAGGTCGACGGGGTGGCCGGCCAGGACGATCGTCCCCGAGAGCACGGCGACGATCGGGGGCGTGGCGCCCGGCGCCAGCCGGAGGGAGAGGTCGAGGTCGGTCACCGAGGTGGCGCCGGCGATGACCCAGGGCGAGCTCTGGGCGGCGTGGAGCCGGAGGCCGATGAGCTCGGGCACCGTCGGGTCGAAGGCCACCGCCAGCTCGTCCAGCACCAGGCCGCCCAGCGTCGTCAACCCGGTCGGCAGGGCGGTGGCGTCGACGCCGGCCGCCGTGAGCAGCTCGCCGATGGTCGGGACGGCGACGGTGGCCCCCTCGGCCAGGCCGATCGTCCAGGGCTCGCCGGCCCGGGCCGGGACGGGCAGCTCGGCGTGGAAGGTCAGGGAGCCGGACCCGAGGTGGACGTCACCGGCCAGCCACCCGGCGGCGTCCCACTCGCCGTCCACCTGGCGCAGCGAGAGGTCGAGGACCCACCCCGAGACCCGGAGGGCCCCCGTGACGACGGTCCACTCCTGCGTCTGCCCGATCTGCAGGAAGACGCTCACGAGGCGCGGGCCGGACGTGGCCACGTCCCCGAGGTCGAGGACCAGCCCGGCGCCGAGCAGGCCGATCTCCCCGAGCGTCCGCAGCCCGGGCGGCATGGCATCGGTGACGGCGACGCTGGTGAACCCGACCAGGCCGGCCAGGGCGGCCAGCGTCGGGGGTTCCGGGGCGTCGATCACCAGGGTGGCCAGGCCGTCGGTGTCGATCGTGAGGCTCACCGCGAACGGGGTCCCGCCGATGGCCAGGTCGCCGGTCACCGTGATGGTGACCGGGGCGACGGGATCGCTCGACCACTCGACGGTGAGGGTCCAGCCGGTGACGGCGAGGCGGGGGGTCGAGGCCAGGGCCCAGGAGGCGTCGGAGCCGATGGCCACGGTGACGACGGTGGGCGCCGCACCCCTCGGGTCGAAGCTGGTGACCCACGAGCGGAGCGCCGGGGTGGCGACGCCGGTGGGGGCCGGGAGCCGGGTGGCCACGTCGGGGAGACCCACCGCGCTCAGGGCCGTCGCCAGGTCCGTGAGGTCGAGCGACCCGCCCGGGTGGGTGAGGGCGGCGCGCTGCCGGGTCGTGGTCGGGAGGGCGAGCCGGGTCGGGCCGGCCGGGTCCGTGGACTCGGCGTAGAGGTCGCCCCCGGTCTCGGTGGCCGCCAGCGTGACCCGGGCGTCGGTCAGCGTCACCGCCGGCCGGCCCACGGGTCGAGCGCCGATGCGGGCGACGGTCGCCCCGCTGACCAGGGTTCCGGTGATCGAGCGGGCGGGGTCGCTCCCGGTCAGGGTGACCGGGCCGCGGAGGACGACGGTCGCCTCGGTGTCGTCGGTCGGCGGTGGTCCGAGGTCCGTCGGCACGGCGATCGTCAGCTGCAGTGTGGTGGTGCCGCCGTCGCTCGAGGTGGCGGTGAGGGCGACGGCGGTCGGGTCGATGCCGTCGACGGCGGTGGGGGCCAGGGCGGGGAACGAATCGCCCGGGCGCCACCCGTCGGGCAGGGCCACGGCCAGCGCGAGCTGCAGGTGGTGGGCGTCGTCGACCGTGGCCGTGAGCGTGACCGGGAGGCCGTCCAGGCCCATCGTGGCGGCCGTGCCCGTGAGGGTGAGGGTGGCGCCGTCGGGGTCGAGCGCCGGGTCGGCGGCGGCCACGATCGCCGGCAGGTCCGGGTAGGCCCGGGTGAGCGCGGCCAGGGCGGTGTCGGCCTGCTCGGGCCGGTCCGGGGGCAGGGCGGCGGCGTCGAGGTGGTAGGCCGGGGTCGAGGTCGGCTCGCTCGGGGCCGAGGGCGTGCGGCCACCGACGAGGCGGTCGCGCAGGGCGGTGAGGATGCGCCGGGCGGAGCTGACCGTGAGGGGCAGCGCCGGCGACCACGGGCCCCGGGCGCTGGCCGTGCGGGCCCGGACCGTCACCTGGTAGGGCGTGTCCAGGGCGAAGCCGGCGTCGGTGGTGCAGCCGAACGTCGTCCCGTCGACGCGCCGCGGCCCGGTCCAGCCGGTGGGGAGGGGGGTCACCGCCAGCTCGTAGGCGGTGGCCCCGGCGACGGCGGGCCAGACGACGTCGGTGCCCACCGCGGTGACCTCGGCGCGGGGGGCGGGGGCGGCCAGGTCGGCCGGCGTGACGACGACGTCCGGCGAGCGCTCGCCGGTGACCCAGCCGGCGACCGTGTAGGGGCCGCCCGCGGGCTGGGGGATCGCCCAGGCCCTCGTCGGCAGGGCCAGGCCCTCCGGGTCGAGGTCGACGGTGGCGACCACGCCGCCGGCGTCCCGGACCTCGATGGCGTAGCCGCCGGCCGAGGCGAACGGGCTGAAGGCGACCCAGATCGCCCCGTCCTCGACCCAGGCGTCGAGGTCCAGGCGGTAGGCCTCGGCCGGATCGAGGGTGGTCGTCACCGGCCCCAGCTCGGTCCACCCCCTGACCCCCTGGGGTGCGCCTTCGACGAGGAGGGCGGCGAGGTCGGCGGTGACGGCCCGCAGGTCGGCCAGCGTCGCCGGCGTGGCGCTCGGGCCGGTCGTCCACCCGCCGACGTCGATCGTCGTCGTCACCCGCCACGAGTCGGGGTCGGGCCCGGGCCCCGCGTCGGCGGTCGTGTCGCGCTCGACCCAGCGGTCGCCGCCGACGAGCCGCACCCGGCGGGGGACGGCCGGTGGGGCGCCGGCGGCCTGCGGGTCGGGGCCGTAGGCCAGGACCAGGGTGATGGTGCCGCCGACGAGCAGGCGCTGGTCGCCGAGGAAGGGGGCTGGGGCCCGGAACCACCACGGTGTGGCGGGCGGGGCGTCGACCCGGATCGTCCCGCTGCCGCCGGCGTCGGCCGGGGCCTGCCAGACCGGTGGCGGGGCCGTCCCGGTGGCGTCGTCGCCGGCGCCGGTGGTCCACCCCTCGGCGTCGGTGCCGAACCGGCTGGCGGGCCCGGGGCTCATGCCCACCCCACCTGGATCTCGGACCCGCTGGCGAAGCCGGCCCGGCGGACGTCGGCCTGCGTGAACCCCGAGGTGTCGAACCGGGGGCGCAGCTCGACCGGGATGCGGCCGATGTCGGCGAGGGCGCGGAGGTAGGCCTGGTACGGCTCGGGGTCGAGGGCGCCGATGTCGGTCGGGGTCGTGATGCGGCCCAGCTGGAGCTGGCGGGCATCGCCGTCCCAGGTCATGTGGGCCTCCCACGAGAAGCCGTGGACGGGCACGAGCCGGCCCCCGGTCCCGCTCCCGGCGACGACGGTCCAGAACTCGAAGCGGACCCCCTCCGGGGCCGCGATCGGCAGGTCGAAGCCACCCTCGCCCCGGCCCGGCCCGTCGTCGTCGGTGGTCATCGGGACGCCCCGGCGCCGGAGCTGGGCGACCACCGAGGACATGCGGAACATGG
>JBQGCF010000150.1:0-10585 GCA_052038315.1 Iamia sp.
CCGACCCGGGCGCCGCTGGGGCGGAGCTCCGCCCGCAGGGTGTTGCCCAGGGCCTCGACCGCCGCCTTCGACGCCCCGTAGGCGCCGAGCAGCGGCGGGTGGACGGCGGCGGCCAGCGAGGACACGGCCACCGCGTAGCCGTCGGGGTGGCTGATGTGCGGGCCGGCGGCGCGGAGGGTGAGGTAGGCGCCCATCACGTTGACGTCGAGGGTCCGGCGCATGATCTCGGGGTCGCCGCCGACCAGCGGCAGCTGGGCCGCCACCCCCGCGTTGGCCACGACCACGTCGAGCCCGCCGAGGTGGGCCACGCTCGTGGCCACCGCGGCGTCGACGTCGGCCTGGTCGGTCACGTCGCACTCGGCCCACGGCGCCCCGCCGCAGCGCTCGGCCACGGCGGCCAGGCCCTCGGGCTCCAACCCGCCCAGCGCCACCCGAGCGCCCCGCTGGTGCAGGCGCTCGGCCAGGGCGGCGCCGATGCCCCGGGCCGCGCCCGTGATCAGCACCCGTCGCCCGGTGAGGTCGGATCGGTCAGCCATCGGTCTGCTCCTCGCAGGTGTCGGTGGGGTCATCGCCCGCCAGGCGGGCCTCGATGAAGGCGGTCACGGCGTCGGCGGTCGCCGGGAGGATCGACCCGTGGTCGGCCCCCTCGACGACGGTCAGCTCGGTCACCTGGCCGGCGGCGCACATCCGGTCGTAGAGGTCGCGCACCCGGTCGATCACCACCCGGTCGTCGAGCGTCCCCGAGGCCAGGTAGACGGGCACGCCGTCGACCGCCACCGAGCCGACGTCGTTCTCCCGGATCAGGGTGGCGGCCGGCTCGGTCTCCCGCGGGTCGGCGACGAAGGCACCGCCGATGGCGATCGGGATCAGCGCCTCGGTGATCTCGTCCAGGCAGCCGGTCTCGAAGATGTCGGCGGCGGCGATGGCCTCCGGGCTGAGGTAGTCGGCCAGGTCGATGTCCGGGTGCTCGGCCTGCCCGCCGACCATCGCCATCAGGGTGAGGATCGAGGTCACGATCGGGTCGATGCCGCCGTAGACCCGGTCGAGCATCGCCCCCGGCGAGAGGGCGACGGTGCCGGCCAGCTCGAGCTCGGGTGCCCGCTCGGCGGCCAGCTCGTGGGCGGAGAGGGCGCCGTGGCCGCCCTGCGAGTGGCCGACCGAGATCCACCGCTCGCCGGCGTGGGCGTCGGTCAGCTGCCGGGCCGCCCGCACGGCGTCGATCACGGCGTTGCCCTCGCTGGGCTTGGACAGGTAGGCGTGGAGCTCGCCGACGGGGCCCTGGCCCACGTAGTCGGTCATCGCCCACACGCCGTCGACGCCCCAGCCCGGCGCCTCGGGCTGGCTGCGGCTGAGGGCGCACTGGGACGCGATGCCGGTGGTGCCGTGGGCGGTGGAGATGACGGGCCAGCCGCCCTCGGGCGCCTCGGCCGTGGGGTAGGTGACGATGCCGGTGACGGCCCGGTCGGCACCGGTCGCGTCCTGCGAGTGGTACATGACCCGGACGGTCACCCGGCCGTCGACCTCGCCCACCTCCTGGGTGCGGATCAGGTCGCCGGGCTCGCCGGGGGGCAGCGGGTCGGGGACGACGTAGAAGTCGTCGACCGGCCCGGCGAAGGCCTCGACCTCGGGGGCGGTCGACGTGGTCGTGGCCTCGGTCGAGGCCGTCGTGGTGGTCGTGGCCGTCTCGTCGTCGTCCCCGCCGGAGCAGGCGGCGACGAGGGCCAGGGCGAGCAGGGGCGCGGCGAGACGGGGTGCGGCGAGGCAGCGGCGACGATCCATGAACAGCACTGTCTACAGATACGTCGGGGGCCGGCGCCAGCCCTGCCACCATGGACGGATGTCACTCGGGCCGGTGCTCGCCGCCGTCGTGGGCATCGGCCTGGTGGTGTCGCCGGCGTGGCGGGTCGCCCGGGGGTGGGTGACGGTGGCCCACGAGGTCGGCCACGCCCTGGCCGCGATCGTGGCCGAGGGCCGGGTGCGGAGCATCCGGGTCGAGCTCGACACCTCGGGCGTCACCGAGTGGAGCGGCCAGTCCGTCGAGCGCCGGATCCCCCGGGGCTTCGTGGCCTGGTGGGGCTACCCGGCGCCGGGCGTGGGCGCCGTGCTGCTGGCCGTCGGCGTCCGCACCGGCCATGCGGGGATCGCCCTCGGCGTCCTCGCCGCGGCCGCCGTCGTCGTCCTGGCCGTGTGGATCAGGAGCGTGTGGGGCGCGGCGCTCGTCGTCGTCCTCGCCGCCGCCGCAGCCTTCGGGGCGGCCGGTGACGGGCCCACCGCCCGGGCCGTGGCGGTGGGGATCGCCGCCCTCTGGGCGTTCGGGGGCGTGCGGGCGGCGGCCGCGGCGGCGCCCCGCACCCGCCGGGGCGACGGCTCCGACCAGGCCACCCTCGCCCAGGTGCTCTGGCTGCCCGTCGGCTTCTGGTCGGCGACCATGGTCGTCATGGCCGCGGCCACCACCGTCGGCGCCGCCGTCCTGGTCGCCCCGGCGATCACCGGCTGAGCGTCACACCCGGGCTGCGGCCGGACACGGGGGAGCATGGACCGGGTGCGGGAGGAGACGGCGTTCGAGCGCCTGTACCGGGAGCACTGGCCGACGGTGCACCGCTACGCCGCCCGCCGGGTCGGGCCCGACGCCGCCACCGACGTGGCCGCCGCGACCTTCGCCACCGCCTGGCGCCGGTCCGAGGCCGAGGGCGTCCTGCCGACGGTGCCGTGGCTGATCGCCACCGCCCGCAACCACGTCCTGAACAGCGCCCGCGGGGACCGGCGGCGACGGGCCCTGGTCGAGCGAGTGGCGGCGACCCTGGCCCCCCCCGCGGTCGACGCCGGCTGGGAGCACGAGGCCGTCGAGGCCACCCGGGCCCTGCTCGACCGGGTCCGGCGGACGCTGGGTGACCTCGACGCCGAGATCGTCCTCCTCACCGCCTGGGAGGAGCTGACCGCCCCCGAGATCGCCGAGGTGGTCGGCCTCCGCCCCGACGCCGTGCGAGCCCGCCTCAGCCGGGCCCGCCGCCGCCTCCGCACCGACACCCCCGAGGAGCCCTGACATGTCGCCCGTCGGCCTCGACCCCGTCGCCACCCTGCGCCGCACCGACCCGGCCGCCGGGCCGGTGCCCGATCCCCCGCCGCTCGACGTGCACGTCGCCCGCGTCCCCGGGGAGGCCAGGCCCCGCTCCCGCACCGTGGTCCTCGTCGCCGCCGTGGCCCTGATCGCCCTGGTGGCCGCGGCCGCCGTCGTCGCCGTGAACCGGACCGGCGCCGCCCGCACCGACCCGGCCGCCGTCACCACCACCCGGCCGACCCCGACCACCGCCGACCGGCCCGTCGGCGTCCCCGCCCCCGCCCCCACCGAGCTGGGGCTCCGGGAGCCGGCCGCCCCGGCCCTCCTCGCCCTGGCCGACCAGGCCGAGGCCGAGCTCGGCCCGCCCCTCGACGACGGACCCGTCGTCTACACCCGGACCGTCGGCTGGCGGCGGCTCACCGGCGAGCACGCCGGCCGGGTCGTCCCGCTCCAGTGGGAGACGTGGACCGAGGCGGGCGAGCCGATGGCGTGGCGCGAATCCGACGGCCGGGCCGCCCTCGTCGGCGACGGCGCCCTCGATCCCGACCGGCTCCCGCTGCCCCCGGAGGTCGAGCCCCGCACCACCTCGTCGATCGTCCCCGTGCGCAACGACCCCCCCACCGTCGAGGGCACGCACGCCGCCCTGGGCGTCGTCCCGGACGAGCCGGTCGACCTCTTCCAGGTCCTCGCCGGCGTCACCACCGCCCTCGGCGCCCCGCGCACCGGCACCGAGCGGGCCCTGCTGTTCCGGGCCCTCGCCACCGTCGACGGCGTCGAGCACCGCGGGCCCACCACCGACCGGGCCGGCCGACCGGGCACCGCCTTCTCGGTGACCTACGAGGACGAGGAGGACGACCGCCGCGAGCTGGTCCTGATCCTCGACGCCGCGGGCGGCGCCCTCGCCGGCGAGAACGTCCTCCTCGGCGATGCGCCGGTGGCGACCGACTACCAGGCCCTGGTCACCAGCGCCCGCGTCGACGAGCGGGGTGAGCGGCCGGCGACGTAGCGGTCAGCCGAGGGCGGGGAGCTCCTGGGGGACGTCGATCAGGGCCCGCAAGGGATCGCCGACCTGCTCGACGTGGTCGAGGGCGGTGCGGATCGTCCAGCGGTCGGGGGCCAGGTCGGGGTCGTCGAGCTCGTCCCAGGTGATCGGCATCGACACCGGGGCACCGGCGGCGGGGCGGGCGCTGAACGGGGCGACCAACGTCTTGTTCACGGCGTTCTGGGTGAAGTCGAGCCGGGCCTTCCCGCCCCGCTCCCGCTTGGCCCACGCCCAGCTGACCAGCTCGGGCACGACCCGGCCGACCGCCCGGGACAGCGCCTCGACCCAGTCCCGGGTCTCGTCGAAGTCGTACCCGGGCGCCACCGGGATCCAGATCTGGATGCCCCGCTTCCCGGTCACCTTCGGCGCGGCCTCGACGCCGAGCTGCTGGAGGGCGGCGCGGTGGAGGACGGCCAGCTGCACCAGGTCGTCCCACGTCGTGTCCCGGCCCGGGTCGAGGTCGATGTAGGCCCACGACGGCTCCTGCGACGAGCCGGTCCGCGAGTTCCACGGGTTGAGCTCGATCGAGCCGTAGTTGGCCAGCCACGCCAGCGCCGGCGGGCTGTCGACGACGAAGTCGGTGCGGGTCTCGCCGG
The DNA here is from genome assembly GCA_052038315.1 of Iamia sp. Lineage (GTDB taxonomy): Bacteria > Actinomycetota > Acidimicrobiia > Acidimicrobiales > Iamiaceae > Iamia. Next base: position 4,697 of record JBQGCF010000150.1, read on the forward strand.
TGCGGGCCCGGGGGTAGTCCCACGTCGCCATCCACTCGGGGGCGTGGCTGGGCACCGCCTTGTGCCAGAAGCCGGGCTTGTCGACGCCCTGCGGGAAGCGGTTCGAGTTCACCGCCCGGCCCTGGAGGTACGGGAGCATGTGCGGGGCGATCAGGGCGTGGTAGCGGATCAGGTCCCGCTTGGTCACCGGCGGCTCGTCGTCCCGGGCCGGGAACAGCACCTTGTCGAGGTTGGTCAGGGCGAGGGTGCGGCCCTGGAAGTCCCACGTGCCCTTCTTCGGGCCGAGGGCGTCGAGGGCGGCCAGCTCGTCGGCGGTGGGCGGGTCCCAGGTGTCGGCCACGGGCTCCCGCCTACTTGCCGAGCGTCGACCGGATCGCACCCCGGCTCGACCAGCGGGGCATCCAGCCCAGGACGTCCTTGGCCTTGGTCGTGTCCATCACCGACGGGTGGCTCATGGCCTCGACCCACTCGGTGACCGGCGGGACGAACGACGGGGTGGGGAGGGCCGACAGCCCGCGGAAGGCCTTGTGGACGACCTTGGCCGGGATCGGCAGCGGCGCCAGCCCCAGCTCCTCGGCGATGTCCCGGCCGGTGAGGGTGTCGTCGGCGGCGATGTTGTAGGCCCCGGGCGGGCCGGCGCCCACCGCGCAGAGGAGGAGGGCCTGGCCGACGTCGTCCTCGTGGATCAGCTGGATGGCGACGTCGGGGGCCAGCACCGGCAGCGGGAACGGCAGCTTGTCGATGGCCGTCTCGATGGCACCGGCGACGGTCCGGCCGACGTGCTCGAGCGGCCCGGGGAGGATGTCCTTGGCCCCCATCGCGTGGGGCCCGAGCACGATCGGCGGGCGCAGCAGGTACAGCCCGAGCTCCGGGTGGGCCTTCGCCTCGACGTCGAGCAGCGCCTCCAGCTCGGCCTTCTCCTGGGCGTAGAAGAGCCGGCTGGCCGGGCGGGTCGGCCAGTCCTCGGTCATGCCGACCGGGTTGTCGGGGTGGAAGCCGTAGGCCGCCACCGAGCTGGCGTAGACGAACCGCTTCGCCCCGGCCCGGGCCGCGGCCCGGAAGGCGTTGAGCGTGCCGCCGACGTTGATGTCCCGGGTGACCTCCCGGGACGCCGTCCCGGTGATCAGGAAGGCGAGGTGGACCACGACGTCGGCCCCGGCGAAGGCCTCGGCCAGCGCCTCCTCGTCCCGCACGTCGCCCTGCCGGTACTCCATCTTCGACCAGCCGTGCTCGGCCGGGTCGAACGGCCGCCGGGCGATCCCGACCACCCTCCCGATCCGCCGATCGGCCTCCAGCAGCGGCACCAGCCCGAACCCGAACGTCCCCGTCGGCCCCGTCACCACGACGGTCAGCGGTGCGTCCTCCGGGTCACCCTTCGCCATCCCGAGACCGTACCGGCCCCACCCTCCGTCAGACACCGGCGCCGCCCGCCACCGGCTCCTACTCTCCAGACCGACGTCGGCATCGACCGTCCTTCGGAGGGGAGAACACAAGGTGCTCGATCCAGTCGCCGGCAACCGTCATCGCGCAAGCCTGGCCACCGGCCTCGTCGAGGCACCGGGCACCCATGCCTTCCTCCTCGGAAGCGGAGTCTCGCACGGTGCCGGAGCACCGACGGCGTGGGATGTCGTCATCGATCTGATCCTCAAGATCGCAGCCTCCGAGGGAGAGGATCTTCCGCCTGATCAGGCGGAGGCGTGGTGGGGCGAGCGCACCGGATCGCGCCCGCGCTACGACGCCGTCCTGGAGGAGATCGCCCCAACGGACGGGATGCGCCAACGGCTTCTGGCCTCGTACTTCGATCCGTCACGAGCCGGGGCTGACGGATTGCGCCCGTCCTTGGCCCACACGCACATCGCACGTCTCGTGCGATCCGGAGCGATTCGGGTCCTTCTGACGACCAACTTCGATCGCTTGATGGAAGACGCTCTCATCGCTGAGGGCGTCCATCCCCAGGTGATCGCCCGAGACTCGGACGTGCGGGGGATGGTGCCGCTGCAGCATGCGCCCGCCACCCTGGTGAAGCTCCACGGCGACTACACGATGCTCGGGCTGCGGAACTCGGAGAGATCGAACTCGCTCGGTACCCGTCGCGGCTGCGGGGTCTGCTCAACCGGATCCTCGACGAGTACGGCCTCGTCGTGCTCGGGTGGTCGGCGACATGGGACCCCGCGCTCCGCCAAGCCGTCGCGGGATCGATCAACAGGCGGTACCCGGGCTATTGGGCAGCCATGTCGGAGCCCGAGGCAGAAGCGCGACATCTGATCGACGGACGGCAGGTCCGCGTCGTCCCGATCACCTGCGCCGACGAATTCATGGCTGACATGGCCGACCGCGTCGAGCGGGTCCGCAACGTGGCAGTGCACCGAGAGCGGTTCGAGCCAACGCAGGTGGCGATCAACATCCTCAACGTCCGGGACTTGCCCCTCGGTTGGGTCCGGCAGCCTCTGCTCCACCTCCGGTTGGCATGCAGGTGGCCGACCCGGAGCGCGAATCCATACTTCCGGGCGGAGGATCGGGAGCGCCTTCTCGACTGCCTCGGTTCGAGTGATGTCCGAACCAACGTGCGGCGTCTGGAACGCTCTGCGCTGGCGGCCGATGCGATGAACGCACAGAAGGCGAGCCCACCGCAGATGAGGTCTAGCTCCTGGGCCGAGAGCCCAGGGGTTCGCCAATCAGCGACCCTCATGAGCTATCGCATCGGCGGGGATGGCCTCAGCGGGGCGTCAATCCTCCTGAACGTGATCGGACCACCGCCTCCCGGGGGGTTCGAGCTGTCGCTCGTGATGGAGGTCGGCCTGTCGCTGCAGAGGAAGCTCAGCTTGACCGAGCTCGCCGGGGCGCTCCATGCGATGACGACCACCGCCCTTTCGCAACTGCCGCCCCATCTTCCGGGCACCCGGCGGCCGGGCGAGCGAACACTCGTCGAGACCTACATCGGTGCGTCCAACGCAGTGGCACACCCGACCATCTCAACGAGCCTGATGCAGAGGTCTAACCGTCTGCATGACCGCGTTGAACTCTCCCCCTTCGGGACCAGGACAGATCGCGACCAGGCGATGCTCTCATCCTCGATGAAGGCGGAGAGCGACCTCGGACCCAGCGAGATCCGCGAATTGGTCGCAGCGACCCTTCAGGACATGGCCTATCGAGGCGGTTGGACCGACCCTCGGCCTGGCATGCAGGTGGTTCGCGCAGCCCTGGGTGGTTGAGGGCTCGGCCCGTCGCGGGTCTGGGGGCGGAGCCTCCAGGAGGAACGGTCCGAGCCGCCAGGCGAGGGCCATGGGGCGGAGCCCCTCGGCGGTGGGCGGCGACGGAGGAGCCGGCCGCCGTGGCCAGCACAGTGCGAGCGCAGCGAGCGCGGCTGATCGTTCCCGCTACGAGTACCAGAAGATGTCGTCGACCTGGTTGCTGTCGTAGTCGCCGACGACGGGGGTGTAGATGCCGTTGATGGTCTGGCGGACGTTGGTGTAGGTGCCGTTGCGGTTGATGTCGACCCAGCGGGAGTCGAAGCCGGGGCCCGGCGTGTACCAGATGATGTCGTCGCGGCCGTTGCCGTTGAAGTCGCCGGCGAAGGGGCGGAACTGGGTGCCGGTCACCGAGACCGACGTCTTGCTGTAGCCCCCGTTCCGGTTGAACCACCAGATCGAGTCGGCCGCCGAGCCGGGGCCGTACCAGAAGATGTCGTCGACGTCGTCGCCGTCGAAGTCGCCCACGACCGGCCGGTAGTAGCCGTAGAGCGACAGGGTCCGGGGCGTCGGGACGCCGTCGGTCCCGAAGAACCAGATGGAGTCGGGGGCGTTTCCGGGCTGGGCCCAGAGGATGTCGGTGGTGCCGTTGCCGTCGAAGTCGCCGACCGTCGGCGCCGCCGCCCAGGTCTGGCTGAGCGAGGACTTCGACCAGCCGAACGAGCGCCCCAGCCACAGCTCGTCCTTGCGGGCGTTGGGCTCGTAGTTGCTCCCCGACTCGTTGGCCGCCGCGACCTTGGGGTCGGGACCGGGCTGGTACCAGTAGACGTCGCCGTAGCCGTCGGCGTTGAAGTCGCCGGCGAGGGGGACGAACGTGCCCCGCTGGTCGAGGGCGACCGTCCCGAACGAGCCGCCGGTGTCGGTGCCGGTCCACATCGTGTCGGACCGGTCCCACGGGCCGTACCAGGCGATGTCGTCGTTGCCGTCGCCGTCGAAGTCGCCGGCGGCGGGGATGTAGCTGCCGCCGACGCGGGGCGAGGTCGAGGCGTACGAGCCGCTGCGGGTGTGCGACCAGAGGTTGTCCGGGCCGGCGCCGTTGTCGAGGTAGCGCCGCACGACCTTCACGCCGGCGGCCGGGTCGGGCGACAGCTCCATCACGTGCTGGCGCCGGTAGCCGGTGCCCCGCCCGCCGCTCGATCCGGTCCAGGCGTGGTACACGGCGATGAACCGGCCCCGGGCATCGACGATGCCGTCGGCCCCACCGGGCCCGTAGGCGCCGGCCGCCGAGCGGAGGATCGGGTTGGACGACGACTTGGTGCACGGCCCCGTCGGCGTCGAGCAGATTGCGTAGCCGGTGGCGTAGCTCGACGAGCTGAACTCGTTGCCCGAGTAGAGCAGGACGTAGCGGCCGTTGACCTTGGTCATCGACGGGTTCTCGACGACGAGGCCCTCCCAGCCCTGGCTGACGGTGATCAGCTGGCGGGCCGAGGAGCCGGCGGCGAAGGACGTGCCGTTGGAGGCCAGCTCCCGGGACCAGATCTTCTGGAGGTTGCCGCTCAGGTTGCCGTCGGTCTTCCAGAGGAGGAAGGCCCGGCCGGTGGTCTCGTCGACGATGACGTCGGGGTCGATGGCGCCGCCGGGGTCGGCGGTGGGCGACGTGGTGACGATGGGCGAGCTCGACGCGGCCCGGAACGGCCCCATCGGGTTGTCGGCGGTGGCCACGTAGATGGCGAAGCGGCCGTAGCGGGTGTAGCTGCCGTTGTTGGCGATGCGCACCGCCATGAACGCCACCCACCGCCCGCCGATGTGGGCGACCGTCGGGGCCCACGGCTCCTTCTGCACACCGGCCGGCGTCCACGGCATGTCGGGGAAGCCGTCGTTGTAGTAGCCGTAGCCGTCCTTCATCCCCAGCGAGCCCTCGTACTGGGTGCGGGCGGTCCACGAGATGCCGTCGAATGACCACTCCACCGGCAGGTTCGAGCTGCCGTGGTTGGTGCCGTAGGAGAACAGCAGCCCGCCCATCGACGTGATCGTGGGGTCGGGGTGGACGCCGGTGTAGGGCACGCCGGGCTTGTGCCACTCGCTGCTGTTGGACGAGCCGTACGACGGCGGGTTGGCCAGCGCCACCGGCGCCGGGGGCCCGACCGCCCCGATGGTCAGGGTCGCCGCCACGACCAGGGTTGCCCAGAGCCGCCTTCGAGTCCTCATGCCACCGTCCCATCGACCCCGGGGGTCGAAGATCAAGCGCCCGACCGGGTGAGAGGCTACGCCGCATGCCCATGCACCCCGAGCGACCCAACGTGGTCCTCATCAACTGCGACGACCTCGGCTACGGCGACATCGGCTGCTACGGCTCGACCCTCAACGCCACCCCGACGATCGACCGGATGGCGGCCGAGGGGATCCGCTTCGACTCCTTCTACATGGCGTCGCCGGTGTGCTCGCCGTCCCGGGCCGCCCTGCTGACCGGCTGCTACCCGCCCCGCATCGGCTTCGGCTCCTTCGAGGGCCTGCCGGTGCTGTTCCCGGGCCAGGGCCTCGGCCTCCCGCCCAGCGAGATCAGCCTCGGCCGCCTCCTGTCCGACGCCGGCTACCGCACCCAGATGGTGGGCAAGTGGCACTGCGGCGACCAGCCCGGCTTCATGCCGACCAACCACGGCTTCGACCACTGGTTCGGCCTGCCCTACAGCAACGACATGGG
>JBQGCF010000151.1:0-13212 GCA_052038315.1 Iamia sp.
GCTGGCCGCCCGCACCGACCCCGACGCCGCCCGCCACAAGGGCCTGTCGATGTTCCTGGTGAGCACCGACTCCCCCGGCTTCTCGTGGACGCCGGTGCCCACCGTCGCCGGCGTCACCACCAGCGCGACGTTCTACGACGACGTGCGGGTGCCGGCGGCCAACCTGGTCGGCGGTGAGAACGAGGGCTGGAAGCTGATCACCAACCAGCTCAACCACGAGCGGGTCGCGCTGTGCTCGGCGGCGCCGGTGCAGAACATGCTGGCCGAGGTCCGGGCCTGGGCCACCGAGACCCGGCTCCCGGACGGCCGCCGGCTGATCGACCAGGAGTGGGTCCAGCTCCACCTGGCCCGGGTCCACGCCAAGGTCGAGTTCCTCAAGCTGATCAACTGGAAGATCGCCTGGGGCGTCAAGCACGGGCTCGGCCCGCAGGACGCCTCGGCCACCAAGGTCTTCGGCACCGAGCTGTCGATCGAGGCCTACCGGGCCCTGATGGAGGTCATCGGGCCCGAGGCCGCCGTCACCCGGGGCTCCCCCGGCGCCGTGCTGCGGGGCCGGCTGGAGCGCAGCTACCGCTCGGCGCTGATCCTGACCTTCGGGGGCGGGACCAACGAGGTGCAGCGGGACATCATCGCCATGGTCGGCCTGGGCCTGCCCCGGGCCCCCCGATAGGAGGCCGGACGTGGACTTCGCCCGCACCGACGAGCAGCAGGAGGTCGCCGCCCTCGCCGGCCGCATCCTCACCGACCTGGTCACCGTCGACCGCCTGCGCGCCGCCGAGACCGACGACGCCGACCGCTTCGACCGGGAGGTGTGGCGGGCCCTGGCCGACGCCGGCCTCCTGGGCATCGCCCTCCCGGCCGAGCACGGCGGTGGCGGGTTCGGCGTGGCGGAGTGGTGCCTGGTGCTCGAGCAGGTCGGCCGGACCGTCGCCCCCGTGCCCGTGCTGAGCCACGGCCTGGCTGCGATGGCGCTGGCCGAGCACGGCCCCGCCGACGTGCATGAGCGCTGGCTGGCCCGGGCCGCCGGCGGCGAGGCGGTGCTGACCGCCGCCCTGGTCGAGCCGGTCAGCCGCACCCCCGAGGCCCCCACCACCACGGCGGCGGCCGCCGGCGACGGGTGGACGCTCACCGGCGTGAAGACGTGCGTCCCGGCCGGCACCGCCTTCGACGCCGTCGTGGTGTCGGCCACCGGCCCGGACGGGGGTGCGGCGCTGCTCCTCGTCGAGGCCGGCGCCGCCGGGTCGACCGTCGAGCCCCAGCGGGTCACCAACCGCGACCTCCAGGCCCGGATCACCTTCGACGGCACGCCGGCCACCCTGCTCACCGACGACCCCGCCGCCCTCCCGTGGCTCCTCGAGCGGGCCACCATCGGCGCCTGCGCCCAGGCCGCCGGCGTGGTCGCCCGGGCCCTGGAGCTGACCGCCGTCTACGCCAAGGAGCGGGTCCAGTTCGGGCGGCCCATCGCCACCTTCCAGGCGGTGGGCCAGCGGGCGGCCGACGGCTACATCGACGTGCAGGCCGTCGACCTCGTCCTGGCCCAGGCCGCGTGGCGCCTCGCCGAGGGGCTGCCGGCCGCCACCGAGGTCCAGGTCGCCGCCTACTGGGCGGCCGAGGCGGCCCACCGGGTCGGCCACACCGCCGTCCACATCCACGGCGGCACCGGCGTCGACACCGACCACCCGATCCACCGCTACCTGATCGCCGCCCGCCAGCTCGAGCTGACCCTGGGCGGCGCCACCGACCAGCTGCTCCGCATCGGGGCCGGCATGGCTGCCCCGACCCACTAGCCCGACCCACTAGACCGGAGGACGATGGACTTCGAGGAGAGCCCCGAGGAGGCCGCCTTCCGCAAGGAGGCGCGCGGCTGGCTCGACACCTACGCCGGCTCGGACCAGGCCCGGCAGGTGCAGCGGGTCCCCGGTGAGGACGAGGCCGCCTTCGTCGAGCGGGCCCGCCCCTGGCAGGCCCTCCTGGCCGAGCACGGGTGGGCCGGCATCGCCTGGCCCGAGGCCTACGGCGGCCGGGGCGGGACGGCGGCCGAGGCCGCCATCTTCCGGGACGAGGCCTTCACCTTCGGCCTGCCCACCGGGGCCTTCGCCGTCGGCGTCCAGATGGCCGGGCCGACGATCATCGCCCACGGCACCGAGGCCCAGAAGGAGCGCTACCTGGCGCCGATGCTCCGGGGCGAGGAGGTCTGGTGCCAGCTGTTCAGCGAGCCGGGCGCCGGCTCCGACCTGGCCGGGCTGTCGACCCGGGCCGAGCGCGACGGCGACGAGTGGGTCGTCACCGGGCAGAAGGTGTGGACCTCGGGCGCCCACTACTCCGACTTCGGCATCCTCCTGGCCCGCACCGACCTCGACGCCCCCAAGCACCGGGGCATCACCTACTTCCTGATCGACATGCGCCAGCCGGGGATCGACATCCGGCCGCTGCGCCAGATCACCGGCGCGTCGCACTTCAGCGAGGTCTTCCTCGACGGGGCCCGGGTCCCCCACGACGCCGTGCTCGGCGAGGTGAACGGCGGCTGGGCCGTCACCATGACCACGCTGGCCAACGAGCGGGCCTTCATGGGCGGCCACACCAGCGGCCCGACCCTCGACGACCTGCTGGCGCTGGGCCGCTCGACCGGGGCGTCGGCCGACCCTCTGGTGCGCCAGGGGCTGGCCGCGGCCTGGTCCCGGGCCCAGATCACCAGGTACCTGCAGATGCGGATCCGCACCGCGGTGAGCCAGGGCCGCCCACCCGGGCCCGAGGCGTCGGTGATGAAGCTGCGGGCGGCGTGGAACATGAAGGCCAACGCCGAGCTGGCCCTGGCCATCCAGGGGGCCGGCGGGATGCTGGCCGGCGAGGCGGCGCCGGAGGCCGGGCGCTGGCAGCAGCACTTCCTGAGCGCCCCGTCGATCCGCATCGCCGGCGGCAGCGACGAGGTCCAGCGCAACGTCATGGGCGAGCGGGTCCTCGGCCTGCCCCCCGACCCCCGGGTCGACAAGGACGTGCCGTTCCGGGAGCTGCGCCGTGGCTGAGTCCCGCCGCTCGGAGGCCTGGCAGCCCGAGCCGGTGCTCACCGCCGAGCAGCAGGAGCGCCGCCGCCGGCTGATCGACGCCGCCTTCGAGCTGGGCGCCGAGGGTGGCTACGACGCCGTCCAGATGCGGGACGTGGCCGCCACCGCCAACGTCGCCCTGGCCACGATCTACCGCAACTTCTCGTCCAAGGACCACCTGCTCGCCGCGGCCATGACCGAGTGGACCGGGCGGCTGCGGGACCGGGTCGCCCACTCCCCGCCCCGGGGCGACACCCCGACCGAGCAGATGGTCGACGTGCTGCGCCGGGCCTGCGGGGCCATGCAGCGCCAGCCCAAGCTGAGCATGGCCCTGGTCCGGGCCCTGTCGTCGTCGGACGCCGGCGTGCGGGAGAGCGGCGGCGAGGTCCGCATGTCGATCGCGTCGATGGGCGAGCCGATCCTCGCCCACCTCGAGCCCCAGGTCCGGGCCGACATCCTGGCCTGCCTCGGCCACGTCTGGTACTCGAGCCTGGTCGGCTGGGCCAACGGCCGCACCAGCTTCGACCACGTCACCAGCGAGCTCGAGCGCGCCTGCCGGGTGCTGATCTCCCCCTACGAGGGCTGAGTCGCCACCACGACCCTCGCTCCGCCGGTGCGCTTGGCCTGGTAGAGGGCGGTGTCGGCGGCCTCGATCAGCTCGTCCAAGGTGTCGCCGCCCTGGGTGACGCCGACGCTGGCGCTGACGGCGACGGTCGGGCCGCCGTCGAGGGTGATCGGCTCGGCCACGGCGGCGACGACCCGCTCTGCGATCGACCGGGCCGCCCCCTCGCCGGCGTCGGGGCACACCACGGCGAACTCGTCGCCACCGAGGCGCACGACGTCGTCCTCGGGCCGCACGACGCCCCGGATCCGCCGGGCCACCTCGACCAGCACGGCGTCGCCGGCCTGGTGGCCGAGGGCGTCGTTGATCGGCTTGAACCCGTCGAGGTCGACGTAGAGGAACGCGGTGCCGTCCTTCGAGCGGTCGGTCCAGCGGGAGTGGAGGGCACCGCGGTTGAGGAGGCCGGTCAGGTCGTCGTGGGTCGCCGCCCGGCGGAGCTCGCCCATGGCCTCGTCCCGGGTGATGGCCAGGTCGAGCACGGCGATGGCCCGCTCGACGTGCTGGGCCTGGTTGAGGGTCGGCAGCAGGGTGGTGTCGGGCCACACGAGGAGGGCGCCCCGCGGACTGTCGGGGTGGCCGCCGGGCACCGGGTGGCACCAGGCCGGGCCGCGGCCGTCGAGGTCGGCGTGGTGCTCGAGCCGGCCGGTCGCCACCACCCGGCGGGCGAGGGCGAGCGAGGCCTCGTCGTAGCGTTCCGGCGGGTCGGTGCGGGGCCAGAGCAGGCCGTCGTCGCCCAGGGTGAGGACGAGCGCGCTGGCCTCGACCGGCATCCCACCCATGGCCCGGGCCACGCCGTCCATCACCACCGCGACCGGGTCGCCGGCGGCCACGCCCTGGACCACGTCGAGCAGCAGCCGGTTGGTGGCCTCGTGGGTGACGACGACGGCGAAGCCGTCGATCAGCCCGTCGCCGGAGCGGTTCCGGGCCCACACCTCCAGGCTCCGGCGCCGGCCGTCGGTCCCGGTGATGTGGAAGGTGTGGGGCCCGCCGACCGCGGTGTCGTCGATGTCGTGGCCCGAGGCGATGTGGCCGAGCAGGTCGACGACCTCGTCGGGGTCGATGATGTCGATGGCGTGCTTGCCCTGCCAGCTGTCCCGGGGGATCCCGGCGATGTCGGCCGCCATGTCGGTGGCCATGGTCAGGTGGCCCTCGGCGTCGGTGAAGAACACCCCCACCGGGAGCGCGCCAAGCACCTCCGCCACCTCGTCGCCGAACACCCTCCCACCGTCGGCCCGGGCCGGGGGGTTGTGAGGCGCTGTGTCAGATGGCGGTGGCCCGGTCGGCCCAGTAGGGGTCGCGCAGGCGGCGCTTGTAGAGCTTGCCGTTGGGGTCCCGGGGCATCTCGTCCGTGTAGTCGATCGACCGGGGCAGCTTGAACCTCGCCAGCCGCTCGGCGCAGTGGGCCAGCAGCTCCTCGGTCAGCGCGTCGGACGGCGCCACGCCGTCGGCCGGCTCGACCACCGCCTTGATCTCCTCGCCCCAGTCCGGGTGGGGGATGCCGAAGACGGCGGCGTCGGCCACCTTCGGGTGGGTGAGGAAGGCGGCCTCGATCTCGGCCGGGTAGATGTTGACCCCGCCCGAGATGATCATGTCGCTCTTGCGGTCGTTGAGGAACAGGTAGCCGTCGTCATCGAGGTAGCCGACGTCGCCGACGGTGAAGAAGCCCTCCCGCCGGTTGGCCTCCGTCTTGCCCTTGTCCTTGAAGTACTCGAAGTCGGCGGCGCCGGAGATCTTCATGAAGACCGTGCCGGGGACGTTCGGCGGGCAGTCCCGGTCCTCCTCGTCGAGCACCCGGATCTCCGACGAGGGCCAGGGCAGCCCGACCGTGCCCGGCTTGGCCAGCCACTGCTCGGGGCTGACGACCGTGCCCCCGCCCTCGGTGGCGGCGTAGTACTCCCAGATCGCCGGGCCCCACCAGTCGAGCATCCGCTGCTTGATCTCCTTCGGGCACGGCGCCGCGGCGTGGACCATGTTCCGGACCGACGACACGTCGTAGCGGTCCTTCACCTCGTCGGGCAGGGCGAGCAGGCGGTGGAGCTGGGTCGGGACCATGTGCGACGACGTCACCCGGTGGCGGTCGATCAGCTCGAGCATCGACTCCGGCGTCCACTTGTCCATGAGGACGACGAGGTGGCCGATGTTGAGCGAGGCGCCGACGAAGGCCAGCACAGCCGTGTGGTACAGCGGCGAGCCGCACAGGTGGACGCCGTCGCCGCCGGGCTGGATGCCGAACATGCCGAGGAAGTACTGCGACCCGATCGCCGAGGCCTCGGGCGGGGCACCCGACAGCTTGCGGCGCACCCCCTTGGGCCGGCCGGTCGTGCCCGACGTGTAGTGCATCGCCTGCCCCGCGGCGCGGTCCTCCGGCGAGGACGAGGGCTGGCCGGCGGACAGCTCGGCGAGGGGCCGGAAGCCCTCGACCTCCCCCACCGCGAAGCACTGCTCGGGCGGGAGCGACGTCTCCTCGGCCGCGGCGGCACAGGCCTCGGCGAAGCGCTCGTGGGCGACGAAGACGTCGGACTCGGAGTCCTCGACGATGAAGGCGATCTCGGGGCCGACGAGGTGGTGGTTGATCGGCGTGACGTACCAGCCGGCCTGGAGGGCGGCCAGGTAGAGCTCGATCACCTCGATGCTGTTGGGCATCACCAGGGCGACGCCCCCGCCCGGGGGCACGCCGGCCTCCCGCAACCCGTGGACGAGGCGGTTGGCCGCCCCGGCCAGCTCGCCGTAGGTCACCTCCCGCCCGTCGGGGGCGACGATGGCCACCCGCTCCGGCTGCTCGTCGGCCCACGCCCAGAACCCCTGTGTCATGCGCCACAAGGTAGAACGTGTTCTCTCAGATGTCGACCGCCGGAACGGGATTCGCCGGAAGAACGTGTTCTCCCAGCTCGTCTCTCAGGGGGCGGTCCTGGAGGCGCCAGGCGATGACGATCGAGACGAGGGCCACCGGGGTGGCGGCGAGGAAGACGACGGGGAGGGCGTCGGCGAAGTCGGCCGGGTCGCGGGCCGAGCCGGCCAGGCCGGCGTTGAGCACACCCCCGAAGATCGGGGTGCCGATCGTGTTGCCGATCGACCGGCACAGCAGGGCGGTCGACGTGGCGATGCCGAGGGCGGCGGGCGGGGCCGCGTTCTGGGCGGCCAGCAGCGAGGGCTGCATGACCAGGCCGACGCCGGTGCCGAGGACCAGGGCGAACCCGGCCACGGCGAGGACCGGCGTGTCGATCCCGATCGTGGCCAGCAGCCCGACGCCGACGAGCATCAGCACCGAGCCGGTGATCGGCCAGGTCCGGTAGGCGCCCGAGCGCTCGACCCGGCGCCCGGCGACCAGTGTCCCGACCGCGGCGCCGAACATCAGCGGCATCAGGACGAAGCCGGCCCGGGTCGGCGTCAGCCCCCGCACCTCCTGCACGAACAGCGGGACGAAGAAGATCCCGCACCAGATCAGCAGCCCGCTGGTGAGGTTGACCGCGGCGCTGACCCGGATCACCGGGTCGGCGAGGAGCGAGAGCGGGAGCACCGGCTCGGGCGCCCGCTGCTCCCGCAGGACGAACAGCACGGTCAGGCCCACCAGCCCGACGACCAGCACCGCCATCCGGCCCGAGGCCCACGGGACCTCGTTGCCGCCGAGGGTGGCGATCAGGACCAGGCAGGCCAGGGCCGAGGCCAGCAGCAGCGACCCGGGCCAGTCGAGCCGGTGCGGCACCCGCCGGTACGGCACGCGCAGGTGGACGGCGACGACGGTCAGCGACACGGCGCCGACGGGCAGGTTGATCAGGAAGGCCCAGCGCCAGCTGAGGTGGTCGACGAAGAGCCCACCGACCAGCGGCCCCGACACGCTGGAGATGGCGAAGATGACGCCCTGGTAGCCCATCCAGCGCCCGAGCCGGCGGGCCGGGACGACGTCGGCCACCACCGCCATCGACAGGGCGCCCAGCCCTCCCCCGCCGAGGCCCTGGACGAAGCGGGCCAGCAGCAGCGTGTCCATCGTCGGGGCCAGCCCGCAGCCGGCCGAGGCGACGAGGAACAGGACGATCGCCGCCATCATCACCCGGCGCCGGCCGTAGAGGTCGCCGATCTTGCCGTAGAGGGGCATGGTCGCCACCACGCCGAGCACGTAGGCGGTGATCACCCACGTGACCCGGTTGAAGCCGCCCAGGTCGTCGGTGATGGTGGGCAGGGCGGTGGCGACGATGGTGCCGTCGAGCGACGACATCACCTGGGCCAGCTGGACCCCGACGAAGACGAGGAGGGCCCTAGGCCGTTCGGTAGTCGTGGAAGGGGCCATCCCGCTCGGACAGGGCCTCCTTCAACCCCACCTCGTCGATGCGGTCGATGAAGGCGGTGAACCCGGCCTGCTTGGTGCCGAGGGCGCACAGGTCGGTGCCGGCCCGGATCCCGGCCCGCAGGCCCATCACGTCCATCTGCCGGTGGACCGTCCGCTTGTTGATGGCGGCCACGTCCGGCGGCACCCGGGCGTGGCGCGGGGCGTGGCCCACGACCGACTCGTCGAGGTCGGCGGCCGGGAAGGCCCGGTTGGCCCACCCCAGCCGCACGGCCTCGTCGCCGGAGATGGAGTCGCCGGTGAGCACCATCTCCATGGCCGCCCTCATCCCGAGGAACCAGGCGTGGAAGTGCATGTCGGGCACGCCGAAGCGCACGGCCGGGTAGCCCATCTGGGCGTCGTGGGCGACGTAGACCAGGTCGCACCCGGTGGCCAGCTCGCTCCCCCCGGCCAGGCAGTAGCCGTGGACCTGGGCGATCACCGGCTTGGCCAGGTCCCAGATCCCCATCCACGTCTCGGTGACGTGCCGGGGCCACTGCCCGTCGCCCGGCGCCGTGTGGTGGGGCATGGGCAGGCCCTCGTTGCCGCCCCCGAGGTCGTAGCCGGCCGAGAAGCACGGCCCCGCGCCCCGCACGATCGAGACCCGGACGTCGTCGTCGACGTCGGCCGCCTCCAGGGCGTCGATCAGGTCTCCCCGCAGCTTGTGGTTGAGGGCGTTGCGCTTCTCGGGCCGGTTGAGGGTGATGCGCCGGACCCCGGGGGCGGGATCGTCGATCTCGACCAGCAGGTCGCCGGGGACCCTCACTTGATGGCCCGGCTGTCCATGTCGCCCGAGATGCGCTCGAGCGTCTTGTCGGGCACGGCGTCGATCGGCGTGGCCACCTCCTCGACCGTCGGGCCGAACCGCGCCGCGATCGGCGCCAGGGCGTCGAGGTCGAAGCCGTACATCTGCGCGGCGTTGCCGGCGAGGATCTTCCGCATCTCGTCCTCGGGGGCGTCGCTGAACCGGGCCCGGAGGTTCTCCCGGGTGTACGGGTACGTGCCCTCGTCGTGGGGGTAGTCGCTGCCCCACATGAACTTGTCGATGCCGATGACGTGACGGGCCTCGGCGTCGGCCTGACGGGGCTGGCTGACGCCCATCCACACGTTCTGGTGGAAGTACTCGCTGGCGTCCTTGGGCAGGACGTGGTCGGCGCCATAGCGGATCTCGCCGGTGGCGCCGGTGTCCCGGATGCCCCGGATCACGCCGTCGAGCCGCTCCAGCAGCGGCGGCACCCAGGCGCAGCCGGCCTCGGTCAGCACGACCTTGAGGCGCGGGAAGCGCTCGAAGACGCCGGACAGGATCATCTGCACCAGCGGGCGCTCGGTGTAGAAGGGCACCTCGTTGATGTAGAGCAGCATCGACACCGGGTACGGGCCGTAGTCCGGGTTGCCGGTGCCGCTGTGCACGTTGATCGGCACCTCGAGGTCCTGGAGGACCTCCCACAGCGGGTCGTAGCAGCGGTCGTAGAGCGGCTTCACCCACTTCACGTCGGGGGCGATGTTGGGCAGCAGGATCCCGCCCCGCAGCCCGTGCTCCTTGATCCAGCGCACGTCGGCGATGGCGTCGTCGACGTCGTTGAGGAAGATCTGGCCGACCCCGGCCCGGCGCTCCGGGAAGCGGGAGCAGAAGTCGACCAGCCAGCGGTTGTGGGCCTGGACGCCGGCGTGGCGGTGCCGGTACTCGTCGTCGGTGGGCGGCTTGGCGAAGAGCACGAAGCTCGGGAAGAACGGCGGGACCGTGTTGGGGAACACGACCTCGCCGACGATGCCGTCGGACTCCTGCTGGCCGTTGCGCATCTCGTCGTCCCAGTTGCGCAGCCGCCGGGTGTCGCCCAGGTCCTTGTACGGGTTCTTGTACTTGCCCCGCCAGGCGTCGAAGTCCTCGTGGAAGGCGGGGTCGAGGTACTCGCGGTACTGGGCGTGGCTCCCGCCGGCGTGGCAGTCCGACGAGATGATCGTGTAACGGTCCGACATCACGCCCCCAGCCCGGCCATCAGCTTCTCGGTGGTCGCGACGTACTCCTCGACCATCTCGACGACGACCTGCTTGGTGCTGCGGACCTTGTCCATGCGGCTCACGATCTGCCCGACGGGCATGCCGACGAGCTCCTTCGGGGGCGAGGCGCCCATCTTCTGGGTGGCGTAGGAGTTGAGGATGAACTGCAGCGGCATCGGGAGGGTGCCGGGCGACTCGGGGGCCTCCCAGGCGTCGGTCCAGGCCGTGCGCAGCTGGCGGGCCGGCTTGCCGGTGAAGGCCCGCGACCGCACCGTGTCGGTGGACGATGCGGCCAGCAGCTTCTCGGTGACCGGGCCCGACGTGCCGTTCTCGGCGACGGTCAGCCAGATCGACCCGGTCCACACCCCGGCCGCGCCGAGGGCCATGGCCGCGGCCATCTGACGACCGGACCCGATGCCACCGGCGCCCAGCACCGGGACGTCGACCGCGTCGACCACGTCGGGGATGAGGACCATCGAGGCGACCTCGCCGGTGTGGCCGCCGGCCTCGTAGCCCTGGGCGATGATGATGTCGACGCCCAGCTGCACGTCGCGCACGGCCTGCTCGACCCGGCCGATCAGGGCGGCGACCTTGACCCCCTGCTCGTGGGCCTGGTCGATGGCCGCCTTGGGCGGCGGGCCCAGGGCGCTGGCCAGCAGGCTGATCGGGTGCTGAAGGGCGATGTCGATCTGGGGCGAGCCGGTGGCCGCCGTCCAGCCGAGGACGCCGGCGCTCAGCCCCGACCCGGCGGCCAGCTCGCCGCTGCGGGCCTCGACGTCGACGCCGTGGTCGGCCAGCACCTTGTCGACGTAGTCCCAGTGCGTCTGCGGGATGTGCTCGCGCAGCTTGGCCCCGATGTCGCTGACGTCGTCGATGCCGGCGTCGCGGTCGACCGTCTTCACCGGCATGACCACGTCGACGCCGTAGGGCTTGCCGCCCACGTGCTCGTCGATCCAGGTCAGCTCCTGCTCCAGCTCGTCGGGGGTGAAGGCGAGGGCGCCGAGCACCCCCATCCCGCCGGCGTTGGTCACCGCCGCCACGACGTCGCGGCAATGTGAGAAGGCGAAGATCGGGTACTCGATCCCAAGGTCCTCGGCGAGGGTCATGCATCCTCCGTGCTGTTCGATGTGGTCGCGACCGCGCGGGCGCGGGTGTAGTCGGGCTTGCCGCTGGGCTGGCGGGGCACCTCGTCCACGATGTGGAGCCGGCGCGGCGCCTTGTAGCGGGCGAGGCGGGTGCGGCAGTGCTCCGCCAGCTCGTCGAGCGTGGGCGCCTCGCCGTCGCGGGGTTGGACGACGGCGGCGACGGCCTGGCCCCACCGCTCGTCGGGGACGCCGATCACGAGGGCGTCGAACACCTTCGGGTGGGCCTTGAGGGCCGACTCGACCTCCTCGGGGTAGATCTTCTCGCCCCCCGAGTTGATGCACTGCGAGCCCCGCCCGAGCAGGGTGAGGGTGCCGTCGAGCTCGAGCCGGGCGATGTCGCCGGGCACCGAGAGGCGGCGGCCGTCGACCTCGATGAAGGTGGCCGCCGTCTTCTCCGGGTCCTTGTGGTATCCGAGCGGGACGTTGCCGCCCCGGGCCAGCCGCCCGGTCTCCCCCGGCTCGACGGGCCGGTCGTGGTCGAGCCCGATCACCATCGAGTCGGGACCGAGGGGGACGTTGATCAGGCCCTCTCCGGTCTGCGTCTTGCCCTTCTCGACCAGGCGCAGGCCGTTGAAGCCGCCCTCGGTCGAGCCCACCGCCTCGCTGATGAACAGGTTCGGCAGCAGCTCGAACAGCTGGTCCTTGACCACCGGCGAGAACACCGCCGCCGTGGAGCTGATCGCCACCAGCGACGACGTGTCGTAGGTGCGCTCCCGCAGGGCCTCGATCAGCGGCCGGGCCATGGCGTCGCCGGTGATGGTGACCACCGCGATGCCGTGGGCCTCGACTGCCTGCCAGACGTGGTGGGGGTCGAACTTGGGCAGCAGGACGTTGGTGACGCCCTTGAACAGCCCGCCGAGGGTCCCCCACTGGGCGGCGCCGTGCATCAGCGGGGCCAGGACCAGGCCGGTGGGCGGCACGGCCTCGGCCGCCTTCCGGGACAGCTCGTACTCGTCCTCGATGCGCTGCCCGGTGACGAAGTCGATCCCGCCGCCGAGGGTGCGCCAGACGTCCTCGTGGCGCCACATCACCCCCTTGGGCAGCCCCGTGGTGCCGCCGGTGTAGAGGATGTAGAGGTCGCCGTCGTCCCGGGGCCCGAAGTCGCGCTCCTCCGAGTGGCCGGCGAGGGCGTCCTCGTAGGCGATCGCCCCCGTCACCTCGGGGTCGACCGTGCCGTCGTCGATCTGGATCAGGTGCCGGAGCATCGGCAGCCGCGGCTTCACGTGGGCGATGCGGTCGGCGAAGGCGGCCTGGAAGACGACGGCCACGATGTCGGCGTTGTCGAACAGGTAGACCAGCTCGTCGGTGACGTAGCGGTAGTTGACGTTGATGGGGACGGCCCGGAGCTTGTAGGCGGCGAGCATGGCCTCGACGTACTCGATGCTGTTGAGCGAGTAGATGGCGACGTGGTCCCGCTCGCCGATGCCCTGAGCGGCGAGGTGGTGGGCCAGCCGGTTGGCCCGGGCCTCCAGCTCGGCGAAGGTCACCGACCGCTCGCCGCAGATCAGCGCGGTGCGGTCGGGCACGGCGTCGACGGTGTGCTCGGCGAGGTCGGCCAGGTTGAACGCCATGACGCCAAGTAGAACACGTTCTCCCACACCCGGCAACGAGTCGCCTTTTGCCTGCTCAGGACCGGTGGGTGGCAGTCCGAAGTAGAATGTGTTCTACTGCCGATGTGCCTACGGACACATCGACCTTCACCATGGAGCTGATGTACCGGCGGAGCCTCGGACCGGTGGTCGGCGGCTTCCTCACCGGTCTCCGCGACCAACGCCTGCTCGCCAGCCGGACCACCGAGGGCCGGGTGATCTGCCCGGCCCTCGAGTACGACCCGGAGAGCGGGGAGGCCGTCGAGCCCGACCTGGTGGACGTCGGCCCGGCCGGCACCGTCACCGGCTGGACCTGGGTCGACGAGCCCCGCCGGAAGCACCCGCTCCAGCAGCCCTTCGCCTGGGCCCTGGTCCAGCTCGACGGGGCCGACACCTCGCTGCTCCACGTCCTCGCCGTCGACGGCCCGTCGGGGGTGCGGACCGGGATGCGGGTCGTGCCCCGCTGGGCCGAGGAGCGCACCGGCCACATCACCGA
>JBQGCF010000152.1:0-6738 GCA_052038315.1 Iamia sp.
CCGGTGGCGTGGTGGCCGGGGTGGCCGCCGGTGTGGCGGTCCCGGCGCCGGCCGGTGCGGCCTACGGCAGCTCGGCGGCCAGCTTCGGCACGCTCAGCTGCACGGGCTGGGTCGGGGCCACGGCGCCCGCCGGCTCGATCCGGGCCGACTTCACCATCGCCGGTGGCGGTGGCCGCGGCGGTGGCGAGGCCCCCGACGACGACAACAAGGGCAACCCGGGCGGCGCCGGCGGCCGGGTCATCGGCCGCATCGCCCTGGACGCCGGCGAGAACGTCTACTTCTGGCAGGGCTGCGGGGCCAACAGCACCACCGGTGCGCGGGGCTACGCCGACGGCGGCGACGGCAGCGGTGCCGGTGGCGGCGCCTCCGCCCTCTGCGTCGGCACGTCGTCCAGCACCTGCACGGTGGTCGCCATCGCCGGGGGGGGGGGGGGGGGGGGCGGGGCCTCGGACACCGGCGCCGGCGTCTGCGGCTCCGGCAACAACGGCGGTGGCGGCGGTGCCGCCAACGGCGGCTCCCAGTCCTCGAACCAGAACGGCGGCGTCGGCATCGGCGGCGCCCGGGGCGGCTCGGGCAGCGGTGGCGAGCCCGGCCGTGGTGGCGGTGGCGGTGGCGGCATCGGCGTCGCCGGTGAGAACGGCACCTCCAACGGCTCCGCCGCCGGCAACAACACCGGCGGCCTCGGTGGCCGGGTGACCTCCAACAACAACGGCTCGGTCGGCGGCAACGGCGGCAACCAGTCGTCGGCCCCCAGCCGCAGCGGCGGCTCCGGTGACGGTGGCGACCGCAGCGTCGCCAACAGCATCGACGGCGGCGGTGGCGGCGGTGGCTACACCGGCGGTGGTGGCGGTGCCGGCGGCGTCCGCCGCGGCGGCACGCTCTGCTACTCGACCTTCAGCGGTGCCGGTGGCGGTGGCGGCGGCTCGTCGTGGGCCCTCAACACGGTGACCAACCGCTCCTTCGACTCCTCCGGCGGCGCCGGTGGCGGTCAGGGCAACGGGGCCGGCGGCGCGGGCAGCGTCAGCGTCACCTTCATCACCAACCCGGCGCCCACCGGCGCCAACCAGGTCGCCGGCAACGCCACCAAGGGCGTGGCCAAGTCGATCACCCTGGCCGCCGCCGACGGCGAGACCGGCTTCGCCTGCTCGATCGTCGGCCAGCCGACCAAGGGCTCCGTCTCGCTCAGCGGCTCGACCGGCTGCACGGCCTCCTACACGGCCGACGCCGGCACCGTCGGCGCCGACTCCTTCACCTACAAGGTGACCGACGACGACGGCCGGGACAGCGCCACCTACACCGTGTCGCTCACCATCGTGAACCGGGCACCGGCCGGTGCGGACCAGTCGCTCCAGACGGCCAAGAACACGGCCCTGCCCATCTCCCTCGCCGCCTCGGACCCCGACGGCGACGCGGTGACGTGCAGCGCCGGCCAGCCGGGGGTCGGCGTGCTCACCGGCACCGGGTGCGCCGTCGCCTACACGGCGCCGGCCGACGCCTTCGGCACCGACTCCTTCACCTACACGGTCACCGACCCCTTCGGCGGTTCGAGCACCGCGACCATCTCGATCGGGATCCTGAACGAGACGCCGACGGCGGCGGACCAGTCCTTCTCGGTCACCATGTCGTCCGACACCGAGATCGTGCTCGGCGGTGACGACGTCGACGGCGACAGCACGACGTGCGCGACGAGCGAGCCGACGGGCGGCTCCCTGGCCGAGCTGGGCGACTGCGTCGTCCTCTACTCGGCGCCGGCCACGCCCGGGACCTACACCTTCACCTACACCCGCAGCGACGGGGCCCCGGCCACCTCGGCCCCGGCCACCGTCACCATCACGGTCAACGAGCCGGGCGTCCGCGGGCTCGTCACCTCCGACGCCACCGGCGAGGGCATCCCCGGCATCACCGTGCGGCTCTACGAGGACGGCGTCGGCTTCACGACCCACGCCACGACCACCGATGCCGAGGGTGCGTTCGACCTCGGGTCGGACGTGCCGGTCGGCGAGTACCGGGTGATCTTCCGGGACCCGTCGCAGGACTTCGTCGACGAGTGGTACGAGGACTCGCCCACCCGGTCGGGGTCGGCGCCGGTCGAGTTCAACGGGGTCGACGACCTCGTGCTGGAGGCCGGCCTGGCCACCGGGGCCCAGATCGACGTGTCGATCTCCAACGACGGGCCCTTCACCGTGGCCCTCTACAACACGGCCCCCACGGGCGCCTCGGCGTTCCGGTCGGTCCCCGGCGTCACCGGGTCGACCTCGCTGCGGGGCCTCCCCGCCGGCACCTACTACGTCTCGGTCACCGACCCGTCCGGCGCCCTCGTGGCGCGGTGGTCGGGCAACCGGACCGTCCGCGACGAGGCCGTCGGCATCGACCTGGACCCGGGTGACGCGGTCGCCTCGCCGTTCACCCTCATCGCGCCCAACACCATCGCCGGCACGGTCCTCGACTCCGAGGGCCCGGTGCCCGGGGTGACCGTCCAGGCCTACGGCGCCACCTCCGGCCTCTTCGTGAAGTCGACCAAGACCGACGTCGACGGCGAGTACGCCCTCAAGGGCCTGCCGGTCGGCGGCTACAAGCTCGTCTTCCGGGACACCAGCGGCGCCCACCCGGCCACCTGGTACGGCGGCGACGTCATCGGCTCGGCCATCACGCTCAACATGACCACCGGCGCCGCCCTCACCATCGACGGCGAGCTGCCGGTCGTGGCCTCGGTCGGTGGCACCGTCACCGGCGGGGCCGACGGGACCACGCCGCTGGCCGGCGCCAAGGTGACCCTGTACCGCAACGGCGCCGTGGCCCGCACCGTGACCACCGACGCCAACGGGGCCTACAGCGCCACGGGCCTGACCCCGGGCGGCTACGTCGCCCTGTTCACGGCTCCCGGCCATCGGGCCGAGTACAACCTCGACCGCTCTCGCCGGGCCGATGCCGACGTCGTCGACGTCGTCGACGGCGGGACGGTCGCCATCGACGCCACGCTCACACCCGCCTGACAACCCGTCTAACCTGTCACACCGTCGGGTCGTCGTGCTTGGGGCGGCGACACGAACCCTGAGGGGGACAACATGACCACCACCCGTTCGTGGGCTCTGCCCACGCGCCTGTTGGCCGTGCCGGCCAGCCTGCTCCTGGGCCTGGTGCTGGCCGTCGCCACGGC
The DNA here is from genome assembly GCA_052038315.1 of Iamia sp. GTDB lineage: Bacteria > Actinomycetota > Acidimicrobiia > Acidimicrobiales > Iamiaceae > Iamia. The sequence goes on from JBQGCF010000152.1 coordinate 3,158, forward strand.
GACGGTCCAGGCGCCGGTCGCCGAGGCCCGCAGCAACGTGGCCGCCTTCACGACCGCACCCGCGTGCGGGAGCGGCTGGACGACCTACACCGTGCCGACGGGGACCCTGTCGGCCGTCGTCACCCTCACCGGTGGCGGCGGCGGTGGCGGCGGTGCCGACGCCGCCTCCTCGGGCTCGGGCCCGGGCGGTGGCGGCACGACCGTGACGACGACCCTCACCGGCCTCAGCGCCGGCCAGGTCGTCTCGCTCACCGTCGGCTGCGGCGGTGGCGGTGGCCAGCAGGCCGGCGTCAGCGGGCTCGGCGGCCCCTCGGCCTTCGGGTCCGGCGGCAACGGCGGCGGCGGCAACAGCCACAGCGGCGCCGGCGGTGGCGCCACCGCCCTGTGCCTCGGCAACGGCACGTGCACCACCCCCCTCGTCGTCGCCGGTGGCGGTGGCGGTGGCGGGGCCATCTGGCGCTGCTGCGCCGGCCAGAACCCGACGGGCGGCACCGGCGGCCCCTCGGCCGTCACCAACGCCAACGGCGTGACCGCCACCGGCGGCGGTTCGTCCAACAGCAACGGCGGCGGTGGCGGCGGTGCGACCCAGAGCGCGGCCGGCGGCGCCGGCGGCGGTGGCTGCAGCGGTGCGAACGGCAGCGGCCGCAACGGTGGTGCCGGAGCCGGCAGCGACGGCTGCGTCGGCGGCGGTGGCGGTGGCGGCGGCTACTTCGGCGGTGGCGGTGGCGGTGGCGGCGACGCCCCTTGGTACTCGCTCTTCAGCGAGGCCGGTGGCGGTGGCGGTGGCGGCTCGTCCTACGCCCAGTCGGGCAGCCCCAGCTACACCAGCTCGCTCGACCGGAGCCAGGCCTGCGGCCGGATCCGCGAGTCCTGCAGCGTCCGGACCAATCCCGGGCGCGGTGGCGCGGCGGCCCCGACGAACGCCCACGGCTTCGCCGGCGAGGCCGGCACCGCCTCGATCACGTGGGTCGTCAACGACGCCCCCGTCGGGGCCAACGCCACCTACTCGGTGCAGAAGACGACGGCGGCCGCCATCACGCTGGCGGCCTCGGACCCCGACGGCGACAACCCGGTGTCCTGCTCGATCGTCACCTCGCCGGGCAAGGGCTCGCTGGGCGGCAGCGGCTGCTCCCGCACCTACACCGCCAACGGCAACCAGGCGGTCGGGACCGACACCTTCACCTACCGGGTGACCGACTCCCTCGGGCGGACGAGCCCGAACTACACGATCACCCTGAACATCGGGAACCGGAACCCCTCGGCGCCGGCCCGCTCGGTGAGCGCCACCAAGGGCGTCGGGCTGCCGATCAGCCTGTCCGGGACGGACCCGGACGCCGACACGATCAGCACGTGCACGGCGGCGCAGCCCGTCGAGGGGACGCTGACCGGCACGGGCTGCTCGGTGACCTACACCGCGCCGCCGGTCGTCTACGGCACCGACACGTTCACCTACACCGTGTCGGACGGCTTCGGCGGGACCAGCACCTCGGCGACGGTCACGGTGACGATCGACAACCGGGTGCCGACCGCGGTGGCCCAGACCTTCACGGTGGGCCCGGAGTCCGAGACCGAGCTGGTGCTCGGCGGGTCCGACCTCGACGACGACGCCACGACGTGCGTGACGTCGGGGCCGACCGGCGGGTCGCTGGACGAGCTGGGCGACTGCACGTACCTGTACGTGGCCCCGGTGACGCCGGGGACCTACACCTTCTCCTACACCCGCAGCGACGGGGCCCCGGCCACCTCCGCGCCGGCGACGGTGACGATCGTCGTCACCGAGCCGGTCATCGGCGGGACGGTCGTGGCCGACGACACCGGTGAGGGCATCCCCGGGATCACGGTCCGCCTCTACGAGGACGGCGTCGGCTTCACCAGCCACGTGACGGTGACCGATGCGGAGGGCGCCTTCGACCTCGGCTCGCAGGTGCCGGCGGGCGAGTACCGGGTGATCTTCCGGGACCCGACCCAGAGCTTCGTCGACGAGTGGTACGACGACTCGCTGACCCGGTCGGGCTCGACGCCGGTCGAGTTCAACGGCGTCAACGACCTGGTGCTGGAGGCCAGCCTGGCCACGGGTGCCCAGATCGACGTCTCGATCTCGAACCCGGGCAGCTACACCGTGGCCCTGTACAACACGGCGCCGACGGGTGCCTCGGCCTACCGGTCGGTCCCCGGCGTCACCGGGTCGACCTCGCTGCGGGGGCTGCCGGCCGGGACCTACTACGTGTCGGTCACCGACCCGTCGGGTGCCCTCGTGCAGAGGTGGTCAGGGAACCAGGCCGTCCGCGACGACGCCGTCGGCATCGACCTGGACGCCGGTGACAGCACCTCGTCGTCGTTCACCCTCCTCGCCCCCAACACCATCTCGGGCACGGTCCTCGACGTCGAGGGCCCGGTGCCGCTGGTGACCGTCCAGGCCTACGGCGCCACCTCCGGCCTCTTCGTGAAGTCGACCAAGACCGACGCCGAGGGCGAGTACCTCCTGAAGGGCCTCCCGGTCGGCGGCTACAAGCTCGTCTTCCGCGACTCCAGCGGGGCCCACCCGGTCACCTGGTTCGGCGGCGGCGAGGTCATCGGCTCGGCGGCGACGGTCACCATGACGACCGGCGGCGCCCTCACCGTCGACGGCGAGCTGCCCGTCCCCGGGTCGCTCTCGGGCACGGTCACCGGCGGGTCCGGCGGCACCACGCCGCTGGCCGGCGCCAAGGTGACCCTGTACCGCAACGGCGCCGCGGTGCGGACGCTGACCACCGACGGCACCGGCGGCTACTCGGCCACCGGCCTCGCCCCCGGCGGCTACACCGTGCTCTTCACCGCCACCGGGCACCGGTCGGAGTACAACCTCGACCGGTTCCGCAAGGCCGACGCCGACGTCGTCGACCTCGGCGACGGTGACGCCGTCGACCTCGACGCCACCCTCGGTCCGGCCTAGTCGATCCGCTCGAGCTCGCCGGGGCTTCCGCTCAGCAGCATCTCGCTGGCGAAGGCCCCGGCCGGGTTCTCGACCAGCCACACGTGGAGCATCTCGGGGCTCCGGTGGGTCTCCGAGCGGCCCTCGGGGCACGGGGCCGGGACGGCGAGCACCGCCCGGGTCTCGAGGTCGGCGGCGTCGTCGTAGAAGCAGACCGGCTTCTCGTAGAAGTGGTAGTGCCACGGCGCCGCCGGGCTGGCCTGCGGGCCGGGCCGGCCTGGCTCCGACAGGAACATGGCCCCGTAGACGACGTCGCTGGCGACATCGAGGACCAGGGCCTCGGGGTGCTCGGGGTCGAGCTCCCGGCCGTCGGCGACCAGGTCGGGGTCGATCAGGTGGACCGTCCGGGCGTCGCCCGGGGCCACCGTCGCCCCGTCGTGGGAGTGGTCCTCGCCGTCGTCCCGCACGACGTAGCCGGCGGCGGCGGCGTCCTCGCCGGTGACGATGGCGCCGACCGCGTCCCGGGCCCGCCGGGCCAGGTCGTCGGTCTCGGCGGTCTGGGCCGCGGTGGGCTCGGTGCCCCGCTCCCAGCGGGACACCTCGATCACGTCGCCGGGCACCGCCCACTCCCAGCCGTCGTCGGTGCGCCGGGGCGTCGTCGTCGGTGCGT
>JBQGCF010000153.1:0-8112 GCA_052038315.1 Iamia sp.
GTGCACGCCAACCGGGCCGGCAACGTCACCATCGCCAACGCCATCGGGAACGGCGTGGCCGACGACAAGCTCATGTACACCTACGTGCCCGACCTGATCGAGTACTACCTGGGCGAGCCGGCCATCCTCCGCAACGTCGACACCTACCGGCTGGAGGACCCCGACTCCCGGGCGCACGTCCTCGACCGGCTCGACCAGATGGTGGTGAAGCCGGTCGACGGCTCCGGTGGCTACGGGCTGGTCTTCGGGCCGACGTGCAGCGACGAGGAGCTGGAGACGGCCCGGCAGACGATCCTGGCCGAGCCGCGGGGCTGGATCGCCCAGCCGGTCGTGACCCTGTCGACGGCGCCGACGCTGGTCGACGGGCGGCTGCGGCCCCGGCACCTCGACCTCCGGCCCTTCGCCGTCAACGACGGCGAGAAGGTGTGGGTGCTGCCCGGCGGGCTGACCCGGGTGGCCCTGCCCGAGGGCAGCCTGGTCGTGAACTCCAGCCAGGGCGGCGGCTCGAAGGACACGTGGGTGCTGAAGGACGCCGTCACCGCCGAGACCGGCCCGATCCCGATCGTGACGCCCGAGAAGGCGCCGCGCCCCGAGGCGCCGCCCGTCCCGCTCCAGTTCGGCCCGGCCGACGACCACGAGCGCCAGCACCAGCAGCAGCTCCAGCAGCAGCAGTCGCCCGAGGGGCCGTCGTGCTGAGCCGGATCGCCGAGTCGCTGTACTGGATGGGGCGCTACGTCGAGCGGGCCGACGACACCGCCCGGCTGCTCGACGTCCACGTCCACCAGATGCTGGCCGACGCCGGCGAGTCGAACGTCGGCGCCACCCTCCTCGCCGCCATGGGGCTGGCCGGGAGCGCCGAGGTCGAGGCCGTCGACCTGTGGCGGGCCACCGAGCTGCTCGCCTACGACCCGGACAACCCCAGCTCGGTCGCCGGCTCGCTCCGCCTGGCCCGGAGCAACGCCCGCGGCCTGCGCGAGGTGCTGGCCACCGAGGTGTGGGAGGCGATCAACCGCACGCACCACGACCTCGACGCCCAGATCCGGGCCGCCCGGGCCCTGGGGCCGTACCTCTTCTTCCGCTGGGTGCGGGAGCGGGTCGCCCTGATCGGCGGGCTGATCGACACGGTCGTCCTCCACGACGACGGCTGGCGCTTCCTCACGATCGGCCGCTGCCTCGAACGGGTCGACATGACGGCCCGGCTGCTCGGGGCGGTGACCGACGCCGACGACCCGGCCCGCTGGTCGAGCGTGCTCGTCAGCTGCGGGGCCAACGACGCCTTCCTCCGCACCCACGGCGGCGACATCACCCGCACCCGGGCCCTCGCCATGCTGCTTCAGGCCGAGGACCTGCCCCGCTCGGTGGCCTACGCCCTCGGGCTGGCCGAGACGTCGCTGCGGGAGATCGCCACCTCGACGGGCACGCCCGACACCGCGGTGCGGATCATCGGCCGGGTGCGCTCCGAGCTCACCTACACCGGCCCCGACGACCTGGCCCGCACCACCGAGGCCACCCTCACCCGGCTCCAGGACGCCTGCCGCCGCACCGACGAGCTGATCAAGACCCGCTACTTCCGCCGGGCCGCCGTCGTCGAGTGGCACGCCGACGCCCCGGTGGTCCACATCTGATGCCGACCCGTCTCGCCATCACCCACACCACCGCCTACCGCTACGAGGCGCCGGTCACCACGTCGTACAACGAGGCCCGGCTCGAGCCCCGCAGCGACCGGCGCCAGACCGTCCTGTCGTGGGGGCTCGACGTCACCCCGGCGGTGCGGGTCGTCAACCACGTCGACTACTGGGGGACGATGGTCCACCACTTCGACCTGCAGGTCCCCCACACCGAGCTCTCGGTGGTGGCCAAGGCCGTGGTCGAGACGGGCGTGACCCGCATCGGGCCGGGCGACGCCACGTGGGACGACCTGGCCGGCGCCGAGGTCCAGGACCGCTTCTACGAGCTGCTCGTGCCGACCCCGATCGTCGGGCTGGAGGACGCCTCGATCGTTGAGACGGCGGCCTCGATCCGCGGCTCGGCCGCCACCCCGGCGGAGGCGGCCGAGGCGGTCGTCGGTCTCGTCCACGACCGGCTCACCTACGAGCAGGGCTTCACCGGCGTCACCACCACCGCCCCGGAGGTCCTGGCCGCCGGCCGGGGCGTGTGCCAGGACTTCGCCCACCTCTCGCTGGCGCTCATGCGGTCGATGGGCATCCCCGCCTGGTACGTGTCCGGCTACCTGCACCCGGCCGACGACCCCGAGGTGGGGGTGGCCGCGGTGGGCGAGAGCCACGCCTGGGTGGCGGCGTGGACGGGCACCGTCTGGCCCCTCGACCCGACGTCGCTGGCCCCGGTGTTCGACCGCCACGTCCGGGTCGCCGCCGGCCGGGACTACCACGACGTGCCGCCGTTCCGGGGCGTCTACGCCGGCGGCGGCGCCCAGGAGCTGAGCGTCAGCGTGGAGGTCACCCGCCAGGCCTGACTAGCGTCGGGCCCATGGATCGACGGGGGGTCGTCGCAGTCGCACTCGCGCTGCTGCTCACCGGTGGCTGCGCGGCCGAGGTCGCCACCACCACGGGGGCGGCGACGGGCGAGGCCGCCGAGATGCCGGTCGAGGTGCTGGAGACCGCCGACGAGGTGCCCGCCGGCGTGTGCGAGACCGAGGCCCGGACGATCGAGGTGGCGGCCGAGGCCTACCGGGCCGGCGAGGGCGCCTACCCCGAGACGGTCGACGTCCTGGTGGGCAGCTTCCTGCGCGAGGCGCCCCTCTACCACGAGGTGGAGCTGGTGTCGCCCGACGAGCTCAGGGTCGTCCCCCTCCCCGAGGCCGGCTGCTAGCGCCTACGGTCCACCGCCATGCGGTTCGCGGCTGATCGACCCCTCGGTGTCGCCCCGGCGACGATCAACGACCATCGGGAGCTGGCCCGGCGCCGGCTGCCCCGGCAGCTGTTCGACTACATCGACGGCGGCGCCTACGACGAGGCGACCATGGCGGCCAACGTGGCCGACCTCCAGGACGTCCGCCTGCGCCAGCGGGTGATGCGCGACGTCGGCACCCGGAGCCAGGCCACCACCGTGCTGGGCGAGGAGCTCAGCACGCCGGTGATCCTCGGTCCGGTCGGGCTGGGCGGGATGTTCGCCCAGCGGGCCGAGGTCCAGGCGGCCCGGGCGGCCGAGGCCGCGGGCGTGCCCTTCGTCGAGTCGACGGTGTCGATCTGCTCGATCGAGGAGGTGGCCGGGGCGACGAGCCGGCCGCCGTGGTTCCAGCTCTACGTGATGCGGGACCGGGCCTACGCCGAGGGGCTGATGGCCCGGGCGAAGGCGGTGGGCAGCCCGGTGCTGGTGCTGACGGTCGACCTGGCCGTCGTCGGCGCCCGCCACCGCGACACCCGCAACGCCATGGTCGGCGAGGTCTCGGCCTGGGCCAAGGCGCGCCGGGGCATCGACCTGGTGTCGCACCCGCAGTGGCTGCGCTCGGTCGCCATCGGCGGCAAGCCGCTGACCTTCGGCAACCTCGAGGACGCGGTGCCCGGCGCCAGCACCCCCGAGCAGTTCAAGGACTGGGTCGACGCCCAGTTCGACCCGTCGGTCACGTGGGCCGACATCGCCTGGGTGCGCGAGCACTGGGACGGCAAGCTCCTCGTCAAGGGCGTGCTCGACCCCGACGACGCCCGCCAGGCGGTCGACGCCGGGGTCGACGGCCTCGTCGTGTCCAACCACGGCGGCCGCCAGCTCGACGCGGTGGCCTCGTCGGTGTCGGCCCTGCCGGCGGTGGCTTCGGCTGTCGGCGACCAGGTCGAGGTCCTGGCCGACGGCGGCGTCCGCACCGGGCTCGACGTGGTCAAGCTGATGGCCCTCGGCGCCCGGGCCTGCCTGATCGGCCGGGGCTGGGCGTGGGCCGTGGCCGGACGCGGCGAGGCCGGGGTCCGGCACGTCCTGGACGGTCTCCGGGCCGACATCGACGTCGCCCTCGGCCTGACCGGTACCACCGACGTGCGGGACCTCGGCCCCGACGTGCTGCTCTAGATCTGGATCAGCTCAGGCGCTCGAAGATCATGGCCATGCCCTGGCCACCGCCGACGCACATCGTCTCCAGGCCGTAGCGGCCGTCGGCCTCCTGGAGGCCGTGGATCAGGGTGGTGGCGATGCGGGCGCCGGTCATGCCGAAGGGGTGGCCCACGGCGATGGCGCCGCCGTTGACGTTGAGCTTGTCCCAGCTGATGCCGAGCTCCTTGGCCGAGGGGATCACCTGGGCGGCGAAGGCCTCGTTGATCTCGACCAGGTCGATGTCGTCGATGGTGAGCCCGGCGCGCTGCAGGGCATGCTTCGACGCCTCGATCGGGCCCAGGCCCATGATCTCGGGGTTGAGGCCGGACACGCCGGAGGCGACGACGCGGGCGAGCGGGGTCAGGCCCAGCTCGGCGGCGCGGGTGTCGCTCATCACGACCACGGCGGCGGCGCCGTCGTTCAGCGGGCAGGCGTTGCCGGCGGTGACCTTGCCGTCGGGGCGGAAGGCCGGCTTCAGGTTCGACAGCCCCTCGGCGGTGGTGCCGGCGCGGATGCCGTCGTCACGGGTGACGGTGACCTCGTTGCCCTCGTCGTCCTTGGTGACGACCGGCGTGATCTCGGCCTCCCAGAAGCCGTTCTCCAGCGAGGCGGTGGCCCGCTGCTGCGAGAGGGCGGCGAACTCGTCCATCTCCTCGCGGGTGGTGCCGGTGAACTCGGCCACGTTCTCGGCCGTCTCGCCCATGGCGATGTAGACGTCGGGCAGGCCCTCGGGGGCGGTCCAGTCGCCTTGGCCGCCGGCCTGGCGGGCCGCGGTGCGGGCCTCGGCGTCGGCGTAGCGCGGGTTCTTGGCCCCGCCCACGTCGGCCATGCCGTTGAGGAAGCGGCTGACGGTCTCGACGCCGGCGGCGACGAAGACGTCGCCCTCGCCGGCCCGGATGGCGTGGGCGGCCATGCGGATCGCCTGGAGCGACGACGAGCAGTAGCGGTTGATGGTGACGCCGGGGACGTCGGGCATGCCGGCCTGGATGGCGGCGATGCGGGCCATGTTGAAGCCGGACTCGCCGGCGGGCTGGCCACAGCCGAGGATCAGGTCCTCGACGGTCTGGCGGTCGAGCTCGGGGACCTGGTTCAGCGCCGTGTCGACGATGAAGGCGGTGAGGTCGTCGGGGCGCTCGTTCTTGAGCGAGCCCTTCATGGCCCGCCCGATCGGCGTGCGGGCGGTGGACACGATGACGGCTTCGGGCACGGTGCTTCCTCCGGGGAACGCTGGCGTGCCGTTGGTCTAGCCGTCGGCCGCCCGTTCCCCCCAAAGCACCGGCGTCAGCCCAGGACCCTGCCCAGCGCGTCCAGCAGCCGATCGACGTCGTCGTCGTCGCTGTAGGGGGCCAGGCCCAGCCGGAGGCCGCCGTCGGGGCCGAGGCCCAGCCGCTTCGCCGGCTCATGGGCGTAGAAGGTGCCGGCCGGGGCGTTGATGCCGTGGGCGGCGATGCCCCGGGACACGTCGTCGGCGTCGCGGTCGGCGAAGGTGGCCAGGACCGTCGGGGTGCGGTGCGCGGCCCGGGAACGCAGGGTCACGCCCGGCAGGGTGCGCAGGCCCTCCTCGATGCGGTCGCGGAGGCGGTCCTCGTGGACGGCCAGGGCGGCCATCGAGGCCTCGATCCGCTGGCGGCGGGTCCCCTCGCCGGGGACGAGGTCGGCCACGAAGTCGACGGCGGCGGTGGTGCCGGCCATCAGCTCGTAGGGGAGGGTGCCGAGCTCGAAGCGCTCGGGGACGTCGTCGGTGGCCGGGGCCAGCTTGTCGGGCCACAGCCCCTCGAGCACCTCGACCCGCCCGGCCACCACCCCGGCGTGGGGCCCGAGGAGCTTGTAGGTGGAGCAGCCGATCAGGTCGGCGCCGCTGGCCCGCAGCGAGACGGCGGCGTGGGGGACGAGGTGGACGGCGTCGACGTAGGCCAGGGCGCCGACGGCGTGGGCCCGCTCGGCGACGGCGGCGATGTCGGGCCGGGTGCCGATCAGGTTCGAGGCCCCGGTGCACGCCACGACGCGGGTGCGCTCGGTGAGGACCTCGCCGAGCGATGCCATGTCGAGCTCGCCGGTCTCGGGGTCGAGGTCGACCCAGCGGACCGTCGCCCCGACCGCCTCGGCGGTGAGCACCCACGGCCGGACGTTGCCGTCGTGGTCGAGCCGGGTGACGACGACATCGTCGCCCGGTCCCCACTTCTTGGCCATGGCCCGGGCCAGGTCGAAGGTGATCTGGGTGAAGCTGCGGCCGAAGACGACGCCCTGGGGGTCGGCGTCGAGCAGGTCGGCCAGCGCCAGCCGGGCCTCGTCGACCGCCCGCCCCGCGTTCTCCTGGGCGACGGTGTGGCCGCCGAGGTTCGACAGGGGCGCGGCGAGGGTCGCCCGGACGGCGTCGGCGACCACGTCGGGGGTCTGCGACCCGCCCGGTCCGTCGAAGAAGGCCAGCCCGCTGGCCAGGGCCGGGATGCGGGCCCGCACCCTCTGCACGTCGTAGCCGGTGGTCACGGGGCGCCACGCTACCGACGCCGCGGTCGCGGTCGGTTGGCGTTCCTCGTGGCGCCCGGCTCAGCCGGTGAAGAGGTCGCGGCGGGGCTCGTCGGTGTAGGCGGGGGCCCGGCCCTGCTTGAAGGCGCGCATGGCCTCGGGGAGGTTCTCCGTAAAGCCGAGCATCAGCTGGTTGCGGTCCTCCAGCTCGATGGCCGCCTCCAGGCTGGAGATCTCGAGGTTGGCCCAGAGGACGTCCTTCGTCATGGCCAGCCCGTAGGGGGAGTGGGCGCACATGGCGGCGGCGGTCTCGACGGCGACGTCGGCCAGCTCGTCGTCGGGCAGGACCCGGCTGACCAGCCCGGCCCGGTGCGCCTCGGCGGCGTCGACCCGGCGCCCGGTCAGCAGCACGTCGTTGGCCCAGGCCGCCCCGACGAGCCGGGGGAGGAGCCACGACGCCCCCATCTCGGTCGACGTCAGGCCGTTGACGATGCCGGTGGCGTTGAACACCGCGCTCTCGGACGCCAGCCGGAGGTCGGCCCCGAGGGCCAGGCACATCCCGCCGCCGAAGGCCGGTCCGTTGACCGCCGCCACGACCGGCTGCGGCATCTTGCGGAGGCGGGGGACGAGGCGGCTGTAGACCCGCATGGCCCGCTGGGCGATCCGCCCGACCGTCAGCCCGTCGATGCCCGGCACCACGCCGTGGTCCTCCAGGTCGAGCCCCGAGCAGAAGCCGCGGCCGGCGCCGGTCAGGACGACGACCCAGGTGCCGTTCTCGGCGGCCAGGTCGGCGAGGGCGTCGTCGAGGGCGAGGACGAGCTCGATCGACATGGCGTTGAGCCGGTCGGGGCGGTTGAGCGTCACCCGCCCGACGTGGGGCGCCGGGTGGTCGACGAGGACGAGGTCGCTGGACACATGTCCAGATTGCCAGAGCGGCCGGCGTTGCGGGGGCGGGTGCTCCCGTTCTGAGGTCAGCCGCGGGCGAGGCGGGCAGCGACGTCGGCCCACAGCTCGGCGACCCGGGCCCCGGCATCGTGGTGGCGAGTCACGTGGGCCCCCTCCTCGGCACCGAGGCTGGCCCGGGCGTCGCCGTCGGCGAGGAGGTCCTCGACCCGCCCCGCCAACGCGCCGAACCCGTCGGCGGCGAGCACGTCGACCAGGGCCTCGTCGAGGACGCCGGCCGGCAGGACGTCGGCCAGCCCGGATCGCGGATCGCCGACCACCGGCACCGACCGGCGGGCGGCATCGAGGGCGAGCAGCGGCAGCGGCGACTCCCGGGCCGGCACGACGACCACCGCCGGCGGCGGCCACCCCGCGCTCCACCCGTCGGCCTCGACGACGTGGACCCGATCGGCCACGCCGCGCAGGGCGATGTCGGTGGCGACCCGCGCCCCGGCGTCGGGCCCGTCGGGGCGCCCGACCCAGACGAGGTGGACCGCCCGGCCGCCGATCGTCGCCGGCAGGTGGGCGGCGAGGGCGACGAAGAGGTCGGTGCCGGCGCGCCAGCCGATCGGCCCGCCGGCCGCCACGATCACGGCGTCGTCGGGGACGGCCGCCGGCAGCCCCCCGTCGACGTCGGGGGCGGGCAGGGCCCACGGCGGGTGGACG
>JBQGCF010000154.1:0-5325 GCA_052038315.1 Iamia sp.
GCCGGGCGGGCGGCCGAGCTGGGCTACCGCTCCTTCTGGACGGCCGAGACGACCGGCCCCGAGGCCTTCTCCCTCCTGGCTGCGGCCGGCGCCGCCGCCCCGGGCGTCGACCTGGGCACCGGCGTCCTCGCCCTCCAGCTCCGGACCCCGCCGCTGGCCGCCATGTCGGCCGCCACCCTGTCGGCCCTCGACCCCACCCGGGACGTGCTGCTCGGCGTGGGCATCTCCTCCCCCGTCGTCACGTCCCGCTGGCACGGCGCCCCCTACGGCGACCGGCCCCTCGGCCAGGTGCGGGAGTACGTCGCCCTGGTCAAGGAGTGCCTGTCGGGCGAGAAGGTCACCTTCGCCGGCGACCACTACGGGGTGAAGGGGTTCCGGCTGGGCGTGCGGTTCGGCGAGGACGCCCGGCGGCCCAAGGTCGTGCTGGCCGCCCTCGGCCCCCGCATGCTGGCCCTGGCCGGCGAGGTGGCCGACGGGGTGCTGCTCAACTACCTGCCGGCGTCGCACGTGGCCTGGTCGGTCGAGCAGGTGCGGGCCGGCGAGGCGGCCGCCGGCCGGGAGCCGGGGTCGTGCACCGTCTACGCCTACGTCCACGCCGGGGTCGCCGACCGCGACGGCGCCCTCCTCAACGGGCGCAAGGACCTCTTCTCCTACGCCGTGGTCGACGCCTACGCCGAGAGCTTCACCCGGGCCGGCTTCGGCGACTCGGTGGCCGAGGTGCGGGAGCGCCACGCCGCCGGCGACCGGAAGGGGGCGGTGAACGCCGTCAGCGAGGAGATGGTCGACGCCATCGACGTCGTCGGCGACGCCGACCTGGTGCGCGACACCGTCCGGGCCTACGCCGACGCCGGCGTCGACCACCCCGTCCTCATGCCCCTCCCCTGGGGCCCCGACCGCCGCCGGGTCGTCGACGACACCATGCAGGCCGCCATCTCGGCGGTGGCGTAGGCCGGCTCAGCAGGTCGTCGTCGGCTCGTCGCCGGCGAAGCGGGCGGCGACCCACTCGGTGATCTGGTCCTCGGCCAGGCCGGTGACCGTGTCGTGGTCGCCCTCGGGCACCTCGAGCAGGTCGACGACCTGGCCGATCCCGCACAGCCGCTCGATCAGGGCGTCGGTCCGGGCCGGCACGACGAGGATGTCCTGCCCGCCCTGGACGACCAGCACCGGCGCCTCGGCCACCACCCGGCCGGGATCGTTCTCGGCCAGCCACTCCTCGCCGAGGGCCGAGGTCCGCGGGTCGGTCGTGAAGTAGCCCGGGTCGGCGGCGAAGCCGGGCAGCGCCCCGATGACGTCGCCCACGCAGCCCGTCTCGATCACCGCCGCCGCCTCGGCCGCCTCCGGGTCCAGGTAGTCCGCCACCTCGATGGACGGGTCCTCGGCGGCCACGCCGACCAGCACCATCGTCGTGATGATCTTGATCTGGACCTCGTCGCCGAAGTCCTCGCCCAGCTCGGAACCGGGGGCGATGGCGACGGTGCCCAGCAGCTCGGCGTCGGGCAGCCGCTCGGCCGCCTGCTCGCCGGTGACCAGGGCGGCGTGACCGCCCTGCGAGACGCCGGTGACGACCCACTCGTCGCCCGCCCCGACCTCGGGGAGGGAGCGGGCCGCGGCGACCAGGTCGATGACCGAGTGCCCCTCGGCGGCGGCGTTCAGGTAGGGGTGGATCTCGCCGTCGGGGCCGAGCCCGATGTAGTCGGGCTGGACCAGCACGCCCTCGACGCCGAAGGCGGGCGGCGGCGACGGGGCTCGGCTCGGCGCGCACGGGGCGGCCAGACCGGAGGTGCCGTGGGCCCAGGCCAGGACCGGCCAGCCGCCCTCGGGAGCCGCGTCGGTCGGGTGGTAGATCAGGCCGGTGGCGGCGCGCTCGTCGCCCTCGGCGTCGGTCGAGAGGTACATCACCCGGATGCCGACCTGGCCGTCCGGGGCCTCGACCGCCATCGTGCGTATCAGGTCGCCGGGCTCGCCGGCGGGCAGCGGGTCGGGCAGCCGGTAGAACTCCTCGACCGACCCGGTGAAGTCCTCCACCTCGGGTGCCGCCGTCGTGGTCGTGGACGCCTCCGCCTCGTCGCCGTCCCCGTCGCCCCCGCAGGCGGCGACCAGCGCCACCACGACGACGAGTGCCCCGACCCTCCGCACCAGACCCTTCACAGACAGGACCGTACACCGATCGGCGGCGCCGCGCTCCGCTGTCACACCCCCGGCGTAGGGTCCCCCCATGGACCTCGACGGGACGACCTGCATCATCACCGGAGCCCGCGGCGGCATCGGCTTCGCGCTGGCCGACCGCTTCCTGGCCGATGGTGCCGCCGGCGTCGCCGTGGTCGATCTCGACGGTGACGGTGCGGCCGCCGCGGCCCAGCAGCTGGCAGGTGTGCACGGCGACCGGGTGATCGGCCTGGGGGCCGATGTCAGCGTGGCCGCCGAGGTCGAGGCCGTGGTGGCGGCCACCGAGGAGCGCTTCGGGCCGGTCGGGCTGTTCGCCGCCAACGCCGGCATCGGCACCGGCCAGGGCCTCATGGCCGACGACGAGGCGTGGGACCGCATCTGGCACGTCAACGTCATGGCCCACGTCGTGGCCGCCCGCATCGTGGTGCCGGCCATGGTCGAGCGGGGCGGCGGCACCTTCCTGGCCACGGCCTCGGCGGCGGGGCTGCTGGCCCAGATCGGCGACGCCGGGTACTCGGTCACCAAGCACGCCGCCGTGGCCTTCGCCGAGTGGCTGGCCATCACCTACGGCGACCAGGGGCTCCGGGTCCACTGCCTGTGCCCCCAGGGCGTGAACACCGACATGATCCGGGGCGGCCGGGGCAGCTCTGCGGTCGAGACGGTGGCGATGCAGGGCGTCATCGAGCCCGAGCAGGTGGCCGAGGCCGTCGCCGTGGCCATGGACGAGGGGCGGTTCCTGGTGCTGCCCCACCCGGAGGTGGCCGGCTACTACGCGCGCCGGGCCACCGACCCCGACCGCTGGCTGGCGGGCATGCGCCGGCTCCAGGCCAAGGTGTTCGGGGCCCTCGGCGGGGGCTCGACCGGTGGCTCGGGAGGTGGTGCCGTTGGCTGACCCCCGACCCGACCTCCTCGACGTCGGCCTGCACCCCGGCGACGTGGTCCGGTACCGGCCGCGTCCCAACGCCCGGTGGCAGGAGGGCACGGTCGAGCGGCGGGAGCGTGACGGATCGATCGGCGTGCGCGACGCCAAGGGCGCGGCCCGCGCCCTGCCGGTCGAGCGGTTGGAGGTGCCCACGTCGGGGCCCCGGGGCGCCCGGACGTGGGAGCCCCTGGCCGACCGCGCCGCCCGCGACGTCCAGCTCGACCTCTTCCTCGACGCCTCCGGCCCCCCCGCCGGTCGCGACGCCACCGACCCCGGTGGCGCCGGTCCCGATGCCAGCGCTCCAGGTGGCACCGGTACCGGCGCAGGCTCCGGCGCCACCCGTCGCCGGCCCACCCGGCGCCCCGGCCTGCGCGCCCGCCGTTGACCGCACGTCGCCCCCGTCCCGACGCCCGGGGCGCCGCCCTCGACCGGGACACGTTGGCGGCCTACGACGCCCACGCCGATGCCTACGCAGAGCGGGGCAGCGCCCCGGCGGCCGACCGCGCCGCCGCCCTCGTCGCCCGCGCCCTGGCCGTTGCCCCCGACCCGACGCACGACGCCCCGGTGGCCGGTGGCCCGGCCGGGCGGCCGCTGCCGGTGCTCGACCTGGGGTGCGGCACGGGGTACGACCTGGGCGTCCTGGGCCCCACCGCCGTCGGGCTCGACCCGTCCGCCGCCATGCTCGCCCACGCCCGGGCCGCCCACCCGGGGGTGCCCCTGGTCCGGGCGGCGGGCGGCGCCCTGCCCGTCCGTCCCCGATCCCTCGGCGGGGCCTGGGCCAGCAAGTCGCTCCAGCACGTCGCCGCCGTCCACCTCCCGCTCGTCCTCGCCGACCTGCACCGGGCCCTCGCCGTGGGGGCACCGCTGTCCCTGCGCGCCTTCGCCGGCGACGAGGTCCTGGTCAGCGACGACGACCTCCCCGGGCGGCGCTTCACGCTCTGGGACCCCGAGCACCTGGCCGAGCTGGTCGTCGGCGCCGGCTTCGTCGACGTCGAGGTCTCGACCGCCGGGCCCCGGTCCCGGCCGAGCGACTGGCCCACCATCGACATCACCGCCACCCGGGGCCGCACCCTCGCCGACACGGTCGGTCCCGGCCTGCGGCTGCTCGTCTGCGGGCTCAACCCCAGCCTCCACGCCGCCGATGCCGGGGTGGGCTTCGCCGGGCCGGGCAACCGGTTCTGGCCGGCGCTGGCCGAGGCCGGCCTGCTCCCCGCCGGCGCCGACCGCGACCCGTGGCGCCTCCTGCGCGACGGCGCCATCGGGATGACCGACCTGGACAAGCGGGCCACACCCCGGGCGTCGGAGCTGACCGCCGCCGAGTACCGGGCCGGCGTGGCTCGGCTCGACCGGCTGTGCGACCTGGTGGCGCCGGCGGCGGTCGTCCACGTGGGCCTGGCCGGGTGGCGGGCCGGCGCCGACCGGTCCGCGGTGCCCGGCTGGCAGGACCGGCGGCTGGGGCCGAGCCCGGTCTACGTCATGCCGTCGACCAGCGGTCTCAACGCCGGCACCAGCCGGGCCGACCTGGTGGCCCACCTCCGCGCCGCCGCCGACCCGCCACCGTGACCCCACCCCCCGTGACGAACGGCCACCCGGGGCGGCCGGGACGACGTGCGACCATGGCCCCGTGATCCGGCGCATGCTGCTCGTCCTCGACTCGTCGGGTGACAGCGCGCGGACCCTGCTCGACCTGGCCCGCTGGGCCCACGCCGAGCACGACGTGGGCGTCACGGCCGTCGTGCTCGACGACGGGGACCACGACGACCGCAGCCGTGCCCCCGCGGGTGCCACCACCGGCGCCGCCGCCGGGGGCTCCGGCGCCATCGACGGGGTCGCCGGGATCGACGTGGTCCGGCGCCCGACCCCGACGCTCGCCGCCATCGTGGCCACCGCCGAGATCACCGGTCGCCCCGCCCTGGCGGCCCGGGCCCAGCGGGTGTGGCGACGCCGGGTGCTGGCCGACGCGGCCACCTTCGACGTCGTCATCGCCGGATCGGCCGCGGCCCTCGACGCCCTCGACGACATGCCCGCCCCCCGGCCGCCGGTGGTCGCCCACCTGCCGCTGCTCGACGAGACGTGGTCCCGCGCCGGGAGGCCCACCGACCTGGCCCGCCGGTTGGGCGACGTCGCCCTCACGATCGTGCCCGCCGAGCCCGTGGCCGCCTGGGCGGTGCGCTCCCGGGACGCCGGCGGGCGCGGCCGCGCCCCCCCCCGGGTGCGCCCCCACCCCGCGCCCCCCG
>JBQGCF010000155.1:0-7963 GCA_052038315.1 Iamia sp.
GTGGAGATCCGCCTCCCCGCCGGACGTCAGGCGGTAGCGTCCGCCCGTCGACTCGGGCGGGTCGATCCCATCGGTGACCCGTCCCGTCCCCTCGGAGGTCACCATGTCCCACGCCCGCCGTGTCGGCGCCGTCCTCGTGGCGGTCGTCGCCCTCGTCACCGGGGTCGGACTCGCCGCCGCGCCCGCCGGTGCCGGCGCGCCGGACTACTGCTACCCCGATCCGAACGACCAGTTCGTGTGCGACAGCTACGCGTCGTTCTTCCGGCGCGAGCCGAGCCAGGCCGAGCTCGACTACTGGGCCCCGTCGGTGCCGGGCCGGAAGACGTACTTCCTCGCCACCCTCGGACGGGCCGCCGAGTCCCGCCGGCGGATCATCGAGACCTACTACGCCTACTTCATCGATCACGAGGCCGGGGAGGGCGAGGTCGCCTACTGGGAGGGCGAGGTGCTCGAGCCGAACGGCTTCCGGCGGCTGGAGGCGGCGCTGCTCGGGTCCTACGTCGGCACGATCGACGGCTACCTGGAGTGGACCTTCGACCGGCTGCTCGACCGGAGCCCGTCGGAGCAGGAGGCGACCTACTGGGGCACCCGGGTCACGCAGACGAGCCGCAACCTGGTGGCCGCGGACCTGGCGTTCACCTCCGAGGCCCGCAACCTCCGGGTGCGCTGGACCTACAAGAACGAGCTGGGCTACTTCCCGGGCGACGCCGGCCGGGACTACTGGGCCGGGCGGCTGCGCGCCGGCACCAGCTTCCTCGACCTGCGCATCGCCCTGAAGGCGTCGCCCGACGGCTACCCCGACGGCTCCCGCTTCTGCTCGCCGCTGGCCCCGGTCCTCACCGACACCTGCGAGCTCTGACCGCAGGGGGCGGGTCGCGACCCGTCGCTCGTGTAGCGTCACGCTCGCGTTCACATCCTGACGACTCGGGCGGGTCGTCGGCCTGCGCACGGTCGCGTCCGCCCTCCCTGCCCTGGAGGCCGCCGTGAGCACCACCATCCGTCGCACCCTGGCCGTCGCCGGGCTGGTCCTGGCCAGCCTGGCCGGCAGCACCGGGTTGGGCTCGACCCCCGCCGGAGCCGGCGCCCCGTCGTTCTGCGACGAGAGCCAGGCCCGACAGTTCATCTGCCGCACGTACCTCGGGTTCTTCCGCCGGAACCTGACCCAGGCCGAGCTCGACTACTGGGCTCCGCAGATGCCGCACCGCAAGACCTTCATGATCGCGACCGTCGGCCGGGCACCGGAGTCGCGGCGGCGGACGATCGAGCGGTACTACGACCACTTCGCCGACCGGATGCCGGGCCAGGGGGAGACCGCGTACTGGGAGGGCGAGGTGCTCGAGGCCAACGGCCTCCGCCGGCTGGAGGCCGCCCTCCTCGGCGAGTTCCCGGGCACGCCGTCCGAGTTCGTCCAGTGGGCCTTCCTCACCGTGCTGGGCCGGTCGTCGGGCGGGCCCGAGCAGGTCTTCTGGGAGGGGTACGCCGAGGCCAAGGGCTACAACGTCACCGCCGCCGCCCTCGCCTTCACCCCCGAGGCACGCCGGTCGCGGGCGTTCTGGGCCATCTACAACCAGTTCGAGTACGAGCCCGACGACGCCAGCCGGGACTACTGGGCCGAGCGGCTCCGGACCGGGTTGAGCTACCTGGACCTGCGCATCTCCCTGTGGACGGCGTCGTACCCGCAGATCCAGGGCACGTGCATGACCCTGGCCCCGCCGACCGGCCCGGGCTGCGCCTGAGGGCGGTGCGCCGGCCCGGCGGCGGTATCGTGAGCGGGCTGCGCGGAGGCGCGCACCACGAGGAGGAGCAGCGCACGTGATCGCACTCACCGACAAGGCCGCCACCAAGGTCTCGGAGCTCATCACCGCCGAGGGCGACGAGAACCTCGCCCTCCGGGTCGCCGTCCGGCCCGGCGGCTGCTCGGGCTTCAGCTACGACATGTTCTTCGACACCGAGATCGCCGCCGACGACCTGAAGGTCGAGCAGGGCGGGGTCCGGGTCGTCGTCGACCCGTCGAGCGCCATGCTGCTCGAGGGCGCCACCCTCGACTACGCCGACGGCCTCACCCAGGCCGGCTTCTCGATCAACAACCCCAACGCCCAGCGCACCTGCGGCTGCGGGCAGAGCTTCTCCTGAACCCCGCCGACGGCCTCAGCCGTCGGCGCGTCCGCCAGGGGGCCGTGGCCCTCGGTGGCCTGGTGGCCGTCGGGGGCCTCGCCGCGTGCGGGGGCGATGACGACGACGCCGGCGCCGACGACCAGGACGCCACCACCGAGGCCAGCGAGTCGGCCCTCGTCCTCCAGCTCATGGCCGACAGCGCGTCGAGCCTGGTGGTCGGCGAGCCGGCCCGGCTGCCGGTCGGCATCAGCGACGCCAACGGCGCGCTCGTCGAGGACGGCCCGGACACGCTGACCGTCGCCATCCAGGACGAGGACGGCAACGAGGTCGAGGCGGGCATCGAGGTCGCCAAGCGGGACCGCGGCCTGACCCGGGCCTACTACCCGGTCGCCTTCACCACGCCGGCCGTCGGCTTCTACCGGATCGTCTCCGAGACCGACGGCCAGCCCCTCGAGGCCGCCTTCGAGGTGCGGGACCCCGAGACCCTCGTCATCCCCCGCCCGGGCCAGCCGCTGCCGCCGACCCCGACGCCGACCACCGCGGATGCCCGCGGCGTCGACCCGATCTGCACCAAGGAGCCGGCCTGCCCGCTCCACGAGGTCGATCTGGAGTCGGTGCTCGGCACCGCCCCGGTGGCCGCCCTGGTGTCGACGCCGGCGTTCTGCCAGACCGCCATCTGCGGCCCCGTCCTCGACCTGTTCGTCGAGGCCGCCGAGGCCACGCCCGATGTCACCTTCGTCCACGTCGAGGTGTACGAGTCGGCCGAGGAGGTCGAGGCCGAGGGGCCCGACGCCACCCTCGCCCCGGCGGTCGCCGCCTGGCAGCTGCCCTACGAGCCGTGCCTGTTCCTGGTCGCCGCCGACGGCACCGTGGCCGAGCGGCTCGACGTGATCTACGACGCCGACGAGCTGGCCGAGGCGCTCGCCCGCCTGACGGCGTGAGCTCGCAGGCTCCGGCCAGCGGCGTTCCGGCTCGGACCGTCGCCCTGGAGGTCGACGGGCGCCCGGTCGAGGTCGCCGACGACGGGATCACCCTGCTCGACGCCCTGCGCGACCACCTCGGCGTGCGGTCGGCCAAGGACGGGTGCTCGCCCCAGGGCCAGTGCGGGTGTTGCACGGTGCTGGTCGACGGGGCGCCGCGGGTCGCCTGCGTGACACCCCTGCGCCGGGTCGCCGGCCGTCGCATCACCACCGTGGACGGGCTGGACCCGGCGGTCGCCGGCGCCTGGGCGGCGGCCTTCACCGCCACCGGTGCGAGCCAGTGCGGGTTCTGCACCCCGGGGATCATCTGCCGGCTGGAGGGGGCGCGGGCCAAGGGCGTCGCCGCCGACGACACCGCCGCCGTCGACCGGGCCCTGGCCGCCCACCTCTGCCGCTGCACCGGGTGGCTGCCGATCCACGACGCCTACGCCCTGGTGGCGGACGGGACCCCCGTGACCGTGGGCGGGGATCGCGACCTCGACGCCGCCGCCCGCCGGGCCGCCCTGGAGGGCCACGCCCCGCAGGCGGTCGGCCCCGACGTCGCCCTGGGGCGGGGCGGCTTCGCCGACGACGGCGCCCCGGCCGACGCCCTGGTGGCCGTGCCCGACGGGCGGGGCGATTGGATCGTGGCCGCGACCCTGGCCGAGGCGCGGCAGCAGGCCGGCAAGGTCCAAGGCCGGCGCACCACGGTCGACCCGGCCCCGCCGCTCGACCTCCCCCCCGGGGACTGGGCCGCGACGCTGCGGACCAGCTGGGTCGAGCCCGCCTACCTCGAGCCCGACGCCGCCTGGTGCGCACCCGGCGCCGAGCCGGTCGGGCCACTGGTCAACGGGGGCGCCTTCGGGGCCAAGCGCTCGTCGCCCGTCGCCTCGGCGGCCCGGACCCTCGCCGACCGCCACGGCCGCCCCGTCCGGGTCCTCCTCGCCCGGGAGGACGTGGTCCGCATCGGGCCCAAGCGGCCCCCGGTGGCGGGGGGCGTCGACGCCGACGGCCGCGGCCTGCTCCGCATCGTGTCCACGCCGGGCGTGGCCGCCGCCGTGGCCCGGGTCGCCCCCGGCCTGGTGGTCGAGGAGGTCGACGTCGCCGGTCCGCCCACCGACGCCGGTCTCCGGGCCGCCGGGTGGGCCGAGGCGGCCATGCTGCTCGCCGCCGCTGCCGGGCGCCCCCTGCCGGTGGTCGGGCCCGACGGGGGGACGGCCGAGGCCACCGTCGACGCCGACGGCACGGTCCGCATCCGGGTGGCCGCCGGCGACCCCCTCGACGAGGTCGTCCTGCGCAGCTACTGCACCGGCGCCGCCCACCAGGCCCTGTCGTGGGTGCGGAGCGAGGGGCTGGCCGTCACCGCCGAGGGCGTGGTCGAGGACCTGACCATCCGCTCCTTCGGGATCCTCAAGGCGTCCGAGCTGCCGCCCGTCGTGATCGAGGTCGACGACGGCGGCGGTCCGCCGGTCAACGGCACCGACGCCGTCTTCGTCGCCGTGGCCGCCGCCGCCTGGCTCCACGCCGGCGTCCCCACGGACCTGCCGGTGGGCCTAGCGTCCCCCTCATGAGCGACGCCCCGTACACGCCCGTCGTCACCGCCGGGGGGTGGATCGCCGTGTCGGGCCAGGTCCCCCTGCGCGACGGCGCCTTCCTCCACGACAAGCCCTTCGCCGAGCAGGTCGACGGCGTGCTGGCCAACCTCGTCGACCGCCTGGCCGAGGCCGGAGCCTCGCTGGCCGACGTGGTCAAGACCACCGTCTTCCTCACCGACATGGCCGACTACCCCGTGCTCAACGAGCGCTGGATCGCCACCTTCGCCGACCCCCGCCCGGCCCGCTCCTGCGTCGCCGTCGCCGCCCTCCCCTTCGACTGCCGCGTCGAGGTCGAGTGTTGGGCCTTGGCCCCGCAGTAGGGCAGAATCACGCCGTGGTCGGAGCCATCGTCCTTGCTGTCGTGCTCGTCGTGGTGTTCCCCGTCGTCGTCGCCCTGAGCGGGGCGGGGGCGGCCGGGATCCTCGGGTTCTTCCTGAAGGGCGACGCCGAGAAGCGCTTCGAGGGCTCCGAGCTGATCGACATCAACCGCTGATCAACCGCTGAGCTCAGCTCCGGGTCAGGAGCCCCAGCGGGACTGGCCGAAGCGGTAGCCCACCGACCGCACGGTGGTGATCAGGCCGGCGTGCTCCTCGCCGAGCTTGGCCCGGAGCCGGCGCACGTGGACGTCGACCGTGCGGGCGCCGCCGTAGTACTCGTAGCCCCACACCCGGCTGAGCAGCGTCTCCCGGGTGAAGACCCGACCCGGGTGCTGGGCCAGGAACTTGAGCAGCTCGTACTCCATGTACGTGAGGTCGAGGGGCCGGTTGTCGATGGCCGCCTGGTAGGTCTCCAGGTTGAGGGCCAGCCCGCCGTACTCGATCATCTCCGGGCCCGAGCCGGTGCCGGCCCGCCACAGGAGGTGCCGCAGCCGGGCCTCGAGCTCGCGGGGGTGGAAGGGGTCGAGGCAGAAGTCGTCGTAGAGGTCGTCGCGCAGCTCGAGGTCGGCCAGCCCGGCACCCCGGACGAGCAGCAGCACCGGCTCGATGGGGACGTCCCGCTTGCGCAGGGCCCGGCACACGGCCAGACCGGTCTCGGGCTGGTCGCCGAGGACGACGACGGCGCCGCGCCAGCCGGACTCCGAGTCCATGCGGGTGACGGCGACCTCGTCGGGGACGGCCTTCCAGGCGTGGCCGGCCAGCTCGAGGGTCTGGACCAGCTCGGGCGGCGGGGGGTCGGGGTAGACGAGCCAGGGCTCCATGGCGGTTCCTCCTGTCGGCGCTACCAGGCCGACAGGTAGCGCTCCAGCTCGTACGGGGTGACCTGGGCCTTGTAGTCGGCCCACTCGTTCCGCTTGTTGCGGATGAACCAGCCGAAGATGTGCTCGCCCAGGGCCTCGGCCACCAGCTCGGAGCCCTCCATCACGTCGAGGGCCTCGGCGAGCGACTGGGGCAGCTCGGTCAGCCCCTCGGCGGCCCGCTGGGCGGGGGTCAGCTCGAAGACGTTGGTGGTGGTCTCCTCGGGCAGGTCGTAGCCCTCGTCGAGCCCCTTGAGCCCTGCGGCGAGGATGACCGAGAAGGCGAGGTACGGGTTGCAGGCCGGGTCGGGGGAGCGGAACTCGATGCGGACCGAGGCGTCCTTGCCCGACTTGGTGACCGGCACCCGGACCAGCGCCGAGCGGTTGTTGCGGGCCCAGGACACGTGGGCCGGGGCCTCGGTGCCGGGGATCAGCCGCTTGTAGGAGTTGACCAGCTGGTTGGTCACCGCGGTGATCTCGGGGGCGTGGTGCAGGAGGCCGGCGATGAAGCCCCGTCCGACCTTCGACAGGCGGTACGGGTCGCTGGCGTCGGCGAAGGCGTTGCTGTCGCCCTCGTAGAGCGACATGTGGGTGTGCATGCCCGAGCCCTGCACGCCGGCCAGCGGCTTGGGCATGAAGGTGGCGTGGACGCCGCGCTCCTGGGCGATCTCCCGCACGACCAGGCGGAACGTCATCACGTTGTCGGCCATGGTCAGGGCGTCGGTGTAGCGCAGGTCGATCTCGTGCTGGCTGGGCGAGTCCTCGTGGAAGGAGTACTCGACCGGGATGCCCATCGCCTCCAGCGTGTGGAGGGTGCGCTTGCGGATGTCGGAGCCGACGTCGGCGGTGGTGAGGTCGAAGTACGACCCGGCGTCGAGCGGCCGGGGCGGGGAGGCGACGGTGCCGTCGTCCCCGGAGCCGAAGTAGAAGAACTCCATCTCGGGGGCGACGTAGAAGCTGAAGCCCCGCTCGCGGGCCCGGTCGAGGTTGCGCTTCAGGACCTGGCGGGGGTCGCCCTCGAAGGGGGTGCCGTCGAGGTTGGTGATGTCGCAGAACATGCGGGCCGCGGTCTCGTCGCTCTGGCCCCAGGGGAGCAGCTCGAAGCTGCCGGGGTCGGGCCGGGCCAGCACGTCGGACTCCTGGATGCGGCTGAAGCCGTCGATGGCGCTGCCGTCGAACTGCATGCCCTCGTCGAAGGCCGACTCGAGCTCGGCGGGGGAGATGGCGAAGGACTTCAGCTGCCCGACGACGTCGGTGAACCAGAGCCGGATGAGCCGGACACCCCGCTCCTCGACGGTGCGCAACACGTAGGCCTTCTGCGGATCCACCCGGGCATCGTCGTCGCGTCAACAGGCCCTGGCAACCTTCGGGCCGCCTGGTTCACATCGCGTTCACAGTTCGACAAGGAGGTTTGGGTCCGGGTGTGCCCTCCGTCGCTCTGACCAGGGGCAACAGCGCCGGCTGGCTTCGCTCCGTGGGATCCTGGCTACGGTCGGGCGCCTGGGGACAACCGGTTCACACCCAGTTCACAATCGGGAAACGGCCGGGACACGGCCCCCTGCGAGGGTGCCGCCCGTTCCGACCACACACATCTCTGAAGAGCGAAGGAGCTCGCCCGTGGCGATCAAGGCCGAGTACATCTGGATCGACGGCACCGAGCCGACCGCCCGCCTGCGGTCGAAGACCAAGGTCGTGCTGGAGGCCCCCGAGGAGTGGCCCATCTGGGGCTTCGACGGCTCGAGCACCAACCAGGCCCCCGGCGACCAGTCCGACTGCGTCCTCAAGCCGGTCAAGGTCGTGCCGGACCCCATCCGCGGCGGTGACGACGTGCTCGTCCTCTGCGAGGTCCTCTACATCGACATGACCCCGCACGAGACCAACACCCGTGCCCTCCTGACCCCGGTCGCCGAGCAGTTCGCCGACCAGGAGCCGCTGTTCGGCATCGAGCAGGAGTACACCTTCTTCTCCGACGGCCACCCCCTCGGCTTCCCGAAGGGCGGCTTCCCGGCGCCGCAGGGCTTCTACTACTGCGGCATCGGCGCCGACGAGGTCTACGGCCG
>JBQGCF010000156.1:0-7801 GCA_052038315.1 Iamia sp.
GCCTGCCGGCCCGGTGCCCTCGAGCAGGTCGTCCCGCTCGCCGGGGGCACCGCCGTCGGCTCCGGCGCCGCCCTCCTGGCCGAGCGGATCGTCGCCCTCGACCGGGCCGGTCGGGCCCTCGCCGCGGCGGCGTCGGTCCACCGCACGGTCGACGCCGAGCTCGACCTGGTCGCCGCCCGCCTGGCCGCCTAGCCCTGCGATCTAGACGTCGTCCTCCGGGACCCACAGGCCGTGGAACCCGAAGGGGACCTTCACCGGGAGGTGGATGCGCGCCACCGGGCCGGCGGCGACGTCCTGGGCGTCGAGGATGGCGAGGGCCGAGGTGTCGGTGGTGCGGTCGTAGGCGAAGGTCAGCAGCCAGCCCTCGCCCTCGCCCGTGCCGGTGGGGACGAAGGAGACCTCGCCGGCCCGCTCGTGGGGGCCCGGGTCCCAGACCTGCTCGCGCCCGGTCCGCATGTCCCGGTGCAGCGTCCCGGCGAACTCGAAGCCGTAGTCGCCGGTGTCGTCGGTGGTGACGTACCAGGCGTGGCGGACCTGCTTGCCGAGGTGCCGCTTGTCGATCATCGGCAGGTCCATGTCGACGTCGTTGAGCTGCTCGCGGCTGAGCGTCAGGGCGTCGCCGCCGGTGCCGATCCGCCACTCGTGGAGCCGGGACGGGACCAGGTCGCCGTCGGGCCCGAAGGCCGAGTCGAGCTGGTTGAGGTGGAGCACGACCTCGTCGCCCTCCCGGTGGGCGTTGGTGCCGTGGAAGACGAAGCTCGGGTCCATGTCGACCCAGCGGATCTGCGAGCCGTCGCCGTCGAGGGGCATGACGCCGACCCGCGTCGGCCCGCCCTCGGGGTCCCAGCCGTAGGGGAAGCCGGGGACCGAGCCCTCGATGCCGAACAGCACCGGCCCGATCCAGAAGATGACGTCCTGGTCGGTCACGGCGAAGTCGTGGATCATCGTCGCCACCGGGATGTCGATCGGCGTGCTGTGGACCAGCCGGCCGTCGGCGTCGGCCACGTGGTACGTCAGCAGCGGGTCCATGAAGCCGTAGCCGAAGAAGTGCATCTTCCCGGTGGCCGGGTCGACCTTCGGGTGGGCGGTCATCCAGGTGTCGAGCCGGCCGTCGAAGTCGTAGACCCCGACGGTGGAGAGGTCCTCGGTCAGCAGCTGGTAGGGGAAGCCGACCTCGCCGAGGGTCAGGAGCTTGCCGGCGTGGTGGACGATGGCCACGTTGCTCTGGCTGATCTCGCCGCCCGGGATGCCGGCGTCGGAGAACTCGATGCCCTGCTCGTAGAGGGCGGTGCGGATGAAGCGGTTGCGGTACCAGCTGGCCCGGCCGTCCTCGATGCGCAGGCCGTGGACCATGCCGTCGCCCATGAACCAGTGCGGCGAGCGGCCGCTGGTGGAGTTGGAGCCGTTGCGGACGTAGAGGCCCGACAGGTCCGAGGGGATCGTGCCGGTGACCCGCAGGTCGGTGACGGTCGACTCCTCCTGGACGGGGGCGAAGGCGCCCTGCTCCCAGTAGTTCACGTCGGGGTCGTAGGCGGCGACGCTCCCCGCCGGGCGGCCCCCGATCGTCGTGGCCGTCGGCCCGGTCGTCGTCGAGCCCGTGGTCCGGCGACCACCGTCGTCGCCGCCACAGCCGGCCAGGGCGCCCACGCCGCCGAAGGCCAGGGCGGCGCCGCCCAGGCCCATGGCCCGGAGCACGGCGCGGCGCTCGATGGCCGCCTCGCGCGCGACGGGATGGATCGGACGGTTCCCCCTGGTGCCCATGGGCGGGCACGGTAGCCCTCGCCGCGGGGAGTTGCCGGACCGGCAAGGTCCGTTGCCGCTTCGACGGTGCGGTTCGTACCGTCGCTCGCATGGATGCGATGCAGATCGACGAGACGTACGACGTGGTGGTGATCGGGGGCTCGGTGGCCGGACTCTCCGCCGCCCTGGTGCTGGGTCGGGCCCGGCTGCGGGTGGCGGTGGTCGACGCCGGCCACCCGGTGAACGAGCCGGTCGCCCACTCCCACGGCTTCCTGACCCGCGACGGGGCCTCGCCGGCGTCGCTGGTGGCCGCCGGGCGGGAGGAGGTGGCCGGCTACGGGGTCGCCCTGGTCGACGACACGATCACCGGCGTGACCGGGTCGACCGGCGCCTTCGTGGTGGCCCGGGCCGACGGGCCTGCGCTCCGGGCCCGGCGGGTGGTGCTGGCCACCGGCATGCGCATCCCGCTGCCCGACCTCCCCGGCCTGGCCGAGATCTGGGGCGGCGACGCCGCCAACTGCCCCTTCTGCCACGGGTGGGAGGCCCGGGACCGGCCGATCGCCGTGGTCGGCGACCCGGGCTTCGTCGCCCACCTCTCCGGCCTGCTGACCCAGTGGAGCGACGACGTCCTGGCCTTCCTCCCCGACGGCACCGACGCCCGGCCGGGTGTGGCCGTCGAGCGGCGGCGGCCGGTGCGGCTCGACGTCGCCGACGGGCACCTGCGCGGCGTGGAGGTCGAGGACGGCACGGTCGTCCCCCGCTCGGCCCTGTTCGTCGGGGCCATCGCCCAGCCCTCGTCGCCCTTCGCCGCCGACCTCGGCTGCGCCCTCGACGAGCAGGGCTTCCCGCTGGTCGACGCCTTCGGGCTGACGTCGGTCCCCGGGGTCTGGGCCGTCGGCAACGCCGTCACCATGGGCCGCAACCTGATCGCCTCCGCCGCCAGCGGCTCCGACGCCGCGACCAGGGTCGTCTTCGACCTCGTCGAGGAGCGCCTCGCCCAGCCCGCGGCTACCGCCTGAACAGCTCCCCCAGGTCGACGCCCCACCCCGGCACCAGCGGCGTCGTGATCGTCGCCGTGTGCACCACCGGCCCTCGGTCCGCCCGGTGGACCGTGACGACGTTCTCGAGCCCGTCGACGAGCCACACCTCCTCGACCCCGACCTCGAGGTAGCCGCGCAGCTTGCGGTCCCGGTCGACGGCCCAGGTCGTGGGCGACCTGACCTCGATGAGGAGCGGTGGTGCGCCCGGGAGCCGGCGGGCATCGGGGTCGAGGGCCGCCCGGTCGGGCACCCACCACAGGTCCGGTTGGAAGACGTTCGTCTCGTCGAGCAGGACCGATGAGTTGATCCCCATGTGCCCTGCCCCGGGGTGGTCCTCGGCGTAGGTGCGGTGGGAGAAGGCGAGTCGCAGGACGATCTCGTCGTGTCGGTGGGTGGGCGCCGACATCGGGACCACGAGCTCTCCGTCGATCAGCTGGGCGAGCGGCAGCTCGTCCGTGGTCGCGAAGAACTCGTCTGCGGTCATCCGACGGGGGAGGTCCCGGGCTGCGAGGGACATGGGTGGCACCCTACGCCGCCGAGATCGAGATGTCACGAGATCATCCGAAACGCCTCAGGGGTGTGAGTGGACGTGGGCCTCGTCGGTGTTGGTGGCCAGCTCGGCGCCGGTGGCGTCGGACAGGGTCAGGTCCAGGCGCAGGGGGCCGCTGACGTCGGGGACGACCAGCTGGATCGTCGTGACCCGGACGCAGGTGTCGGCCCCGACCGCGCCTCGGGCCCGCCACGTGTGCTCGCCGCCCGGCCAGGTGGCCCGGATCGTGGCCGTGACCTCCTCCAGCGGGGTCCGGAGGTCGCTGACGACGTGGACGTCGAGGGCCAGGGCGTCACCGGGGTGGACGTGCTCGGGGAGCTGGTCGGCCACGACGATCACCGGGCGGCAGGCGGCGAGGAGGGCGTCCCAGGCCGGCTTGGGCACCCGCTCGTGGTCGAGCAGGGCGGCGCTCACGGCCGGCTGGGCGTCGGCGAGGGTGTGGACGAGGGCCCCGCCCGTGGGCCGGTACTTGAGCCGCCGCAGCTCCTCGACCTGGCGCCGCACGACCCGGGCCTGGTGCTCCTGGGTGGCGTCCCTCCACTCCTCGTAGGTGGCGAAGGCGGACGGTGGGACGTGGCGGTCGAACAGCCGGCGCTGGAGGCCGTGGCCGGCGACCAGCCGGTCCCAGTCGAGGTCCGGCCAGGCCGCGGCGGACACGAAGTCGTCGGTGACCGGGACCGACGCCGCGCCCAGCTCGGACACGAAGCGGACGAAGCGGGGCAGCAGGCGGGCGAAGGCGGGCAGCTGGCGCTCGTCGCCGCCGCCCCAGCCGAAGGTGAGGTGGGTGTCGGTCCCGTCCAGCTTGGGCGGGTGCGGGGCCACGCCGGAGTGGGCCACCACCGGGCGGGTCCCGTCCTGGCGCTGGAGCATCCGCTTGATCGAGCGGTCGAGCACCGACGCGTTCCACGACGGGACCTGCTGGCGCAGCGCCGTCTTCCCGATCGATGCGGGGACGGGGCCGAGCGCCGGGTCGACCTCGACCGGGAAGGGCTCGTCGTGGCCGCACCAGATCGCCACGGACGGGTGGTGGCCGAGGAGGTCGACCGCCTCCCGGGCCTGGCGCATCGCTTGCTTGCGCAGCGTCCGGGCGTAGCCGCCGTGGAGCGGGAGGTCCTGCCACAGCAGGAGGCCGCCCTCGTCGGCCGCCTCGTACAGCTCGGGGTGGCCGATGTGGGAGTGGACGCGCAGGGCGTCGAGCCCGGCGTCGACGCTGCGGGCCACGTCGGCCCTGACCTCCTCGGCGGTGGCCTCGGCCAGCGCGGCCCGGGTCGGGAGGGAGGTGGCGCCCTTGAGGAAGAGGCGCTCGCCGTTGACCGAGGCCGTCCAGCCCCGCATGGCGACCTGGCGGAACCCGACCCGGCGGGTGCGGCGATCGCTCAGCAGCAGCGGCGCACCGTCCTCGTCGGAGGCGGGCACCGAGACCTCGACGTCGACGCCGTGGAGGGGCTGGTCGCCGAGGGCGTGGGGCCACCAGAGGTCGGGGTCCGGCACGACGGCGATCCACGTCAGCTGGTTCTCGCCGGCCGCCAGGGTGTGGGTCTCGACCACCTCGACGCCGGCCACCGTCGTGCGCACCTCGACCGTGCCGGCATCGGCGGCGTCGAGCACGGCCCGGACGCCGATCACCGCCTGCTCGGCGGTCGCCTCCCGGCACAGCACCCGCAGGTGGCGGATGCGCACCGGCCCGCTGTGCTCGAGCCGGACCGGGCGCCAGATGCCACCGGGGTTGAAGGCCGGGTCGATGGCGTCGGAGTGCTGGAAGGCGCCGGTGAGGTTGCGCTTGGCGGCCAGGTTGCCGGGCCGGGAGCAGGCCAGCTCGACGCCGAGGAGGTGCTCGGTCCGGTCGGCCAGCGCCTCTGTGACCTCGAAGGCGTGGGGGAAGAAGTAGCCCTCGGTGTCGCCCACGTAGGCGCCGTCGAGCCACACGTCGCCCTGGTAGAAGCAGCCGTCGAGCACGAGCCACCAGCGCTCGCCGTCGGTGGGGCGGCGGTGCTCGAAGCGCCGGCGGTGCAGCAGCGGCCCGTCGGTGTCGGCGAAGGCCGGCGTCGACCGCCAGTGGCCGGGGACCGTGATCGGCTCCCAGCGCTCGTCGTCGTCGCCGTCGTCGTCCAGCCAGGTGCGACGGAGGTCATCGTCAGCGACGAGGGCGTGCCACCGCCCGGCGAGGTCCATGAGGCAGCGACGCTACCCGTCGGGTGCGACGATCGACGCGGGCGTGTCATCCCCGGAGGGGGTCGGTGCGTTCAACCCCCCGATGGACTTCACCCGCTTCTTCGAGGAGTCGTCACCAGGGCTGCTGAGGCTCTGCTACCTGGCGACCCTCGACACCGAGGCCGCCGCCGACGCAGCCCAGGAGGCGATGGCCCGGGCCTGGCGGGACTGGGAGCGGGTCGGGGCGCAGGGGGGCGACCCGGGGGCGTGGACGCGGACCGTCGCCCTCAACCTCTGCCGGGACCGCTGGCGACGCACCCGCGTGGCCCGCGACCGGGCCCCGGCCGCCCCCGCCCCGCGGCCCGACGACCTGCCCGACGTCGACCTGCGCCGCGCCCTGGCCGGGCTGACCACCCGCCAGCGGGAGGCGGTGGTCCTGCGCTACTGGGTCGACCTCGACCTGGCCGGCGTGGCCACGGCCATGGCCGTCTCGGTCGGATCGGTGAAGCAGCACCTGGCCCGGGCCCACCGCCACCTCGCCGCCGAGCTGGGTGACGCCGCCCTCGACGACCTGGAGGTCGACGCATCGTGACCGAGCTCGTGGACCGCATGACCCGTCTCGCCGACGCCGCCGTCGGCGACAACCGCCTGGCCGACCCGTCGGCCTCGGTCGCCGTCGACGGTCGTCGCCCCGGCCGGCCGTGGCTGGGGCTGGGTGCGGCGGCCGCCCTGCTCGCCCTCGTCGCGGTGGCGGCCGTCCTCGTCGTCGGCCGGGACGACGAGGGCCCGGTCACCGCCGGCCCGTCGACCACCGCGGCCGACCCGTCGAGCACCACCGTGCCGCTCCCGGACCCGGTCCTCTCCGTCGCCTTCGACCACCCCTACGGGCCGCCGCTGGGGATCGCGGTCACCGTGCGCGACGGCACCGGGGCGGTGGTCGCCGAGCGGGCGTCGTCCGAGGTCGAGGAGCCGCTCGCCGGTGGCCGGGTCGCCGTCTCCTCCGGTCTCGTCGTCGACCTGCCCGGTGCCGGGGAGTACCGGGTCGACCTGGCCGCCCCCGGATCTCTGTCCACCTGCGAGCTGGGCCCCCTCGACCTCGGCTACCGGCTGATCCTGCGGGTGGACGTCGAGGGGACACCGACGTGCGGCGCCGTCGAGTCGGTGGAGGAATGGGCCGGCGACAGCACCGACGTCGGCCAGCGCCTCCTCGGGCTCACCGAGGCCGAGGCCGGGAGGCAGGCCGCGGCGGACGGCTACGACACCCGGGTGACCGGCCGGGACGGGATCGGCCTGGCCATCACCGCCGACCTCCGCCCCGACCGCCTCGACCTCAGGGTGTTCGACGGGGTCGTCGTGGCGGCCAGCGGCGTCGGCGAGACCATCCACGGCGAGCCCCGGGTGACCGAGCCCCTCGCCGTCGTCATCACCTCGACGGACGGCCCTCTGACCGGCTCGGGCACGGTGCTCGTCGTGGTCGGCGACGAGGGCGTGGAGCGCGAGTGGCGCCCGGCCCCCGACGACGACACGTCGACCAGCGTGCTCATCGACGACCTGCCACCGGGCCCGGCGACCCTCGAGCTCCAGGGCCAGGCCTGCACGATGAGCTTCGACCTGGCCGCCACCGGCACCGTCGTCACCGTCGCCGTCCCCCCCGACGGGTCACCGGACGGCGGGGAGTGCCAGGCCATGGTCGACCCGCTCGACCAGCACATCGCCACGATCGTCGAGGGCTGGGGGGACTACGACCGCCCGGAGGGCTACATCGGCGTCACCGAGGACGAGGCCCGGCAGCGGGCCGAGGCCGAGGGGCTGACCGTCCGGGTCATCGCCCGCGACGGCCGCTCGGGCGCCCACACCGACGACCTCCGCACCGACCGGGTGAACCTGATCCTCTACGACGACGAGGTCCGGGCCGCCGCCCTCTTCTGATCGCCGGTCACACCTCCGACCACCGCCGGTAGGTTGGCCTCCATGTCGAACCGCCCTGCCACCCTCGGCCAGCTGCGGGCATCGGGTTGGCGCTCGGTACCGGTCAAGCAGGAGATCCAGCGCAACGCCCTGGCCAAGGTCAAGGCCGGTGAGCCGCTCGTCGCCGGCGTGATGGGCTACGAGGACACCGTCCTGCCCCAGCTGGAGAACGCCGTCCTCGCCGGTCACGACAT
This sequence comes from Iamia sp., assembly GCA_052038315.1. GTDB lineage: Bacteria > Actinomycetota > Acidimicrobiia > Acidimicrobiales > Iamiaceae > Iamia. The sequence continues at coordinate 7,644 of JBQGCF010000156.1, forward strand.
CGTCTTCCTGGGCGAGCGGGGCCAGGCCAAGACCCGCATGATCCGGTCGCTCACCGGCCTGCTCGACGAGTGGCTGCCGATCGTCGCCGGGTCCGAGATCCTCGACGACCCCTACGCCCCGGTGTCGAAGCCGGCCCGCGACCTGATCGCCGAGCGAG
>JBQGCF010000157.1:0-1794 GCA_052038315.1 Iamia sp.
CCCCGCAGCGGCGGCGCCGCCGTCGTGCTCGGCTCGGCCAGCACCGAGCGGGTGTACACCGACCCCCTGGCCGCCTCCGGCCCGACCGTCTACGGCTGCTCGGACCCGACCCCGCCCGCCACCGACCCCTCGACCTGCGCGGCCAAGACCCGGCGCGGCTACTGGATCGACGGCGCCGTCAACCAGGACTCGACCGGCTACTCGCTGGCCGGCCTGGAGGACATCGACGGCGACGACATCCCCGACATGGCCATCGGCGCCTACGGCTTCGACCCGGCCAACCCGGCCGGCGGCACCTTCTCGGGCGCCGGCGCCACCTACGTCCTCCACGGCGACCCGACCGTCGACCTCGTGTCCCTCGGCAGCCTCGACCCCGAGGACGGCTACCGGATCGACGGCACCCTCAACGGCGACCGCTTCGGCCGCCAGGTCGCGGCGACCGGCGACATCGACGGCAACGGCGTCGCCGACCTCGCCATCGGCGCCGACTTCGCCAAGCGCCCGGCCGAGACCGGCGACCAGAACGGCGAGGTCACCCTCGCCCTGTTCGGCAAGCTGGCGACCACCCTCGCGGTGAGCGGCCCGGCCGACGCCATGGTCGGCGACGAGGTGACCTTCTCGGCCGCCGTGGCCCAGCCGGCCGCCGGCGGGCCCGTCGTCGGGACCGGCACCGTCGCCTTCGCCGTCGACGGCGGCACCATCGACGGCTGTGGCGAGGTCGCGGTCGTCGCCGGCAACGCCGCCTGCACCACGACGTTCGCCACCGGCGTCACCGGCCCGGTCGAGGTCACCTACTCCGGGACCGACCTGCTCCAGGGCAGCACCGGTGACCTCGCCTTCACCGTCGCCCCGCCCCACACGGCCAACGAGTCGTGGGTGCTGGCCGCCTACACCGACTTCCTCGACCGGGAGCCGACCGTCGAGGAGCTGGCCGCAGCCACGACCCGCCTCGACGCCGGGACCCCCCGGGCGACCCTCGCCAAGGAGCTGTCGAGCAGCACCGAGTGGATCGAGGTGTCGATCACCCGCTTCTACGAGGACACCCTCGACCGCCAGCCCGACGAGGCCGGCTTGGCCTTCTGGGTCGGCCAGGTCCAGAGCGGCCGCCGCCCCCTCGCCTCCGTGGCCGCCCAGTTCTACTCGTCGGCCGAGTACTACGGCCTGAGCGGTGGCACCAACGGCGAGTGGATCGCCGACCTCTACGAGAAGGTCCTCCACCGGGCCGCCTCCCCCGACGACGTGCTCTTCTGGAACGGCCAGGTCGTCGCCCGGGGCCGGGGCAAGGTCGCCGAGGCGATCTACGGCTCGATCGAGTCCCGCCGGGACCGGGTCACGCTGCTCTACGAGACCCTGCTCGACCGGGTCCCGGAGGAGGGCGGCCTCGCCTTCTGGGCCGAGCGCATCGCTCGCACCGGCGACCTGGCGCTGGCCGTGAACCTCGTCGTCTCCCCCGAGTACCTCGCTCGGGCCCAGGTCAGGTTCCCGTGACGCGGTCGGTACCCCCCGCTCGACGGCCGCGGGGCCTCGCCGCCCTGGTCGTCCTCGTCCTCGCCCTCTCGGCGTGCAACGTGGTCGACCTGGGCGGCGCCTCCACCCTCGAGGTGGCCGCCGACGGGACCGTGCCCGTGACGGTCCGCTGCACCGGCTCGAAGGCCTGCGCCGGGAGCGTGCGGGTCCGGATCGCCGGGCTCGACAGCCCGTTCCGGTCCTTCACCGCCCCGGCCGGCGGCGCGAAGCAGGTGGTGGTGACGTTGACCGCGGCCCAGCGGGAGCGGCTCTCCGCCACCGGCGCCA
>JBQGCF010000158.1:0-2921 GCA_052038315.1 Iamia sp.
CGAGGGCACCACCCTCGAGGAGGCCAAGGACCTGCTCTGGCAGAACCGCATCGAGAAGCTGCCGGTGGTCGACGACGCCGGCTACCTGCGGGGCCTGATCACGGTCAAGGACATCAAGAAGCGGTCGCAGTACCCGCACTCCACCCACGACGACAAGGGCCGGCTCCGCTGCGCCGCCGCCGTCGGCACCGGTGGCGGCGCCCTCGAGCGGGCCGCCGAGCTGGTGCAGGCCGGCGTCGACGTCCTCGTGGTCGACACCGCCCACGGCCACTCGCTCGGCGTGCTCGACGTGGTGAAGCTGATCAAGGATCGCCACGGCGACGCCGTCGACGTCATCGCCGGCAACGTCGCCACCGGTGCCGCCACCGAGGCCCTCCTCGACGCCGGGGCCGACGCGGTGAAGGCCGGCATCGGCCCCGGGTCGATCTGCACCACGCGGGTCGTGGCCGGCGTGGGCGTCCCTCAGATCACCGCCATCTACGACTGCGCCGTGGCCGCCGCCCGCCGGGGCGCCACCGTGATCGCCGACGGCGGCGTGCAGAGCTCGGGCGACGTGGCCAAGGCCATCGCCGCCGGCGCCGACGTCGTCATGCTCGGCTCGATGCTGGCCGGCGTGGACGAGTCGCCCGGCGACGTCGTCTTCCACCAGGGCGAGCGGTTCAAGGAGTACCGGGGCATGGGCTCGATGGGTGCCATGAAGGCCCGCTCGTTCTCCAAGGACCGCTACTTCCAGGGCGACATCACCGAGGCCGAGAAGCTGGTGCCCGAGGGCATCGAGGGCCGGGTCGCCTACAAGGGCCCGCTGGCCAACGTCGTCCACCAGATCGTCGGCGGGCTGCGGGCCGCCATGGGCTACTGCGGCACTGCCACCGTCCCCGACCTCCGGGACCACTCCCGCTTCGTGCGCATCACCGGGGCCGGCCTCCGCGAGAGCCACCCCCACGACATCCAGATCACCGCCAACGCCCCCAACTACGGCACCTGGGGCTGAGCCGCCCGGCTACGCCTTCTCGAGCGGCTCGGCCAGGTCGATCTCGATCAGGTCGGCCCGAGTGACGTCGGTGCCGATGCCGGCCAGGTCGGCCAGCTCGAGCACCACGTCGGCCAGGACCGAGGTCCGCATGGCGTAGGCCGACCCGTCGGCCCGGATCAGCCCGGCGGTGGTCAGGAGGTTGAGGTGCCGGATGAGGGCGCCGTCGGGGACGTCCACGACCACGGCGATCTCGCCGGCGGTCCGCGGCCCGTCGCGGAGGATCCACATCACCTGGCGGCGGATCGGGTCGGACAGCGCTCGGTAGGCGGAGCTCAGCGGCACGGCGTGACACTACATGTGACACATGCCTCCGGCCGACGGTCAGGCGGCGCGGTCCCGGACGGGGGTCGCGGTGGGGATCGACTCGGCCGTCAGCGCCGCGCTGACCAGGGAGAACGCCCGGCTGCGGACGACGGTCGGGGCGTGGCGGTCGAGCATCACGTCGAGGGCCACGTCGGTGCGGGGCGTGGGCCGGACGACGGCGGCGACCGCCCGGGCGAGCTGGCGCAGGCGCCGCTCGTGGGCGGCGGGGCCGTCGGTGGCGAGGGCGTGGGCCAGGTCGTCGAGCTCGGCCGGGGTGGGGGCGGGGGTGGTGCTCATGACGGCGACGGTACGACCGGACCGGTCCGCCGGTAAGGGCCAATGGACCGTCGATCCGGTGGACCACTTGGGTCGGCACGCGATGTCTTCAGGCCACGATCAGGTCGGCGATGGCGGCGATCCCCCGGCGGACGGCCCGCTCGTCGACGTTGCCGAAGCCCAGCACCAGGGCCGGCGGGGCGGTCGGGTCGGGCCGGACGCGGTAGCGGGCGATGCCGTACACGCCGACGCCGCGCTCGCCGGCGGCGGTCACCACGGCGTCCTCGTCGGCGCCGGACGGGAGGGGCAGGACGGCGTGGCAGCCGGCGGCCAGACCGCCCAGCTCCACGCCGGGAGCGTGCTCGGCCAGGGCCTCGACGAGGGCGACACGGCGCCGGTCGTAGACCGCCCGCATCCGACGCAGGTGCTTGTCGAAGCGCCCCGACTCGATCAGCCGGGCCAGGGCGACCTGGTCGAGCCCGGGCGCCCCCCGGCCGGCCAGCTGCTTCTCCCGCAGGACCCGGGCCAGCAGCGCCGGGGGTACGACCATCCAGCCCATCCGCAGCGCCGGCACCAGCGTCTTGCTGACCGAGCCCATGGCCACGACCCGGTCGGGGGCCAGCCCCTGGAGCGAGCCGACGGGCGGGCGGTCGTAGCGGAACTCGGCGTCGTAGTCGCCCTCGAGGACGACGCCGTCGACCCGCTCGGCCCAGGCGACGAGGGCGTGGCGCCGCTCGGGGGCGAGCACGACGCCGGTCGGGCACTGGTGCGCCGGGGTGACGACGACGGCCCGGGCCCGGGTGGCGGCCAGGGCGGCGACGTCGAGGCCCCGCTCGTCGACCGGGACGGGGACCGGCACCAGCCCGCACCGCTCGATGATGTCGGTGGCCTGCTGCGGTCCCGGGTCCTCCAGCCCGATGTGGGTGGTGCCGGCGTCGCCGAGGGCCCGCAGCAGGACGTTCAGCCCCTGGCGGAACCCGGCGGTGACGACCACGTCGGCCGGTTGGGCGCAGCTGCCCCGGACCCGGCCGAGGTACGACGCCAGCACCCGGCGCAGCTCGCCGGCCCCGCCCTCGACCTCGTCGCCCAGGCCGGCGATCGACGTCGTCCGGCCGGCCTCGCCCAGCGCCCACAGCCAGTCCCGCATCGGGAAGGCGTCCAGGTCCGGCATGCCGTAGGCGAAGTCGACGTCGAGCCGGGGCGCGGGTGGCGGCTCGGGTCGGGGGCGCGGCTCCTCGGCCACGTCGGTGGCCACCCGGGTGCCCGAGCCGACCTGGGTGACGAGGTAGCCCTCGGCCTCGAGCTGGGC
>JBQGCF010000159.1:0-18966 GCA_052038315.1 Iamia sp.
GCCGGCCCCCCGGGGGGCGCCGACCCCAGGAGCACAGCGCCCTTCGCTCCGAGGCCCTGCCGACGAGCTCGTGGCGCCGACCCGGTCCCTTCCCCGCTCGAGTCCCATGCCCCCCGACGATCCCACCCCCGCCGAAGCCGCGCCTCCCGCCCGGGTGGTCCACGGGCGCGTCATGGCCGTGCAGCACCTGCGCCAGGCGGTGGCCGACGGGGTGATCAGCGCCCCGGACGTGCCCCGGGGCAACATCCAGCCGGCCAGCCTCGACCTCCGCTTCGGGCCGGTCGCCTACCGCCTGCGGGCCAGCTTCCTCGCCCACTCGCAGACCGTCGCCGCGGCGATCGACCAGTACGCCATCGAGGAGATGGCGATCGATCCCGACCGCGGCCTCGTCCTCGAACCCCGGCGGCCGTACCTCATCCCCCTGCGGGAGTCGCTCGACCTGCCCGCCGACCTGGCCGGCTTCGTCAACCCCAAGAGCTCGGCCGGCCGGGTCGACACGCTCTGCCGGGCCCTGACCGACCACTCCGACTCCTTCGACCAGATCCGGCGCGGCTACTCCGGGCCCCTCTACGTCGAGATCGTCTCCCGCACGTTCCCCCTGCTCATCCGGCCGGACATGACCTTCGTGCAGCTGCGGCTGTTCGACAACACCCCCGGGCTGGTCACCGACGAGCAGCTGCGTGCGGTCCACCGGGAGGTCGGCCTGGTGCACGACCCCGAGACGGGTCGCAAGGTGCCCATGCCCATCACCGACGAGGGCCTGGGGCTGACCCTCGACCTGCGGGGCGACGACAACGGCGTGGTCGGCTACCGGGCCAAGCGCAACACCGAGGTCCTGGACTTCGACCAGCGCGAGCAGCAGTGGCAGCGCTTCTGGGAGCCCGTCTACCGGGACGTCGACCACGAGCGGCTGGTGTTGGAGCCCGAGGAGTTCTACCTGCTGCTGTCCCGGGAGGCGATCACCATCCCGCCGCAGCTGGCCGCCGAGATGGTGCCGTACGACGTCCGCAGCGGCGAGGTCCGCACCCACTACGCCGGCTTCTTCGACCCCGGCTTCGGCTTCGACACCAGCTCCGGTTGGGGGGCGCGGGGCCGGTCCGGCGGTGGCAGCCAGGCCACCCTGGAGGTGCGGGCCCATGACGTGCCCTTCGTGGTCGAGCAGGGCCAGCGGGTGTGCTGGATGACCTACTCGCAAATGGCCGAGGTCCCCGAGTTCCTCTACGGCGCCGAGATCGGGTCCAACTACCAGGACCAGATCAACACCCTGTCCAAGCACTTCACCCGCCCCCGCACCGAGCCCAGGACCACCCAAGCCAGCCTCTTCGCCGGCTGACGGGTCCTACCCCCCGTAGGACATCCTCGTGTCCTCCATGCGGAGGACGTCGGTGTCCTCGGCGTGCTGGAAGGCGGCGTCGACGACCTCGCCGATGAAGAAGGTGTGGCCGCCGACGTCGACCGCCTGGCGGACCTCGCAGTCGACGTAGGCCGGGGCCTGGTCGAGGATCGGGGCACCGGTGGCCCCGTCGTGGAACGGGAAGCCGTTGAGCGTCATGGCGGCCTCGTCGACCTCGACCGGCTTGGTGAACTTCCGGACGATCGCCCGGTCCTCCCGGCTGACCGTGTTGAGGCTGAACACGCCGCCGGCGGTGACCAGCTCGTGCGTCAGGGCCGTCTTCTCGACGCCCACCCCGACGAGCTTCGGGTCGAAGCTCACCTGCGTGACCCAGTTGATCGTCATCCCGTTGCGCCGATCGCCGGCCCGGCTGCCCAGGACGTAGAGCCCGTAGGGCAGCGACCACAGCACCCGCCGCCGCAGCTTGTCGTAGTCGGCCTGCGCCCCCTCGTCGCCGTCCGGCACGGACGCCGGAAACGGCCCGATCGGTCCCGATCCACCAGGTGCTGCCATGGGTCCGACCGTACCGGAGGCCGTTCCGTGTGCGGGTTCCTACCTATGCGGCGTGTTTTCGCACACGGAACCAGGGGGGCGCCGGGCTACAACCGCTCGAAGCCTCGGAGGAGCTCCCAGTCGGTGACGGTGCGGTTGAAGGCGAGCCACTCCTGCTTGGCGGTGTTCAACAGGTGGTGGTGGACCTCCGGCCCGAACGCCTCGAGCGCCACGGGAGACGTCTCGAAGAGGTCGATGGCCTCGACGAGGGTCGAGGGGATGCGCTCGACGTCGGTGGCCTCGTAGGCGTTGCCCTCGAAGGCCGGCCCGGGGTCCAGCTCGTTCTCGATGCCGTGGAGGCCGGCGGCGATGACCCCGGCGTAGGCCAGGTACGGGTTGACGTCGGCGCCGGGGATGCGGCTCTCGACCCGGCGGTGGGCGCCGTGGCCGACGATGCGCAGCCCGCAGGTGCGGTTGTCGTCGCCCCAGGCGATGGCGGTCGGCGCCCACGAGTCGGGCATGAACCGCTTGTACGAGTTGACGTTGGGGGCGAACAGCCACGTCAGCTCCCGGGACGCGGCGAGCAGGCCGCCGAGCCAGTGCTTGGTCGTCGGCGAGAGCGCACGGGGATCGTCCGAGTCGTGCACGGCCAGCGACGTGCGCCCGCCGTCCGACCACACCGACGAGTGGATGTGGCACGACGAGCCGACGTCGTCCATGGACCACTTGGCCATGAAGGTGATCGACACGTCGTTGGCGGCGGCGATCTCCTTGGCCCCGTTCTTGTAGATGACCTGCCGATCGGCCATCTCCAGCGCCTCGGCGTACACGAGGTTGATCTCGTGCTGCCCGTAGCCCGCCTCGCCCTTGGAGAACTCGACGGGCACGGCGGCGGCGTCCATCCCGTTGCGGATCTGCCGGATGATGTGCTCGTCCCGGGTCGTCTGGAGGATGTGGTAGTCCTCGATCCAGTCCGAGTGCGGCTGCAGGCCCTTGTAGTCCTTCTGGCGGGCCTCGGCGTAGGTGTCCTTGAACAGGAAGAACTCCAGCTCGGCCCCGATCTTCACCGTCAGCCCGAGGTCGGCCGCACGCTGCAGCTGACGACGGAGGATCGCCCGGGGCGACACCGCGATCGGCTCGGTCGTGCCCTCCTTGACGAGGTCGCACAGCACCAGTGCGGTCTTGTCGATCCACGGCACGAGCCGCAGGGTCGACAGGTCGGGCACGGCGGACATGTCGCCGTAGCCGGTCTCCCAGTTGGCGAACGTGTACCCGGGCAGCGGCGTCATGTCGACGTCGACGGCGAGCAGGTAGTCGCAGGCCTCGATGGTGCCGTCGAGCACGTTGTCGACGAAGTACCGGCCGGTGACCCGCTTGCCCATCAGCCGCCCCTGCATGTCGGGGAAGCAGACGAGGACGGTGTCGACGGCGCCGTTGGCCACGACCTGGCGCAGCTCGTCGGCGGTGAGGATCCCTCCGAGGGGCATGAGCTACTCCGGGGTTGTGTAGGCGGCGGTGATGCCACCGTCGATCAGCAGCGACTGGCCGGTCATGTACGACGACTCGTCGGAGGCCAGGAAGAGGGCGCCCTGCACCATCTCGGCGGCCTCGCCGAAGCGGCCCATCGGGATGTGCACGAGGCGGCGCTGGCGCTTGGCGTCGTCGCTGAGGAACTTGGCCAGCAGCGGGGTCAGCACCGGCCCCGGGCACAGGGCGTTGACCCGGATGCCGGACCGGCCGTAGATGACCGCCATCTCGCGGGTCATCGACAGCACCGCGCCCTTCGACGTGGTGTAGGCGAGCTGCGGGGTGGCCGCGCCGACGTGGGCGACGAAGCTGGCGACGTTGATGATCGACCCGCCGCCGCTGGCCTCCATCGCCGGGATGCCGGCCCGGCAGCAGCGCCAGACGCCCGCGACGTTGATGTCCATGGTGGTGGCCCAGGTGTCCTCGGAGGTGTTGGTGACCCCGTCGTCGTCACCGAGGCTGACGCCGGCGTTGTTGTAGAGGACCGTCAGCCCGCCGAAGGCTTCGACGGTGGCGGCCACGGCGGCGTCGATGGACGCGCCGTCGGTGACATCGGCGACCAGCGAGATCGCCTCGCCCCCGGCCTCGACGACCTCGGCGACGGTCTCGTCGCAGCCGCGCAGGTCCATGGCGGCGACCTTGGCCCCCTCGGCCGCGAACATGCTCGCGGCCACCCGGCCCATGCCGCCGGCCGCGCCCGTGATCAGCGCCACCTTGCCGTCCAACCGACCCATTCCTGCTCCTCGTCGTGCGTCCCCCGCCTGCGGGATCGCAGAACGGCCGGCCGTATGATGCCGCGTCCCCCGACGCCCACCGAACCAGCGACTCGCGGAGCCAGCCGAAGCATGTCCGACACCCACCTCCTCGTCGTCTCCGGAACCCGCCAGGAGGCGGCCGACGGCACGACCCGCGACGTGATCGCGCCGGCCACCGGCGAGGCCTTCACCCAGGTCGCCCAGGCCGGGCCGGCCGACGTGGAGCGGGCGCTGAGCGCCGCGTACGGCGCCTTCGCCGACGGCCAGGGCGAGTGGCCCCGCACCAGCGCCACCGAGCGGGGCCGGGTCCTCGCCCGGGTCGCCGCCCTGCTGCGGGAGCGGGCCGAGGACATCGCACAGCTCGAGGCCACCGGCGCCGGCCACCCGATCGGCGACGCCCGCTGGGAGGTCGAGGCCGCGGCCCGGACCTTCGAGTACTACGCCGGCTGGCCCAACAAGCACACCGGGTCGACCATCCCGGTGATGGACGGGGGCATCGCCCTCACCCTGCGGGAGCCGGTCGGCGTCTGCGCCCTCATCGTGCCCTGGAACTTCCCGCTGCTGATCGCCTCGTGGAAGGTCGCCCCGGCCCTGGCCTGCGGCAACACGGTCATCCTCAAGCCGGCCTCGCTCACCCCGCTGACCGCCCTCGTGCTGGGCGACGTCCTGGTCGAGGCGGGCGTGCCCGCCGACGCCGTCCACGTCCTCGCCGGCCCCGGTGCCCATCTGGGCGACCTGCTCGTCGCCGACCCCCGCGTCGCCAAGGTCGGCTTCACCGGCGAGACCGCCACCGGCGCCCACATCCTCAAGCAGTCGGCCGACACCATCACCCGGATCAGCCTGGAGCTGGGCGGCAAGTCGGCCAGCGTCGTGTTCGCCGACGCCGACATCGAGAAGGCGGCGTCGACCACCCCGATGGCCGTGTTCGGCAACGCCGGCCAGGACTGCTGCGCCCGCAGCCGCATCCTCGTCGAGCGCTCCGCCTACGACGCCTTCGTCGACGCCTTCGCCGCCGCCACCGAGAAGGTCGTCGTGGGCGAGCCCCTCGACGAGGCCACCGAGATGGGCCCGATGGTCAGCGCCGGCCAGCGCCAGGTCAGCCTCGACTACCTCGGCATCGGCGCCGGCGAGGGCGCCCGCCTCGTCACCGGTGGCGAGGTGCTCGACCGCCCCGGCTTCTACCTCTCCCCCGCCGTGGTCGCCGACGTGCGCAACGACATGCGCATCGCCCGCGAGGAGATCTTCGGCCCGGTCGCCAGCATCATCCCGTTCGACGACGAGGACGAGGCCGTCCGCATCGCCAACGACAGCGACTACGGCCTGTCGGGCTCGCTGTGGACCGGCTCCTCGACGCGGGCCATCCGGGTCGCCAAGCGGCTGCGCACCGGCACCCTGTCGGTCAACACCAACTCGTCGGTCCGGGTCGAGACGCCCTTCGGCGGGTTCAAGCAGAGCGGCCTCGGCCGCGAGCTCGGCCCCGCCGCCATGGACACCTACTCCGAGCAGCGCACCGTCTTCCTCAGCGACGCCGACTGAGCGACGCCGACTAGTCGAGGTCGGCGGGGGGCCAGGCGGGGTCGAGCTGCTTGAGGAAGAGGGCGCAGCGCTCGGCCTCGTCGTCCTCGCCGATGCGGGCCGCGGCCCGCTCGAGGCCGTGGAGGGCCCGGAGGAAGCCCCGGTTCGACTCGTGCTGCCAGCGGACGTAGCCGGTGCCGCGCCAGCCGTTGGCCCGGAGCGTGTCGAGGCCGCGGTGGTAGCCGACCCGGAAGGCGGCGTAGGCCTCGACGTCGTCCCGGCCGAGCTGGCCGAGCCGGGCCCAGGCGTCGAGGAACCGGGGGAAGCGGGCGACGACGGCCGCCACCGCGTCCCGCCGCTCGGTCGCCGGGGCGTCGAGCGCCGAGGCCAGGGCCTGCAGCCGCTCGGCCGGCTCGTCGGCGATCACGGTCTCGGGCGGGCCCGAGGGGCTGAGGGAGATCGGCTGGTCGCTCATCACCGATGACCCTATGGGGCAGGACTACGGTCCGACACGGTGACCGACCAGGCCAGCGCGACGGCGGAGCGCGACGAGCGCGCCGACGCCCTGGCCGTGGTGGGCGTGCTGCTGGCCCTCGCCGCGGCCTGGCACGTCCTGGCCGCCCCGGTGAACGCCAGCCCGGCCACCCAGTGGGTCCTCGCCGCCGGGGTCCTCGTCGCCGTGGCCTGGCCCGGCGCCGCGCCCGGCCTGGCCCTGCTGGCGGTGGGCGTGCTCACGTCGCTGTGGAGCGAGGCCCCCTTCACCGGCAACCACTGGGTGCTGTTCGGCTTCATCTCGGTCGGGCTGCTGGCCGCCGTGGCCAGCACGGCGCTGGGCGGCCGGCCCGGCGACCGCGCCCTGCTCGGCGCACGCGTCCTGCCCCTGCTGCGCGCCTGCCTGCTGGGCTTCTACGCCTTCGCCGCCTTCGCCAAGCTCAACAGCGCGTTCTTCGACCGGGCCGTCAGCTGCGGCGTCGTCTACTTCCGGGAGTCGACCGACTCGGTCGGGCTGTCCTTCCTCCAGCTCGACGGGAACGCCGGTGTCGAGTGGCTGGCGATCGTCGGCACCGCGGCCATCGAGCTGACGATCCCGGTCCTGCTCGTCCTGCGCCGCACCCGCTCGATCGGCGTGGTCGTGGCCCTGGTCTTCCACGGGATCCTCGCCCTCGACCGCCACCACTCCTTCGTCGACTTCTCGTCGCTGCTCGCCGCCCTGTTCGTCTGCTTCCTGCCCGCCTCGTCGCTGGCCGCCGCGGCCCGGGCCGCTCGCGAGCGGATCCCACCGACGCCGATCGTCCGGGCCGTGGCCGCCCTGGTCCCCGCCGGGCTGGTGGCCGGCGTCGCGGCCCGGGAGCTCGACCCCGACCTGATCGTCGAGCTGCGCTGGTGGAGCTGGCAGGCCGCCTCGCTGGCCATCGTGGTGGTCGTCGCCCGCCACGTGGTGCGCCGGCGGCCGGCGCCGGAGGCCGGGCTGGTCGACGTCCGCCCCCTCGCCCTGCTGCTCGTCCCCACCCTGATCGTGCTCAACGGGCTGACGCCCTACCTGGAGCTCAAGACCAGCTACGGCTGGAACATGTACGGCAACCTGCGCACGGTCGACGGCGACTCCAACCACATCATCGTCCGCCGCACCCTGCCCCTCACCGACACCCAGGACGACCTGGTGCGGATCGTCGAGAGCGACGACCCGGGCCTCCAGGGCTACGCCGACGACGGCTTCCTGCTCCCCTGGCCCAACCTGCAGGGCTACCTGGCCGAGCGGCCCGACACCGCCCTCACCTACGAGCGGGCCGGGCGGACGGTCGAGGTGGCCCGGGCCGGGGACGTGCCCGAGCTGGTCGACGCGCCGCCGGAGTGGCGCCGGAAGGTGTTCGGCTTCCGGACCTCGGACGCCACCTCGCCCGAGCGCTGCCAGACCTACATCCGCCCGGCGGGCTGAGCCCGGCCACGGCCGCCGACGCGGAAGAGGCGGGGCCCGCAGGCCCCGCCTCTCCGACAGATCTGGTGCGCAGCCCGAGGCTGCGGCGAGATCAGTTGCTGATCGACGAACCGACCTTGTTGAACTTGCTCTTGCCGCTCGAGCCGAGGAACGTCACGGCGACGATGCAGACGACGGCGATCAGGGCCACGAGCAGCGCGTACTCGACGAGCGAAGCGCCACGCTCGCTGTCGCCGAAACGGGCCCGGACGTAGCTGGCAACGAAATCCCACTGGGTGCTGAGCATCGGGGTGTTCTCCTGTTGAAGGTGTGTGCGCCACCCCGGTGGCCGGGTGCGCTTGCCGGTGTGTCCCCACTCCTTCGGCACCCCCACCACCATCCGTGATGGGCCGTTCGGCTCATTCCCGCCCGGGCGGCTCAACCGGTGGGTGCGGAGGCGTCCAGGTCCTGGTCGGCCGGGGTGACGGCGGGCTGGGCCCGCTCCCGCAGGAGGGCGTCGGTGGCCTGGTAGGCGCTCGACATCAGCGCCGCCGAGTGGCTGAAGTCCATGAACCGGGCGGCCGGTGCGTCGCCGGTGGGCAGCAGCACCGCCTCGACCGTGTCGGGCAGGTCGGCCATGTCCCGGCGGAAGCGGGCCCGCCGGGCGATCCAGTACGCCTGCAGGGCCATGTCGAAGGGCCGCTTGGGCTCGGGCCGGGGCCGGTCGAAGCCGCCGACGTGGAGGATGTAGATGGTGGTGGCGCCCAGCTCGACGGCCCGGGTGACGGGCACGTCGTTGACCACCGCCCCGTCGATGTAGCGGACGCCGTCGATCTCGACCGGCGGCAGCATGGCCGGCAGGGCGGCCGAGGCCAGGACCGGCTCGACGATCGACCCGGTGGAGAACCACACCTCCCGGGCCGCGGCGACGTCGGTGGCCACGCACTGGAACGGCACGGGCAGGTCCTCGAACCGGGCCTCGGGCAGGACGTCCTCGATCACCTTCCGCAGCCCCTCGTTGCCGTGGACGGCGACGCCCTTGCGGGCCAGCTGCACGGTGGTGGGGAGGAGGCCGGCGGGGAGGACGTCGCCCTCGCCCAGCCCCAGCCACAGGTCCTGGAGGCGACCGACCATGGCCAGCGACGGGTCCGAGGCGATGCCGGCGCCGTTGAGGGCCCCGACCGAGCAGCCGAGGACGAGGTCGGGGACGATCCGGTGCTCGAGCAGGGCCCGCAGCATCCCGACCTGCAGGGCGCCCAGGTTGCCGCCGCCGCTGAGCACGAAGGCGGTGCGGGGCCCGCTCCCCCGCCGGCGCAGCCGGTCCCGCAGCGGCGCCAGCCGCCCGGTCAGCGCGGTGAGCCGGGTCCCCTCGTCACGGCCGTCCATCGGCGTCGAGGGTAGAGGAGGCCGAGCATGCGAGGCCGACCAGACCAGCAACGGCCCGCCCCTAACCTCGGGCCGTGCAGCTCCTCCTCGTGCGCCACGCCCTGCCCGTCCGGATCGATGCGACCGGCGCCGGCCCGGCCGACCCGCCGCTGTCGCCCGAGGGCATCGAGCAGGCCGAGGCCCTGGCCGGGGCGTGGGCCGGCGACGTCGACGCCATCTGGAGCAGTCCGATGCAGCGGGCCCGGGAGACCGCCGCGCCGCTGGCCGCGGCGCTCGGCGTCGACGTGGCGATCGACGACGACCTGGCCGAGATGGACCGGGACGCGGATGCCTACATCCCCCTCGAAGAGCTGCGGGACGACCCGGCGGCCTGGGCCGAGGCGGTCGAGTCCTGGGTCGGTCCCGCCGGCGAGCAGCTCCGGGCCGACTTCCGGCGCCGGGTCGTGGCCGCCGTCGACCGCATCGTCGCCGGCCACAAGGGCCAGCGGGTGGCCGTCGTCTGCCACGGCGGGGTGATCAACGCCGCCCTGGCCGAGGTTCTCGGCCTGCCCCGGTCGCTCTTCTTCGAGCCCGCCTACACCAGCGTGAGCCGGGTCCTGGCCAGCGCGGCCGGCGCCCGCCAGCTCCTGAGCGTCAACGAGACCTGGCACTGGGACCGACGGGTGGTCCGGCCCGCCACTTGACCGAGCGGTCAAGTAGGGTCGGCGCCATGATCGACACCGATGAGGCGCGGGTCCGCGAGGCGGCCGAGGCGCTGCTCGCCGCCCACCCCCCGAAGGACACCGACCCCGTCACCTTCCTCGGCGCCCAGTTCGACGCCGGGCTGGCCTGGATCCACTTCGACGAGGGCCACGGCGGCCTCGGCCTCCGCCCCAAGCTCCAGCGCGTCGTGCAGGAGGTCTTCGCCGGCAGCGGCGCGCCCCACTCGGCGGCCCGCAACCCGATCGGCCACGGCATGGGCGCGCCGACGATCTTCGCCCACGGCTCCGAGGAGCAGAAGAAGCGGTACCTCCGGCCCCTCTTCACCGGTGAGGAGGTGTGGTGCCAGATGTTCAGCGAGCCCGGCGCCGGCAGCGACGTGGCCAGCCTCGGCACCAGGGCCGTGCGCGACGGCGACGAGTGGATCGTCAACGGCCAGAAGGTGTGGACCACCGTCGCCCACCTGTCGCGCTGGGGGATGCTCGTCGCCCGCACCGACCCCGAGCAGCCCAAGCACAAGGGGCTGACCTACTTCGTGATCGACATGGACCAGCCCGGCGTCGAGGTCCGCCCGCTGTACCAGATCACGGGCGAGGCCGAGTTCAACGAGGTGTACTTCACCGACGCCCGGGTGCCCGACGCCGAGCGGCTGGGCGAGGTCGGCGACGGCTGGCGGGTCGCCATCACCACGCTGATGAACGAGCGGGTGTCGATCGGCGGTGGCATCCCGCCCAAGGGCACCGGGCTGATCCAGACCGCGGTCAAGGCCTGGAAGGACGCCGGCTCGCCCGGCGGCGCCGTCCAGGACGAGCTGGTGAAGCTGTGGATCCGGGCCGAGACCGTGCGGCTGACCAACTGGCGGGCCTCGCAGAACCGGGCGATCGGCACGCCCGGCCCCGAGGGCTCGATCGGCAAGTCGGCCTCGGCCGACCTCAACAAGGACATCACCGAGTTCGCCGTGAACGTGTCGGGGGCGAACGGCCTGCTGATGCCGGGCGGCTACCCGAAGGTCCGCCCCGAGCACGCCCTCGACCTGTCGACGCCGCAGAAGGCCTTCCTCCGCTGCCGGGCCAACTCGATCGAGGGCGGCACCACCGAGATCATGAAGAACATCCTCGGCGAGCGGGTCCTCGGCCTCCCCGGCGACGTGCGCGTCGACAAGGACCTCCCCTGGACCGACGTCCCCCGCTAGTCGAGGCGGGCGCGACTCAGTTCAAGCGGGCGCGCCAGCGCTCGGCCTTGCCACGGAGGGCGTCGGGGTCCATCCCGGCGCCCCCCGCCGCGGCCAGGGCCTCCAGCTCGTCGGCGGCCCGGTCGAAGGCGCCGCTGCGGGCCAGCGCTGCGGCCAGGGTGCCCTTCTCGGCCACCGGCACGCCGGGCACGAGGCTGCGCAGCCCGAGGGCGACGGCCTCGTCCCGGTGCCGGGAATCGGTCCGGTAGCGGTTCGCCAGGTTGGCCAGGATGCGGGCCACGACGGCCCGGGGCCCGAGGGGCTGGAGGTGGCCGTCGTCCCACGGGACCTCGGCGCCGTGGACCCGGGCGTACAGGACCCGGGCGTCGGCCGGGGTCAGCCGGGTCCGGCGGTGGAACGGGTCGGCCAGCTGGCCCGGCGGCATCGTGCCATCGCTGACCAGGACGTGGCCCGGCATCCCGACCACGTGGGCCTCGACGCCCACCCGGCGCCCGACCTCGACCGCCACCACGGCGAGCAGGATCGGCAGCCCCCGGCGCCGACGCACGACGTCGGGCAGGAACGACGACGCCGGCGAGGCGTAGTCGGAGGGGTCGCCACCCAGCCCGAGGTCGAGGAGGTGGCCCACGACGCCGGCCACGGTGGGCTCCTCCACCCCCTTGGCCAGGTCGTCGAGCCCGGCGCGGACGGCCGACAGGTCGGTCCCGTCGCCGTCGGCCCCCACCGCGAAGTGGGCGGCGACGACGGTGCACACCTCGTCGAGCGGCAGCGGGGCGGTGCCCGGGCGCACGAGCGCGGCGAACCGGGCCGTCAGCCCCGCCGGGTGCGGCGGCCGCTGGGGAGGTCCGGGGTCCGGCGGCTCGTCCACGACCGGCGCAGTCTGCCCCCTGGGGCGCGACGGCGCTCTCACTCCGGGGGCGACCCGCCGCCCGGGTAACGTCGCTCGGTGGCCCGATTCGCCTACCTCGACCACCCCGGGCCCCTGGCCTTCGCGCACCGCGGGGCCCACCGCCCCGACGGGCCGGGCGAGAACACCATGGCCGCCTTCGCCGCCGCCGTCGACCTCGGCTACCGCTACCTCGAGACCGACGTCCACCTCACCGCCGACGGTGTCGTCGTCGCCTTCCACGACGACCACCTCGACCGGGTGAGCGACATGACCGGCGCCATCAGCGACCTCACGTGGGCCGAGGTCCAGAAGGCCAAGGTCGGGGCGAACGGCGACCCGGTCCCCCGCCTCGACGAGGTCCTCACCGCCTTCCCCGACGTCCGGGTGAACATCGACCCCAAGCACGACAACGTGGTCGACGCCCTCGCCCGGGTGCTGACCGCCGAGCAGGCGATCGACCGGGTGTGCTGCGGCTCGTTCAGCGACAAGCGGCTCGCCCGCCTGCGCGACCTCCTGGGCCCCGACCTGTGCACCGCCCTCGGCCCGCGGGGCAACGGCAAGCTGGCCGCGGCCTCCGTCGGGGCGCCGATCCGCTCCTTCGCCGCCGGCTGCTCGCAGGTGCCGATGGAGGTCAAGGGGCGTCGCCTCGTCACCCGGCGCTTCGTCGACAAGGCCCACCAGCTCGACCTACAGGTCCACGTGTGGACGATCGACGACCCGGCGGTGATGGTCGAGCTCCTCGACCTCGGGGTCGACGGCCTGATGACCGATGACGCCGTCGCCCTCAAGCAGGTCCTGCAGGACCGGGGCGAGTGGGTCTGAGCTAGCTGCGGCGGCGGACCCGCATCTTCACCGCGGTCTGGCCCATGTCGAAGGCCTCCCGCAGGCTGCGCTCCAGGTAGCGGAGGTAGCTGGCCGGGATGTCCTTGTTGGTGAAGAGGGTGAAGGTGGGCGGATCGCTGGCGCCCTGGGTGGCGTAGAGGACCCGGGCGCCGTGCGGGCCGGGCTGGGCCGCCTGGGCCTTGGCCAGCACCTCGTTGACCTTCCGGGTCGGGACCCGGCGGCGGTACTGGGCGATGCTGCCCGACAGCGCCGGGAGCAGCTTGTGGGTGCCGGCGCCGGTGGCGGCGCTGATCTTGAGCACGGGGGCCTCGCCGACGAAGGCCAGCTTGCGCCCCACGTCCTCGGTCACGTCGGCCCGCCGCTCGGCGTCGAGCAGCTCCCACTTGTTGAGGCAGACGATCACCGGGCAGCCGGCGGCGTCGATCCGCTCGGCCAGCCGCTGGTCCTGGTGGGTGACGCCCTCGGAGGCGTCGATCACGAGGAGGGCGACATCCGCGGTGTCCACCGCCTGGAGGGCCCGGACCAGCGAGTAGTACTCGGTGCCCTCGTCGATCTTGCTCTTGCGCCGCATGCCGGCCGTGTCGACGAAGCGGATCGGGCCGGCCTCGGTCTCGACCAGGGTGTCGATGGTGTCCCGGGTGGTGCCGGCCATGTCGTGGACGACCGCCCGCTCCTCGCCGGTGAGCCGGTTGAACAGCGTCGACTTGCCCACGTTGGGCCGGCCGACGATGGCCACCGAGACCGAACCGGTGTCGTCCTCGGGCGTCTCGTAGGCGGCGTCGCTGGCCGGGGTGGCCTCGGGGAGCACCTTGACGAGCTCGTCGAGCATGTCGCCGGTGCCCCGGCCGTGGAGGGCGCTGATGGCGTGCGGCTCGCCCAGTCCGAGCCCCATCAGCTCCCAGACCAGGTGGTCGCGACTGGTGCCGTCGACCTTGTTGGCGATCAGCAGCACCGGTGCCTTGGCCCCCCGCAGGAGCTGGGCGACGCGGTCGTCGTCGTCGGTGACGCCGACGGTGGCGTCGACGACGTAGAGGATGGCGTCGGCGTCCCTGATCGCCTGCTCGCTCTGCTTGCTGACCTTGTCGTCGAGGGCCGAGCCCCGGGCCATCCAGCCGCCCGTGTCGACCAGGACGAACTCCCGGCCGCTCCAGTCGGCGGCGATCTCCTTGCGGTCGCGGGTGACGCCCGGGCGCTCCTCGACGATGGCCTCGCGGCGCCCGACGATCCGGTTGACCAGCGTCGACTTGCCCACGTTGGGGCGGCCGACGATGGCGACGGTGGGCAGGCCGGGCCGGACGGGCACCTCGGAGTGGCCGCGCCCGTCGTCGGGCTGGTCGAGCCCCATGCGCATGGCCCGGGTCGGGCGGTCGGGCGTGTCGTCGAAGGTGTGCTCGGGCATGGGATCAGGCTCCGGTCAGGGCCGGCACCTGGAGGGCCCGGCGGAGGGCAGCGCCGTCGGTGGGGACGACCTCGACGGGGCGGGGCAGGTCGGCGGGGGTGGTGCCGTCGAGGAAGCGGCCGCCGGAGAGGCAGACGTCGGGCAGCAGGTAGCGGTGGCCGACCGGCTCGGCGGCGAGGGCGCGGGCCAGGTCCTGCCCCACCATCAGCCCGGTGACGGCCACGTTGCCCCCGAAGTAGCGGTTCTCGACCGGCACGACCCGGACGTCGTCGCGCCCGGCCGCGGCCAGCAGCGGGCCGACGATGCGGGCGCCGTACGGGCTGGTCAGCACGCCGACGGGGGCGTCGGGGCGGGGCGGCCGGGGGCGCAGGCTGACGCTCGTGGCGACGGGCGCGACGTCGACCGGCTCGACCTCGACGCTGCAGCCGCCCGTGTCCCGGACGGCGCGGTAGCCCTCGGCCGGGGCGCCGAGATCACCGGCCGCCTCGTAGCGGGTGGTCCGCCCGGTCTCAGCGGCGTCGGCCCAGGCGAAGAAGCCGCTCTCGACGCCGCCGCTGCCCTCGATCGCCCCGCTGAACTCCAGCTCGAAGGTGCGAGCCATGCCGATCCCGTCCTCGTGCATGGCGAAGCCCTCGTAGGCGTCCGGCGCGGGGAAGGGGCGGTCGGCCAGGAGGTTGTACTCGTCGGCGGCGAAGACGAGACGGCGCCCGAGCACCCGCAGGAAGCGCTCCTGGGCGGCGTGGACGACGTCGATCACGGTGCTGGCCTCGGCCTGCGTGGTCGGCCGCATCCGCTCCTCGGTGTTGTGGCGGCTGACGCCCAGCGGCACGACGCACAACGACGCCAGCTCCGGGTAGCGGTCGAGCACGCCGGCGAGGGTGTCGGCCAGCACCGCGCCGTCGTTGACCCCGGGGCAGCACACGACCTGGCCGTGGACCTCGACGCCGTGGTCGAGCAGGGCCCGCAGCCAGCGCAGGCTCGTCGCCCCCCGGCGGTTGCGGAGCATCGTCGCCCGCACGTCGGGGTCCGTGGCGTGGATGCTGACGTTGAGCGGGCTGATCCCCTCGGTGACGACCCGCTCGAGGTCGGCCTCGGTGAACCGGGTCAGGGTGGTGAAGTTCCCGTAGAGGAAGCTCAGCCGGTAGTCGTCGTCCTTGAGGTAGAGGCTCTTCCGCAGCCCGGGCGGCAGCTGGTAGATGAAGCAGAACTCGCAGTGGTTGTCGCAGGTGCGGACCTGGTCGAACAGCGAGCTGTGGACCTCGATCCCCAGCGGCTCGCCGGCGGTCTTGGGCACCTCGACGGTGAGCTCCAGCCCGCCCCGGCGGACGTCGAGCACCGGGTCGGGCTCGTCGGTGAGCCAGCGCCACTCGATCACGTCGCGGGGCGCCTCGCCGTCGACGGCCACGATCTCGTCGTCGACGAGGACACCGGCCCGGTGGGCCGGCGATCCCGGTGCGACGGCGACGACTCTCGGGGCAGACATGACCGATCGAGTGTACGGCCAAGCGACGACATCTCCCCTGGTCCCCGTCGGCCGGACCGTTACCGTGCCCGGGTGGCCGACCTCGCACCGCTGGAGATCCGCACCCTCGACCCCGGGGACCTCGACCAGGTCGCCGATCTCGGGGCCCACTCCTTCGGCGGGCCCCGGCCGCAGCTCGAGCTGGAGACCCGGGCCGTGCCGCCCGAGGAGACCGTCGCCGCCTACCGGGGCTCGCGCCTGGTCGGGACGACCGCCGTGCACCGCTTCGAGCAGTGGTTCGGCGGCCGGGCGGTGCCGTGCGGGGGCGTGGCCGGCGTGATGGTGGCGCCCGACCAGCGGGGCTCGGGGTTGGCCCGGATCATGCTGGCCGCCGCCACCGACGACATGCGCCGGCGGGGCGAGCCGATCAGCGCCCTGTACCCGACCACCGCCTCGCTCTACCGCAGCGTCGGCTACGAGATCGCCGGCTGGTGGGGCCGGCGGGCCGTCGGCGTCCGGGACCTCCCCGCCCCCACCGGTGCGGTGGCCTGGGAGCCGATCCACCCGTCCGAGGCGGCCGTGCGGGAGGTGGCCGCCGGCACCGTCGCCGGGCGGGACGGCTGGATCCTCCCCGCACCCCGCTGGTGGACGTCGTGGGCGGCTCGCCGGACGGAGGGGACGACGTGGACGTGGCTGGGCCGGCGGGACGGCGATCCCGTCGCCGTCGTGTCCTACGGGCACGCCGGCTCCGAGCGGGCGATGTTCGACCTCGAGGCCGACGTCGTCCTCGGCGTCGACTCCCCCGCCCTGACCGAGGCGCTGGCCTTCCTCGGCGCCAACGGCACCACCGGCGACCGGCTGCGGACCACCCTCCCCGGGCCGCTGCTCGCCCGGCTCGTGGGCCAGGCCTCCCGCATCCCGACCCTCGAGGACTGGCCCTGGATGGTGCGGATCGTCGACGTCCCCGGCGCGGTGGCGGCCCGGGGCTGGCCGGCCGGCCTCACCCTGGAGGTCGACCTGCGCATCACTCCCCCGACGCACGGCGCCGACGACCCGGTGGCCGGCGACTGGGTCCTGCGCATCGCCGACGGGTCGGGCTCGGCCACGCCGGGCGGGAGCGGCGCCGTCGAGCTGGCCTCGACCGATCTGGCCGCCCTCTACAGCGGCCACCTCGACCCGGCCCAGCTGGTGTCCGAGGGCCGTCTGGCCGGCGCCACCCCCGACGTCGTCTCCGGGTTGCGGGCCGCCTTCGCCGGCGCCCCCTCCCTCCCGATGTTCTTCTGAGCCCCGCCTTCTGTGTGCGAAAACACGCCACATCCGCACGAACGCGCACACGGAACGGCGATCGGGCCCCGGGTGGGAGCGTCGATAGCCTGAGCGGATGGACGTCGAGAGGGTGCTGATCGCCGAGCCGCGGGGGTTCTGCGCCGGGGTCGAGATGGCGATCAAGGCGCTGGCCTGGATGGTCCGGGCCTTCGAGCCGCCGGTGTACTGCTACCACGAGATCGTCCACAACAAGCTGGTGGTCGACCGGTTCCGGCAGCAGGGCGTCGTCTTCGTCGACGACATCGCCGAGGTCCCCGAGGGCCGCCCGGTGATGCTGTCGGCCCACGGTTCGGCCCCCGAGGTCGTGGCCGCGGCCCGGGCCAGCGGCGGCTACGTGGTCGACGCCGTCTGCCCGCTCGTCACCAAGGTCCACCACGAGGTCAAGGTGCGGGCCGGCACGGGCTACCAGATCGTCTACGTCGGCCACGAGGGCCACGAGGAGGCGGTCGGCACCATGGCGGTGGCGCCCGACGCCATCCACCGGGTCGAGACGCTGGAGGAGGTCGAGGCCCTGCCCGCCTTCGACCAGCCCGTCGCCATGCTGGCCCAGACCACCCTCTCCCACCGGGACTGGTCGGGTCTGCGCGACGCCACCGTCGAGCGCTTCCCCGACATGTGGGTGCCGGGCCGCAGCGACCTCTGCTTCGCCACCACCAACCGCCAGACCGCCCTGCTGGAGATGGCCCCCCGGTGCGACGCCATCGTCGTGATCGGGTCGTCCAACTCGTCCAACACCATGGCCCTGGCCAAGCTGGCCCGCGAAGCCGGCTGCCCGCGGGTCTTCCGGGTCAACAGCGCCGAGGAGCTGCCCGACGACCTGACCGGCACGGTCGGGATCACCGCCGGGGCCTCGGCCTACGAGGAGCTGGTCGACGCCGTCATCGAGCGGCTGGGCCACACCAAGGCCACCGCCGAGCCGGTGCGGGTGACCGAGGAGGACGAGTACTTCCCGCCGCCCCGCAACCTGCGGGACCTGGTGGCCGCCATCGACGTGGTCGCCACCCTCACCCTCGGCGGCTCGCTCCCCGACCGCCCGGCCGCCGACGACCGGGGCCTCCCCGCCAGCGACGTCCTGGCCACCCTCTAGCCGGGGCCCGGCAGGGTCCGGGGGGTCGAGCACGAACATCCCCACGTGACCGCGGCCACGTCTCCCCGCTCCGAACCCCGGCCGGTCACGGCCGACGACCCGCCCCCGGCCGTGACCCGGCCCTCGGGGTGGGCGGCCGTGAGGGCCCGCATCCCCGGCGACGAGCTGCCCGGCATCGTCATGCTGATCGCCCTGGCGGTCCTCGTCGGGATCGTCGTCGCCGGCTGGGCCACGCCGACCAGCGCCGTCTCGCTGGCCGTGGTCGTGTTCGGCCTCCGGATCGTCGTCGACGCCCGGTCGGGCCGGTTCCCGAGCGGCGTGGCCGTCGTCGGCGGGATCCTCGTCGTCGTCCTGGCCGCCTGCTGGTGGTCGGGCACCGACCTCGACCAGCGGCCCCGCTGGGCCACCGAGCGGCCGACCGAGGGCCTGGCCGCCTACGAGATCGCCGCCGGCAGCCTGACCATCGACCTGACGGAGAGCCCGCGGCCGGTCGGCGTGACGGCCGAGGTGGGCGTGGGCCGGGTGATCGTCAAGGTGCCGGACGCCGACGTGCGGGCCGGCCGGGTCGACGTGCAGGCCCGGGTGGCCGGGGGCTGGGCCAGCGTGCCGATCCCCCGCGACGACGAGATCCGGCCGATCGGCCGGGACGCCGGCCCGGCGCTGATGGACGAGGTCGGGACGCAGCCCGGCGACGCCCCCACGATCACGGTGCGGGTCGACGTCGGGATCGGCAACGTGGAGGTGCACCGTGTCCGGTGAGCGACGAGGGTGGAACCGGGGGTGGGACGTGAAGGGCGCGGCGGTCGGCCTCTTCCTGGTCGGGGCCGGGTTCGTGCTCCTCCGACGGGACGACGCCGCCTTCGACGCCCTGCCCGGGCTGGCCGTCGTCGGCGCCCTGGCCTGCGTCGTGCTGGCCGTGGCCCTGGCCCGGATCGAGAGCGCCACCGCCGACGTCGTGAGCAAGGAGCGCACCCGCCGCCGGACCCGCCCCCGCTGAGCCCCCGAACCGTTCTGATCAGTGTGCGGTGGGGCGGCGCCCCCCGCCCAGATCAGAAACGGGGCGTGGGGGGGGCAGGTGCGGGGGTG
>JBQGCF010000160.1:0-23957 GCA_052038315.1 Iamia sp.
CCCGGTGGCCGACGCCGACCGGCGCGCCGACCCCGCCGGCAACGAGCGCCGGATCGTCCGGTCCTGAACCGAAATTGCGCCCCTGAGCGGGCGTCTCGCCCGCTCTGGTTCGCAGTTCGGGTGGGTTCGGGAGGGGGTCGAGGCCGAGGACGCGACGGACGCCGGGCAGCTGCACCGCCGCCACCAGGCCGACGGCGGCGAGCACGACGATGGCCACGTCGCCACCGATGCGGAAGCGCTGGAGGGGCTGGTTGGCCGCGGCCAGGAGGGTCGCCGTCGCCACCCACCCGAGCAGCGGGCTGAGCGGCACCCGCCGGCGCCACAGCACCACCGCGCCGTAGACGGCCGCCGGCAGCAGGAACCACCCGACGACGATGCCGACCTGCGAGCGCTGCGTCCCCCGCTGCTCGATGGCGTCGTCGAGCCGGACCGACTCGAAGGGCCGCCACACGCCCCAGAACCGGGCGACGCGGGCCAGCACCACCGTCGGCGCCCGCCCGAGGTTGTCCCGGTAGTACCGCAGGGCGCCGTCCTGGTAGCGCTGGCTGGTGCTCAGCTCGTCGATCTGCTCGCCCGAGTCGATCTCCAGGCAGTCGGTCGAGCGCAGGCCGAGGAGGGCGTCGTTGTAGAAGGTCTCGTCGCAGGTGCCGACCCGCAGCCCGGCGCCGGCGCCGTTGGTCAGCGCCCAGCGGTCGAAGCGGGCGTGGTTGTGGAAGACCCACGGGGCCAGGACGAGGGCCACCGCAGCGGCCACCGCGCCCAGCCGCACCAGCCGCTCGACCGGCGGGAGCCTCAGCCCCAGCACCACCGGCAGGGCGATGAACACCAGCGCCGACAGGGCCTCGTTGCGCCACAGGGTGGCGGCCCCGATGGCGGCTCCCAGCGCCACGGCCCGGGCCACCGTCGGCTCGTCGTGGAACCGCAGGGCCAGGAGGGCGATGCCGGCGGCGGCCACCGCGAACAGGCCCTCGGGCATCAGCACCACGTCGTTGATCCAGATCAGCGGGTGCACCGCGGCCAGCACGGCGGTGACCAGGGCCACCCGGTCGCCACCCAGGCGCCTTGCCAGCAGGGCGATCACGGCCACGCCCGCCGTCCCCAGCAGGGCGACGGCGTACCGCAGCCCGTCGTAGGTGTCGATGCCGAGCCAGATCAGCGGGGTCAGGAAGAGGGCGAAGCCGGGGGCGTGGAGGGCGGTGGGCTCGGCCTCGCCCCCGCCCACCCGCGTCGTGAACCAGTCGCCGTCGGCGTTGAGGCGGGCGTCGACGACGTAGGTGACCGAGTCGTTGTAGGAGACGCAGCGGCCCTCGGTGGCGGCCTCGACGGCCTCGGCGGGCAGGTCGGTGACGACGCACTCGCTGCCGGACCAGGCGCCGCCCAGCCGGACCAGGGCGGCGAGCAGGAGGACGGCGAGCAGGGCGGTCCGGGTCGACACCGCCGGCAGCCGGCGGAGCGCCCGGCTCCCCGATGACGTCCCGTCGGATGACGTAGCAGCGCCATCCACAGCGGCGCTACCCAACTCCGAGGGCGGCGGCCCAGCGGGCCCCGGCCGGTCCCCGGGCCACGAAGCCGACCCGCTCGCCGGCGGCATCGGGGAGGGCGATCGTCCCGACGTCGGCCCCGTCGACCCGCAGCCACACCTCGTCGCCGCGGACGACCAGCTCGACGGTGGTGCCGGCCCCGGTGGGAGCGGGCACCGAGGCGTTGTCGACCTCGGCGCCGTCGACCCAGGCCTCGAGCCGCCAGCCCCCGAGGGCGGGCACGGCCAGGGCGGCGACGTAGGTGCCGGGGTCGGCGTAGCCGACCACCGGGCCGGCGGCCCGGGCCGGGGCGTCGACCTCGGCCCCGATGGCGGCGGCGTCGTCGGTCCGGAGCAGGAAGGCGGCGTCGGCGGCGTCGGCCACGCCCGGGACGACCAGCGCGCCGTCGGCGACGGACCAGTCGCCGGCGATCGGCTCCCACGCCGAGAGGTCGCCGTCGAAGGCGTCGACCACGCGCGGCCCGCCCGCCGGCGCCGAGGTCGACGGCACCGACGAGCCCGTCGTCCCGGGGACCGACGAACCGGGCAGCGACGAACCGGGCACCGAGGAGCCAGGGGCCGAGGAGCCGGGGACGGTCTCGCCGCTGCCGTCGGCCGGGCCGGGCGGGATGCCGGGGGCGTCGGGGTCGATCGGGAAGGTGCCGAGCACGGTGGCCGAGTTGCTGACGTCGTCGGGGGCCCGCACCGCCCCGACCAGGCTGATCAGCAGCCCGCCGAGGACGATGACGGCGATCAGGGCCAGCACCACGACCGGCCCCCGGTAGGGGCCGAGACCGGGCTGGGGCTCCGCCTCGGCCACCTCAGGCGTCCCCGGCGGCGGCCGCCAGGGCCCGGGTGGGCGGGGAGGCGAAGTGCTCCGACAGGTTGCGGAGGGTCTCGCCGGGGCCGGCGTCGACCACGCCCTCGGCGCCCAGGGCCACCGCCCGGCCGACGGCCCGGGGCCAGTCGACCGGCCGCACCAGGGACGCCGCCAGGGCGGGGGCGACCTGGTCGGCCTCGGTCAGCACCGGGCCGGTCGAGCACACGACGGGGACCGACGGACGTCGCGGCCCGGCGGCGACGACCGCAGCCTCCAGCTCGTCGATGGCCGGGGCCAGCAGGGGCGAGTGGAAGGCGCCGCCGATCCCGAGGCGACGGGCCTTGCCGCCGGCCTCGAAGGCCAGGTCGATGGCGGCCCGGGCCGCCTCCTCGTCGCCGGTCAGCACCACCTGGCGGTCGCTGTTGACGACGGCCACGTCGAGCAGCCCGCCCGTCCGCCCGACGGCGAGGCGCCGGACCCACTCGATGGCGTCGTGGTCGAGCCGCATGACGGCCACCATCATGCCGGGCCGCCCCGCCGTGGCCCGGATGCCGATCTCGGCCCGCAGGGCCACCAGGCGGACGGCGTCCTCGCCGGCGATGGCCCCGGCGGCGGCGCAGGCCGTGATCTCCCCCAGGCTGTGGCCGACCACGACCGGCCCGAGGCCGCCGCCGGCCGCCACCGACCCGGCCTGCTCGACGGCGACCAGCCCGGCGGCCACCACGCACGGCTGGGCGACGCGGGTGTCGGCCAGCAGCTTCGGGGTGAGGGCGGCCCCGCCCGTGTGGGGGGCGGCCAGCTCGCGGGCCAGGGCGGCGAGGGGGTGGTCGGGGGCACCGTCGAGCACCGCCACGGTGGCCACCGGGTCGACCCCCTGCCCGGGGAACGCCAGCGCCTCCCTCATCGGTCCGCACCCTACCTGCGGCTACCCTCGCCCCCGGTGTGGCGACGACCCATCAGCCTGGGCCGGGCCGCGATCGCCGTGGTGGTGGTGCTGGCCCTCGCCGAGCTGGGGATGCGGTCGATCGACGACCACCTGCCGCGGGCCATCGCCGGTGACACGGTCGAGATCGAGCTCAAGTACGACCAGCTGCGCGCCCTCCACGACGAGGGCGCGCCGGTCGACCTCGTCGTCCTCGGCAACTCGACCCTCGACGCCGGGATCGACCCCGTCCTGCTGGGCGAGGAGTCGGCCCGCTACGACGCCGTCTACAACGCCGCCCTCCTCGGCCAGCCGCTGGCGACGATCCGCCGTTGGGCCGGCGATTTCGTGCTCGAGCAGGTCGACCCCGACACCGTCGTCCTCGGCCTCACGCCCCTCGACGTGCCGACCCTCAGCATCTTCGGGGTGAGCAAGCCGGCGGTCGAGGCCGCCTTCGAGGCCAGCTTCGACGCCCTCCACCCCGACGCCCTCCAGCGGGCCGAGGACAACGTGGCCGACCGCTCCGTCCTCGTCCGCCGCCGGTCGGTGTTCCGCTCCCCCGGCGAGCTGTGGCGGGGCATCACCGACACGGTCTACGGCCGGGAGAAGGCCTTCGAGGGCGACGGCCCGGTCACCCTGGAGGACGGGACGCAGGGCGTGCGGGACCGGCAGACGTGGGAGACCCGGCTGCTCGGGCCCCGGGGCACCAACCGGACCTACTGGGGGTACTCCTACGACGGCACCACCGAGAGCCGCATCAGCGCCACCGAGCGGCGGGCCTACGAGCGGTCCAACCTCGACCGGCTCCAGCTGGCCGGGGTGATCGGTGGCATCCGCGACGCCGGGGTCGACGACATCGTGGTCGTGCTGCCACCGCACGACCTGCCCGCCCTGGAGCAGAGCGGCGTCCCCCTGGACACGTACCACCGGCTGGCCGACGACCTCGTCACCTGGGCCCAGGACCAGGACCTGGCCGTGATCGACCTGTCCGCGGTGGCCTGGGACCACTCCGACTTCTACGACCCGGCCCACCTGTCGAAGCAGGGCAACGAGCGCCTGACCCGGGTCCTGGCCGAGGAGCTCGACCAGCTGTGAGCGCCACCCGGCCGGGGTTGAGCCGGTGGCAGGCCGCGCTCGGCACCACGGTGGTCGTCGTCCTCGGCGCCGTCCTGGTGCTGGCCCTGGGCGTGATCTTCGGCCGGGCCGAGGGCAGCCGGGACGACGGCCGGCACGTCACCGCGGACTTCGCCCGGTCCGACGCCCTCGACCAGGCCGGGATCGACGTCGAGACGGGCGCCTTCGAGGTCGGTGTCGGCGTCCTGGCCGCCACCGAGGCGAGCGTCGCCGAGCCGGCCGTGGCGCTGGTCGACCGCCACTCCGACGAGGGCCGGATCACCGTCACCGCCGTGGCCCCGGAGCCGGGCTGGAGCGTGGTCGTCCGCTGGGAGGGCCCCGACGACCACTGGGCCGTCACCGTGCCCGACGACGGCGGCCCGCTGGCGCTGGTCCGGGTCGAGGGCGGCGAGACGACCGTCGTCGCCGCGGCCAACGGCATCCTGGCGCCCGGCCAGGTCGTCGACGTGCGCTACGACCACCGCCGGGTCGACGTCCGGGTCGGCGACGCGCTGGTCGCCCACGGGCGCAGCGAGGCCGTCACCGGCCGCCAGGTCGGGCTGGTCGCGACCGCTCCCGGCACGGCATGGGACGACCTGGCCGTCGGCCCCCGGCCCCGCCCCGTCGTCCGTGACGCCGGCTGACGCACGACCGATCCGGCTGGCGGCGGATCCGGGCGGCGCGGCTAGGGTCGCAGGCGGAGGGTTGCCGGAGCGGACGAACGGGACGGTCTCGAAAACCGTTGTGGTGTCACAGCCACCGTGGGTTCAAATCCCACACCCTCCGCTCGGACCGGATCCCGATCCGGTCACCCCACGACGAGAGGACCCGACCGTGCGACGACAGCGACACACGGTCGGGGCCCTCGTCCTGGTGGTGCTGCTGGCGGTCACGGGCACGCTGGCGGGATGCGGGGGCGACGACGGCGGTGACGACGAGGCGTCGGGGTTCTGCGACGCCCGGGTCGAGCTGGAGGACCGCATCACCGAGCTCGAGGGCTTCGACCTCAGCACCGAGGAGGGCGTCCCCGAGGCCCGCGAGCGGGTCATCGCCGTCATCGAGGCCCTCGAGGAGATGCTCGCCGCCGCCCCCGAGGAGATCCGCCTCGACGCCGACACCATGGCCGAGGGCCTGGACGAGATCACGACCCGCGTCGAGGACGCCGACCTGGTCGAGCTGAGCACCGAGGTCCCCGCCCTCCTGGGCGAGATCGGCGGCGCCGGCTCCAGCGACAAGGCCGACGCCGTCGCCGCCGTCAACGACTACGCCAAGGACACCTGCGACTGAAGCCAGGTCGCAGGCCGAAGCCAGGTCGCAGGCCGGCAGGCCTGCCGATCGCGCTCGTGCCGGGCTCCCCCCCGCCGAAGCTCGCTGCGCTCGCCGGCTCGGGCTGGCGCTGACCCGGGCAGCCGTCGGGGCTGCCGCCCGGCGCACCGGGCCGCCCGGGGGTGATCGCCCCGGCCCGACACGTACCGGCGATCGGATCTGACGGTTTCCCGCCGGATCTGGTCGCCAGTTCGTAGGGTGGCTCGGCCATGCGCCAGGGTCCACACGTCCTCTGGGGGATGTCGCGCTCGGACCCGTCGGCCCTGAGCGGCGTCCACCTCGATCGGGGCCTCGTCCGGCGCGTCTGGGCCTTCGCCCGGCCCTACCGGCCCCGGACCTTCGCCTTCCTCGGCGTGATCGTGGTCGAGGCCCTCCTCGGGCTGGTCACGCCGCTGCTGGTCAAGCAGATCATCGACCACGCCCTGCCCCAGACCTCCGGCGGGCCGGCCGACCCCGGCCTCCTGACCTGGTGCGCCGCCGGGATGGGCGCCGCCGCCATCGCCGTGGCCGCCCTCTCGCTGGTCGAGCGGTGGCTGTCGGCCAGCATCGGCGAGGGGCTGATCTTCGACCTGCGGGCCGCCCTGTTCGACCACGTCCAGCGGATGCCGCTCGCCTTCTTCACCCGGACCCAGACCGGCGCCCTGGTGTCCCGGATGAACAACGACGTGATCGGCGCCCAGCGGGCGGTCACCCAGACGCTCGGGTCGGTCGTGTCCAACGTGATCGTCCTGGGCACGACGCTGACGGCGATGGCGATCCTGGAGTGGCGCCTGACCCTGCTGTCGCTCCTGCTCCTGCCGGTCTTCCTGCTGCCGGCCAAGCGGGTCGGGCGCCGGCTGCAGTCGATCACCCGGGAGTCGTTCGACCTCAACGCGTCGATGAACACCACCATGACCGAGCGCTTCAACGTCTCCGGGGCGATGCTCGTGAAGCTGTTCGGGCGGACCGACGACGAGTCCGCCGGGTTCGCCGACCGGGCCGGCCGGGTGCGCGACATCGGGGTCCGCTCGGCCATGTACAGCCGCACGTTCATGGTGGCCCTCACGCTGGTGGGCGCGGTGGGGACGGCGATCATCTACCTGCTCGGCGGGCGCATGGTGATCTCCGGCGCCATCACCCTCGGCACGCTCGTCGCCCTCGGCACCTTCGTCGTCCAGATCTACGCACCGCTCACCCAGCTGACCAACGCCCGCATCGACCTGATGACGGCCTTCGTGTCCTTCGACCGGGTCTTCGAGGTGCTCGACGCCCCCCGGGCCATCGACGACCGCCCCGGCGCCGTCGACCTCGTCGATCCGCGGGGCCGGATCGAGCTGGCCGGCGTCGACTTCCGCTACCCGGCGGCGGCCGACGTGTCGATCGCCTCGCTGGAGGCCGAGGCCGGGGCGCCGCTGGGCGAGGAGGCCTCCCGGGAGATCCTCCACGGCATCGACCTGGCCATCGAGCCGGGCCAGACCATCGCCCTCGTCGGTCCCTCGGGGGCGGGCAAGAGCACCCTCGTGTCGCTGGTGCCCCGGCTCTACGACGTCACCGCCGGCGCGGTCCGGGTCGACGGCGTCGACGTGCGCGACCTCACCCAGGACTCGCTGCGGGCCGCGGTCGGCGTCGTCAGCCAGGACCCGCACCTGTTCCACACCTCGATCGCCGAGAACCTGCGCTACGCCCGGCCCGACGCCACCGACGCCGAGCTGGCCGACGCCTGCCGGGCCGCCCGCATCCACGACGCCATCGCCGCCCTGCCCGACGGCTACGCCACCGTCGTGGGCGAGCGGGGCTACCGCCTCTCCGGGGGCGAGAAGCAGCGCATCGCCATCGCCCGCATGCTGCTCAAGGACCCGCGCATCGTCATCCTCGACGAGGCCACGAGCCACCTCGACACCGAGAACGAGGCCGCCGTCCACGCCGCCCTGGCGACCGCGCTGGAGGGGCGCACCGCCCTGGTGATCGCCCACCGCCTCTCGACCGTGGTCGACGCCGACGTGATCGTCGTGATCGAGGACGGCCGCATCGTCGAGCGGGGCCGCCACGCCTCGCTGCTCGCCGCCGACGGCCTCTACGCCGACCTCTACCGGGTCCTGCTGCGGGGCGACGCCCCGGCACCGTCGCCCGCCACCTTCGTGGCCGAGGAGCCTCAGCCCTCCAAGGGGTAGGCGGCGACCCGGTCGGCGGTCGTCACCACCAGGTGGGTCGGGCCGGCGGCGGCAGACCGCACGTCGACCCGATCGAGGTACCGGGGCCGGCCCAGGTCGGCGGGATCGGCCACCACCACCCCGTCGGCGCCCCACGCCAGCAGCCGGTCGTCGGCGAGCCGGCGCTCGGCGAAGCCGTCGAGGTCGAGGGTCGGGCCCGAGGAGCCGTCGGCCCCCGAGCGGACCACGGCCCGGTCCTCGATCAGCACGACGACGTCCTCGCCGGCCGGTCCCGTCGTCGTCTCCAGGCCGCACTCCCGGCACCGCAGCCGCCACAGCTGCTCGAGGCCGGCGTCGGCCCGGAAGCCCCGCGCCCCGTCGGCCGAGCCGACCACGACCGTCCCGCCGGCCACGCCCAGCACCCGGACCCCGACGTCCTGGGTCGTGGCCGGGGCGACCTGGGTGGCACCGATCTCCTCGCCGCTCTCGGCGTCGAGCAGGACGAGGGTCCCGCCGTCGACGTAGGCGACGGTACGTGCGTCGCAGTGCACCGGGCGGAAGGGGTCGAGCAGGCTGCGGACGGGCACCGACCAGCGCTCGCTGCCGTCGGGCACCCGGATCGCGGTCAGCTGCAGGTCCTGGCGGACGAGGGCCAGGTCGGCCTCGCCGCAGGGGTGGATGTACAGCCCCGCCGGCGTGCCCTCCCGTCGCACCACCTCGCTCCCGTCGTCGGCGTCGAGCACGGCCATGGTGCCCCGCTCCTCGATCTCGGCCCCGATCAGCCCGTCGAGCAGCACGTGCTCGGGACCGATCGGGTCCAGCAGCCCGCCCGGCGCCCGCCACCGCTCGGCGCCGGTCACCGGGTCGAGCGACAGCGTGTCCCACTCGGGGCCCACGCCCGTGACGAGCAGCGCCGTCTCGTCCCGGCGCAGGCCGGCGGCGCCGGCGGGCAGGTCGATCGCCCACCGCACCGCACCGTCGGCCAGGTCCCGGGCCTCGACGGCGACGCCGGCCTCCCGGTCGACCAGCACGTAGGCCCGCTCGCCGTCGACCGCCACCGGGCACCGGGGCGGCTGGCCCATCGTCCGCACGTCCTCGCACCCGATCGTCTCCTGCCAGGCCGGCTCCGCCGGGAGGGTGCCCGGCGGCGCGGCGGTGCCGTCCTCGGCGACGGGGCGATCGGCCGCGGCCGACGGGCCGGCGTCGCCACCATCGGCGCCGTCGCCGGTGACCACCACCGCCCCGCCGACGAGCCCGGCGACCGCCAGTACGGCGGCGCCCATCCCGCCGACGAGCGGACCGCGACGCCGGCGGGGAGGGGTCGGCGACGCCGGGTCCTCCGGGGCGACGATGGCCTCGATGTCGGGGCGGGGGGCGGGCGGCGCATCGGCGCTGGCCTCGCGCCCCCAGACGGCCTCCAGGGCGGTGAGGTCGTCGTCGCTCCCCATCGGGACCGTCCTAGCGGCTCACCCCAGGGCCCGTCGCACCGGAGCGCTGCGCAGGACACCGTCGGCCACCTCGACCGTGCGGGCCCACGCCGCTCGGGCCACCGCGGTGAGGGCGGCGGCCGACAGGGCGAAGGCGAGGGCCAGCCCGAGGACCAGCGGCACGGCCAGCGGGTGGAGGCCGCCGACGATCCCGTCGACGGTCGCCGTGGGCCGGGTGACGACGTGCCACGAGTGCAGCCGCGGGATGCGACCCAGGACCACGCCGAAGCCACAGGCGACGTGGATGGCGGCCCGGATCAGGACCCGGCGGCGGGCCAGGCGGGGGTGGCGGGCGAGGACCCGGTCGAGCTCGGCCAGGGCGACGGCGTAGCAGCCCACGCCCCACACGACGAGCAGGGCGAGGACCCCGGCCGGCACCAGGTCCGACACCCGTGTCCCGGGGTTCTGCTGGAGCATCGACCGCAGGTGGATCAGGTCGGTGATCACGTAGGGGGCGTTGGGGAGGAAGAGGACGAAGAGGCCGACCCCGGCCAGCCAGGCGACGGTCGCCCGCTCCCGGCGCCGGTGGAACAGGGCGATCGCCAGCACCGCCGGGATGGTGGCCAGCGTGGCGTTGAAGACCAGCCACGGCCCCGACCCGAGGGCGATCCCCCGCAGCAGCTCCACGTACCGATCCACCAGGTCGAGCACCATGGCCGGTCATCGTCGCGCCTCGGGGGCCGGCCGGGACCGCGCCCTCTACGGTGAGCCCCGATGCAGGAGGCGCTGTTCGGCGAGGCGGAGGTGGTCGACCCGACCTGGACCGTCGCCGACCTGTCCAAGGCCGTCGGGAACGTGCTGGAGCAGGCCTTCCCGGGCGAGATCTGGGTCAGGGGCGAGATCCGCGAGCTGCCGCCCCCGGGCGACGGGCGCCGCGCCCGGCCGCACCTCTACTTCGACCTGATCGAGCCGGCCCCGCCCGGCCAGCGGCCCCGCGCCGTCCTCCCCGTCGTGCTGTGGAGCACCGACCGCAAGCGGGTGAACGCCGACCTGCGCCGCTCCGGCGTGCGGGTCAGCGCCATGGACAACGGCGTCGAGGTGCGGATCCGCGGCCGCATGCGCTGGTGGGCGCCGGGCGGGCGGCCGCAGCTGCAGATGACCGGGATCGACCCCGAGTACACGCTCGGGCGCCTGGCCGCCGACCGGGCCGCGGTGCTCGCCGCCCTGGCCGCCGACGATCTGCTCGACCGCAACGCCCGCCTCGTCCTGCCGCCCGTCCCCGAGCGGATCGGCCTGGTCACCTCGTTCGGCTCCGCGGCCCAGGCCGACGTGCGGCGCGTCCTCGAGGCGGCCGGCCTGTCCCACCTCCTCGTCGAGGCCGACGCCCGCACCCAGGGGCCCGCCGCGATCGAGACCGTGCCCCTCGCCCTGGCCGCCGCCGTCGACGCCGGGGCCTCGCTCGTGCTCCTCGTGCGGGGCGGGGGGTCCCGGGTCGAGCTGGCCGCCTTCGACAACGAGGAGATCGCCCGGGCGGTGGCGACCTGCCCCGTCCCGGTGATCACCGGCATCGGCCACGAGGTCGACGAGAGCGTCGCCGACCGGGTCGCCCACACCGCCTGCGCCACGCCCACCGCGGCCGCCGCCCTCGTCGTCGGCGGGGTCGCCGCCGCCCGGGACCGGACCGAGGCGCTGTGGGCCGCCATCGGCGCCGCCTCCCGCCGGGCCGTCCGGGCCGAGGGCGACCGCCTCGCCGTCCGCGGCCGCCACATCGCCACCCACGCCGGTGGCGCCCTCCGCACCGCCGAGGCCGGCCACCGCTCGCTGTCGACCCGCCTGCGCCGCCGGGGCCCCGCCGGGCTGTCCCGGGCCACCGCCCGCCTCGACGCCCTCGGCACCAGCCTGGGCCGGGGCACCCGCCGGGACCTGGGCGACGCCGACCGGGCCGTCACCGCCGCCGCCGACCGCCTCGCCCGCCGCCCCGGGCCCCTGCTCGACCGGGCCGGCCGCGACCTCGTCGGCGTCGAGGCGCGGGTCCGTGCCGTCGACCCGGCCCGCGCCCTGGCCCGGGGCTGGTCGATCACCTACACCGCCACCGGCGAGCTGGTCCGCTCGGCGGCCGACGCCGGCCCCGGCACCGAGCTGGTCACCCGGCTGGCCGACGGCGAGGTCCGCAGCCGGGTGGTGGGCGACGAGCCCGGTGAGGGAGGATCGCCCGATGCCTGACGACGCCCCGACCGCCGCGCCCGACGCCGGCCCCGACCCGGAGGGCTACGCCGAGGCCATGGCCGAGCTGGAGGCGATCCTGGCCGAGATCGAGGACGAGGCCGTCGACGTCGATGTCCTGGCCCGCAAGGTCGCCCGCGCCGCCCACCTCGTCCGCTGGTGCCGCGCCCGCATCGACGGCGCCAGGGTCGACGTCGAAGCCATCCTCGCCGACCTCGACCCGGACGACCCCGCCGCCAC
Organism: Iamia sp.; assembly: GCA_052038315.1. Lineage (GTDB taxonomy): Bacteria > Actinomycetota > Acidimicrobiia > Acidimicrobiales > Iamiaceae > Iamia. Next base: position 11,720 of record JBQGCF010000160.1, read on the forward strand.
CTAGTCGGCGGCCGGGCCGTCGACGGCGGCGTCGCCGTCGAGCATGCGGGCCATCGAGTCGAGGTCGGGGCCGCGGCGGACGTGCATGCCGCCGTCGACGCTCAGGGCCACGCCGGTGACCCAGCCCGACTCGGGGCCGCACAGGAAGCGGACCGCAGCGGCGATGTCGTCGACGTGGCCGACCCGGGACACCGGCATCTGGGCCAGGTAGTCGTCGACGATGCCGGGGCTGTTGATCAGGTGGTCGCCCAGGTCGGTCTGGACGACGCCGGGCCGGACCGAGCAGACCCGGATGCCCTGGCGCCCGAGCTCGTCGGCGGCCACCTCGACCAGCATGTCGATGCCGGCCTTGCTGGCGCAGTACGGGCCCATCCAGCGGTGGCTCTTCTTCCCGGCGATCGACGAGATGGCCACGATGGCGCCGCCCCGGCCGGTGGCCGTCATCGCTGCGGCGGCGTGCTTGATCGACAGGAAGGTGCCGGTGAGGTTGCTCTCGACCACCCGGTTCCACTCCTCCAGCGGCAGGTGGGTGATCGGGCCGAGGGTGCCGGTGCCGGCCGACAGCACGGCGATGTCGAGCCCGATGCCCTCCGAGGCCGTGGCGACGGCCGCGGCCACCGCGGCCTCGTCGGCGACGTCGGCCGCGACCCAGCGGACCTCGGCCCCCTCGGGCGCGGACGCCGCCATCTCGCCGGCCGTCGCCTCCAGCACGTCGGCCCGTCGCCCCATCAGGGTGACCGAGGCGCCATCGGCCAGCAGGGCCTCGGCGGAGGCCCGGCCGATGCCGGTGCCCCCGCCGGTGACGAGGGCCGAACGGCCGGCGAGCGGGAGCGAGGGATCTGCGGGCACGGTGTCCTCCGGACGGTGGGTGCGAACGGCGGGACGCTAACCCCCTGGTCGCGGCCCCGCCGGGACGCCCGGCGACCGCCGTTTGCCTCGCCGGGGCCGGGGGTACCCCAGGGCCCATGGCCGACGACCTGCAGCTGCTGGTCGACGCCGACGCTCCCCCCGCTGCACCCCAGGCGCCGTCCCCCGAGCCCCACCACGTGCTGGTGGCCGTCGCCCTGGAGGCGAGCGCGGAGGCGGCGTCGCAGGCCCGTCACGTGGTCCGCGACCTCCTGCGGCAGGGCCACCGCCCCGACATGGTGGACACCGCCTGCCTGCTCACCAGCGAGCTGGTCACCAACGCCCTGGTCCACACCGGCGCCCCGGTCGAGCTGGTGGTCGACCTCGACCAGGCCCGGCTGGCCGTCGAGGTCATCGACGCCTCCACCGACGCCCCGCTCCCCCGGGACGCCGAGCCCTTCGCCACTGGCGGCCGCGGCCTGGCCATGGTGGCCCACCTGGCCGATGCCTGGGGCGTGACCCGGGTGGTGCCGGGCAAGTCCGTCTGGTTCTCGCTCTCCGCCTGAGCCGGGAGCGCCCCGTCCGGGGCGCACCGGGGGCCGGCGCGGTCCCGCCAGTCCGGCGCGGCGCGCAGCGGGAGGTACCCTCCCTCGGCAGTCCCCGACGGAGAGCCGCCCATGCCCCCAGCAGACGCCGCCGACGAGGTCGTCCTGACCCTCCCCGCCGCACCGGAGTTCGTGCGCCTGGCCCGCCTGACCTGCGCCGGCCTCGCCACCCGGATCGGCATGGGCTACGACGAGGTCGAGGACCTCCGCATCGCCGTGGGTGAGGCCTGCTCGCTGCTGATCGGCGCCGGCGCCCGCAAGGGCACCCTGACCCTGACCTTCGGGCTCGACGCCGACGCGGTGGGCGTCACCATCGTCGGGGGCTTCGACGGCCCCGGATCCGGCGGCGACGACAGCGGGCTCTCCGACCAGATCCTCGACGCCGTGGTCGACGAGCACACCGTCGACCTGGGTGCGGACCGGGTGTGGATCTCGAAGCGCCACGTCCCGTCCCCGCCGGAGGAGGCCGAGCCGGCGTGAGCGGGCCAGGGCCACACCGATGAGCCTCGACGATGCCGAGCGGGAGCACCTGCGCCAGCGGTTCCGCGAGTACCAGGAGACCGGTGACCGGGCGATCCGCGACGAGCTGATCGAGGCGCACCTGCGCCTGGCCGAGCACCTGGCGCGCCGGTTCAACAACCGGGGCGTCCCGCTGGAGGACCTCGTCCAGGTCGCCTCGCTCGGCCTGGTGAAGGCGGTCGAGCGCTTCGAGCCCGAGCGGGGCCTGGAGTTCTCGACCTTCGCCACCCCCACCATCGTCGGCGAGCTCAAGCGCCACTTCCGGGACAAGGGCTGGTCGGTGCGGGTGCCCCGCCGCATCCAGGAGCTCCACGTCGAGGTCAACGCCCTCGTCGGGCAGCTGACCCAGCGGCTCGGTCGCTCTCCCACCATCGCCGAGCTGGCCCGGGCGTCGAGCACCTCCGAGGAGGAGGTCCTCGAGGCGATGGAGGCCGCCCAGGCGTACCGCTCGACCTCGATCGACGCCCCGGCCGGTGGCGAGGACTCGGGCCTCGGCCTGGCCGGCCAGCTGGGCGACGAGGACACCAACCTGTTCGCGGCCGAGAACCGCATGCTGGTGGCGTCGCTGGTCGACACCCTCCCCAAGCGCGAGCAGCTGATCATGCGCCTGCGCTTCTACGACGGCATGACCCAGAGCCAGATCGCCGACCGCCTCGGCATCAGCCAGATGCACGTCTCCCGCCTCCTGGCCCGCAGCCTCGGCCAGCTCCGAGCCCGCCTCGAACACGAGGTCTGACCCCCGAGCGGACCGCGTCGGCCCGTGACAAGATGCGGCAGACACGGACCGGGGAGGGATCGTGACCACCGACGATCAGGACCCGCCCGAACCGGAGCTCACGCCCGCTGAGCAGCACGCCCTGCTGGTCGCCATCGGGGAGCGGTTGCAGGCGGCGGCCGCCGCCGTGGTCACGGCGGAGCGCTCGCGCCGCCGCTGGGATGACGCCGTCTACGACCCGCTCGAGGAGGCGGTGCGGGAGCGGGTCGGGGCCCTGGCCGTGGGCTCGGAGCTGGCCGTGGCGTGGGCCCGCCAGATCGAGACCTACGACGGCGTCCGGCGCTACCGGGCGGTCTGGCGCCGGCCGGCCCTGCTGGGGCCGAGCCTCGGGGTCAGCGTCTTCATCCTGGCCCTGTACGCCACCTTCTCGCCGGTGGTGCTCGCCGTCGTGATGGGCCTGGTCATCCTGGCCATCTCCCACCCGCTGCTGGTGAGGACCGCTCGGCTCGTGGACGGGACGAGCGACGCCCCGGTGGCCGCCCTCGCCGCTCGGCGCGACGTCGAGGCCCTGCTCAAGGGTGAGATCGCCCACGTCGCCCGGGACCTCGAGCCGCTGGACGTCGGACCGCCGGCGGACGACCGGGTGACGCTCGGTCGAGCCGTGAACCTCAGCACCCGGCTGGCCGACGGCTCCCAGCGCCACGAGGTCGAGGCGATGCGCCGGGTGCGGTCGCACGTGCTGCGGACCGGGGGCGCCGTCGTCGGCATCGCCGGCGAGCGGGGGTCCGGGAAGTCCGAGCTGATCCATGGCGCCTGCTCCGACGACCTGTTCGACGGCGAGGGCGATCGGGTGGTCGGCGTGGTCGTGCCGGCGCCGACCGCCACCGACGTCGAGGGCTTCATCCGGCTCGTCGTATCCAAGGTCGCCGAGGCGACACCGGACTTCGAGCCCCTGATCGAGCGTCGTCGCCGCCACCGGCTGCGCGTGCTGCGGCTCGCCCTGTTCGCCACCGCCATCGCCGCCATCTGGGGTGGCATCGTCCTCGCCACCGATGTCGACGCCCCTCGGCCGACGCCGGCCTGGGGGTGGGCGGCGACGGCCCTGGGCGTCCTCGCGCTGCTGGCCGCCCTGGTGTGGGTCCAGGCCCTGGGCGCCCTCGTCCACCTGCGCCGGGCCGTCGCCGATCGACGGTCCGGACGCCAAGCCTCCATCTCGCTCGCCCTCGCCCTCCGCCGCACGCGGGCGACGGCGGCGCGCCATGCCCGCCACCTCCACCACGAGGTCCGCCACGTCGAGACGCTGAGCACGAGCCGGGAGATCGGCTTCGGGGCCCAGGGCGCGACCGGCAAGGTCGGTTCGGCCCGGAGCATCCAAGCCCTCCCGCTGACCACCGCCGACCTCGTCCACCGGCTCGACCAGCTGGCCGCCGCCCTCGACCGGGCCGGCTACGTGGTCGTCGTGGGCATCGACGAGCTCGACCGGTTGGAGGCCGGCGACGACACCGAGCGCTTCCTCAACGGCGTCAAGCAGCTCTTCACCATCACCCGCTGCTCCTTCCTCGTCAGCCTCTCCGACAGCGCCCGGACCCAGTTCATGCGGCGCGGCGTCGATGTCCGCACCGTCCTCGACAGCTCGTTCGACGACGTGGTCGACGTCGACCCGCTGGACCTCCGCTCGGCCCGGTCGGTGCTGCGGCTCCGGGGCGAGCTGCGCGTCACGGACCTCCAGGTGATGCTCTGCTGGGTCCTCGCCGGCGGGCTCCCCCGCGAGCTGCTGCGCCGGTGCCGCGACCTGGCCGACGTCAACCAGGACCTGGCCGGCACGGTCCCGTTCACCGAGGCCGTCGCCGTCATGGCCCGCAACGAGTGGACGGAGACCCTCGACGGCGTGGTGGCCGTGGTCCGCTCGTGGCCCGCCCACCCCGACCGGTCGACCCTGCTCGGCCTGCTCGAAACGGCCCGCCCCGACGCCGACGAGCTCACGCGGCGGCCCTTCGTCGGCCACGCCGAGTGGGAGCACGCCGCCGAGGCGGCCGCCGCCCTCGACCTGCTCCACGCCACATGGTTGTTCCTGCGCCTCGTACGGACCGCGTTCGGCCGGGCCTCGGCCGGTCCGGTCGAGGCGCAGGGCGAGGCCCTGGCCGAGGCCCGACGGGCGATCGGCTATGACGTCGTGACCGGCCGCCAGCACGTCGAGCGCCTGGCCCGGCGCATGATCCGCTCGGCCGCGCAGTCCGCCTAACGGCCGGTGGAGCCGAAGCCGCCGCCGGCGCGGGTGGTGGCGGCGAGGGTGTCGACCACGGCGAAGTGGGCCTGCTCGACGGGCTGGATGACGAGCTGGGCGATCCGATCGCCCCGGTGGACCTGGTAGTCGGTCTCGGGGTCGGTGTTGAGCAGGACGACCTTGATCTCGTCCCGGTAGCCGCAGTCGATCAGGCCCGGCGTGTTGGCGCACGAGATGCCGTGGCGCAGAGCCAGGCCGCTGCGCGGGAGGACGAAGCCGGCGTGACCGGCGGGCAGGGCCAGGGCGATGCCGGTGCCCACCAGCACCCGCCCGCCCCGGGCCGGCACGAGCACGTCCTCGCGGGCCCGGAGGTCGGCGCCGGCGTCGCCGGGGTGGGCGTAGGACGGCAGCGGCAGGTCGGGGTCGAGGCGGACGATGGGGAGGCGCAACATGCCGACAGCATGGTCGAATCGGCCCGGCACCCGGTTCGGCACGTAGGGTCCACGCCGTGCTCGTGTGGATGGACCTGGAGATGACGGGGCTGGACCCCGACCGGTGCGCCATCGTCGAGATCGCCACCATCGTCACCGACGACGAGCTGGAGGTGGTGGCCGAGGGCCCGGACCTGGTCGTGCACCAGCCGCCGGAGGTCCTCGCCGGGATGGAGAAGGTCGTGCGCGACATGCACACCAAGTCCGGCCTGCTGCCCGCCATCGAGGCCTCGACCACCACCCTCGCCGATGCCGGGGCGGCGACCCTCGCCTTCATCAAGGAGCACGTGCCCGAACCCCGCACCGTCCCGCTGTGCGGCAACTCGATCGGCACCGATCGGCGCTTCCTCGCCAAGCACCTCCCGGAGATCGAGGACCACCTCCACTACCGGTCGGTCGACGTGTCGACGATCAAGGAGCTGACGCGGCGCTGGTACCCGGAGGTCATCGAGCAGATGGTCCGCAAGCAGACCAGCCACCGGGCCCTCGACGACATCCGCGAGAGCATCGACGAGCTCAAGGTGTACCGGTCCCGGGTCTTCCGGGCCGTGGCCATCGCGCCCGAGGGGTAGCGCCCGGCGCGATCGGCGCCATCGCTGGCAGAAATAATCGCTTGACGCCTCCTTTGGGGTGAGGTTCCATGGCCGGGCGCCCGGACCGCCCGGGTGCGCGCGATCGGGATCGAACCCGGCGCACCGACCACCCGAGGACCCGATGAGCACGCTGATGCAGCCAGCCGAGCGGATCGCCGCCGCCGGTTGCTCGCGCGCCGCCGCGTCCGTCCCGGGCTCCTGGGCCCAGGACATGTCGGGTGTCGCGTACGCCGGTGCCGCTGCGTTCGCCGCTGCCGCCGCCTTCCGCGGTTGGGTGTCCAACCCGACCCAGGGCATCGCGGTGAAGGCGACCAAGCGGTCCCACCTCACCCCTGCCCCACGGCCCGAGGACGGTTCTCCCTGACACTGGGAAAGCCAAGAACCTCCGAAGGCCGTCGGGATCTCCCGGCGGCCTTTCTGGTTTTCGGGCCCGGATCACCACCACACCACCACCCCGAGACGATGACGACGACGACCACCACCCCACCCATGACGACGAGACGAGACAGAGGAGAGAGCACCGTGATCGCGCTGAACGACCTCGCCGAGGCCGCAGAGGACCACACCTGGTGGGCAGATGCCCGCTGCAACGACGCCGCCGGTTCGCTGTCGGCCCTGTTCTTCAGCGAGGAGCTGCAGGACATCGCCGCCGCCAAGCGCATCTGCGAGCTGTGCCCGGCGATCGAGGACTGCCTGGCCGGCGCCCTGGCCCGCCGGGAGCCCTGGGGCGTCTGGGGCGGCCAGCTGTTCCGCAACGGGCGGATCCTGGCGACCAAGAGGCGTCGGGGCCGGCCGCCCAAGGTGGCCCGTCCCGAGGACGAGCTGCCCGTCATCCCCGTCCCCGAGGCCCTGGCCGAGGTGGTCATCCGCCGCACCGCCTGATCCGACGTCGTCGGATCGGGCGGGTGGTGAAGGTGATCGTCTCGTCCACCGTCCGCCCTACCTGCGGACCGGGGCGGGTCGTGCGACCGGTGTGGTCGTGCGGCCCGCCCCTCGGGGGAGGTGTCCCCCCGGCAACCGTTTGGATCGACCCCCCGTGGTCGGTGCTAGGTTGCTCCAGCCCCGCAAGGGGTGCTGGTCCCGTGGTGCAGTTTGGAGTGCACGCCGGCCTGTCAAGCCGGAGGTCGCGGGTTCAAATCCCGTCGGGACCGCCACTGTCGTGATCCCCGTCCCCCTCCGGGGGGACGGGCGACAGCACGGCTGGGTAGCTCAGTTGGCAGAGCGCACGCCTGAAAAGCGTGAGGTCACCGGATCGACGCCGGTTCCAGCCACCAGTTCGGCAGACCGGCGATCCGGTGACCCAGGGACGCGTCACCGACCACGCCGGTTCCAGCCACCAAGTTCGGGAGACGGCTCTGCGGGGGTGCCGATGGCGAACGAGAGCGGGCCGTCCCTCGTGGCGTGGGCCGAGCGGGTCCGGCCGATCGCGCTGCGGGTGGCCGTCGTCGTGGCCACCGTCGAGATCGTCGTCTGGACCCTGTCGTTCTGGGCCGCGGGACCGGTGCCCGACGTCGGCGCCTTCCTCGTCTTCCCCGGCTTCGTGCTCGTCTTCCCCCTCCACCTGGTGGCGATCCTCCGGCTCGGTGCCTTCACCGCCCGGGCCGTGCCGATCGACCCCGCCGCCTCGCGGCGCCAGCGGCGCCGGGCCCGGAACCCCCTCGCCCAGCTGACCGGTTGGCGCCGGGTCGTCGGGGCGGGGGGGTTCGCCCTGGTGGTGGCCTCCTTCGCCCTGAACCCCCTGTCGGGCCAGCCCGTCGCCCGTGATGGCCGGTACTACGAGTCGAACCACGGCGAGGAGACCGAGATCACCCGGGACGAGTACCGGGCCGGGCAGTCGGGCGGCCTGCGGATCTTCGCCGCCGGCAGCGCCACCTTCGCCCTCCTCGCCGTGGCCGTCCTGTCCCAGCCCCTCCCCGACCGGGCGGCCGGGGAGGGGGACGACGATCCGCTCAGCCCTCGGCGGGGATGACCCAGGCCCGGAACCACACGTCGTGGCCGGCCTCGACGCCCCAGGGCCCGGTGAAGTTGCTCACGAAGGTGCCCGGGTACGAGTCGTCGCCGGGGACGACGCCGAGGCTCCACACCGTGTCCGGCGCCGTCCGGGCCACCAGGGCGTAGGTGTCGCCGGCCTCGACCGTGAGGGGCGCGTCGAGGGTCACGGTCCGGGTGTCGATCTCGCCGTTCGCGGCCGTCCACGTCGTGGGATCGATCCGGCCGGAGGTGACGAAGTACTCGGGCACGCCGCCCTTCAGCCGGTAGACGGCGATCTCGAGCGGAGCGGTGGTGTAGGCGCCGTAGGCGGCAGCGGCCACGGTGACCTGGTCGAGCTGGCCGGGCACGGTGACCTCGAAGGTCTGGCCCAGCTGCGTCCAGCTGGTCGTGCCGCCGTAGACGGCGTAGCCCCCGAGCTCACCCGTGGTGGACTCGGCGGTGATCACGTGCGGATCGACCTCGGCGATCTCCTGGGTGACCGGGCTGGAGGTCGACGGGCCGTAGAGCTCGTTGCCCTCGTAGGTGGCGGTGATCGAGTGGCTGCCCAGCGGCAGCGTGCTCGGGCGCCAGGTGGCCACGCCGTTGGCGTTGACGGCGACCCGGGCCGACGAGGTGCCCCGCGTGAAGACGACGGTGCCGGTGGGCCGGCGGCTGGTCGAGGCCGGGGCCAGGGCCCGGACGGTCGCCTTGAGCGTCGCCGGCTGGCCGGGCTCGACCGCACCGCTCGACGCCAGCGACACCCCGGTGGCCGCCTTGGTCACGGTGACCATGACCGGCGCGCTGGTCCCGGCGGCGGTGACGGCGTCGCCGCCATAGCTCGCGGTGATGTGGTGCTCGCCGGGCGGCAGGGCCGAGGTGGTGAACGTGGTGTTGCGGGCCGTGGCCGTGGCCGTCCCGAGCGACAGGTCGCCGGCGAGGAACGTCACCGTCCCGCCCTTCGGCGTGCCCCCGCCCTTGGGCGTGATGGCCACGGTCAGCTTGACCGACTGCGACCACACCGACGACACCGGTGCCGCCGTCACCACCAGGCTCTTGGCCGGCGGCGGGGCGACCGCCCCGGCCGGTGCCGGGCCCAGCAGGCCGAACCCCACCATCGCCGCCAGGGCGGCCAGGACCGTGCGTCGCTGACGCATCGTTCTCCCCTTCCAGCGGGGAGCACCCTGCCCCCCTGAACGGGTGAACCGGTCGGCCGGTCGGGTGGGAGATGAAGGAGAACGGCCGAAGGTTCAGCCGGCGGTCATCTCAGACCGGGGCCACCCAGGTGCGGAACAGCAGGTCCCAGCCGGGCGTCCGGATCCACTCCTCGGTGCCGTACCGGTAGACGTGGTGGCCGGGGTGGCTGGTGCCCCGGGCCGCCCCGAACATCCAGGTCGACGACGTGGTGGCGAGGTAGGTCTCGTGCTCGATCACGATGGCGTACTCGGTGCCGGCGGTGACCGGGGCCGGGGTCGAGAGGGGGACCTGGAGCCAGCCGGCCGGCGCCGCAGCCACGACGGCCGGGTCGAGGGTGCCGGTGCCGAGGACGGTGTCGGTCGGGCGGCCGTCGGCGACGGTACGGATGGTCAGCACCATCGGTCCGGCCGGCGTGCCGACGGAGCGGACCCGGAGGTCGACGGCGTCCAGGGCGCCGCTGCGACCGGCGGTGAAGACGTGGCCGATGCGGTGCTCGGCCGGATCGGTGGAGCTGTCGTGGACCCATGTCTCGTCGGCCTGCTCGCCCTCCGACACCTGGTCGACGGCATGGGCCGCGACCTCCTGCTCGACCGGTCCCGAGGTGCTGGAGGCGTGGGTGGCGCTGCCGTCGTAGGTGGCGGTGACGGTGTGGGTGCCGGCGGGCAGGCGGGGGCGCCAGGTGGCCACGCCGTTGGCGTTGACCCGCACGGTCGCCCGGGCCGTCCCCCGAGTGAAGGTGACGGTGCCGGTGGGACGGCGGAGCGGGGAGGCCGGCTCGGCCGCCTGGACCACGGCGCGCAGCTCGGCCGGCTCGCCGACGACGACGGCCCCGGGTGCGGTGGTGAGGGCGACGGTCGTCGGGGCGGGGCCGACGGTGACGGTGGTCGGAGCGCTGGTGCCGGGCGCGGTGACCGCATCGCCCTCGTAGCGGGCGCGGATGCTGTGGGGCCCGACGCCGAGGGCCGACGTGGTGAAGCCGGTGATCCGGGTCGTCGCCGTCGCCGTGCCGATCGGGGCGTCGCCGTCGAGGAACGTGACCGTCCCGCCGCGGGGCACGCCGCCGCCCTTCGGCGTGATCGAGACGGTGATGCGCACCGGTTGCGACCACACGGCCGAGGCCGGCGAGACGGCGACCACGATCGCCTTGGGCTTGGCAGGAGCGGCGCCACCCGGGACCGGCGCCGGCGCACCCGTCCCGGCGACGACCGCGAGCACGGCGACGACCACGCGTCCGACGACCTTCCCCACCGCTGCACCCTCCCAGGCTCGACCGACGCCTGCGGCCGGTGCAGGCGACGCTACTGCAGGTCGATGGCGGCGGGTCGGCCGGCGGCCCGGGCGTAGTCCTTGGCGCAGGCCACGTGGAGGCCGAGGCCGTCGGGGCGGCGGAGGTAGGGAGACGACAGGGGATCCCCGCACCACTCGCAGGCCCCCACGGCGACGTCCACCTCGGCGTCGATCGTTGCGGTCGCTGGTGTCATGCCGCCCCATCGGATCGACGGGCCGGGCGTGGAGGCTCCCGGCACGCGATGAGTCGAACGACCCAGATGTCGTCACCCTGGGTGACAACTCATCTCTTCGGGTGATCCCCTCCCGACCGACCGCTCGGTGCCGATGCGGGTGCGAGCCACGGCGCAACGGGTGCCGCCGGCGAGGACGACCCGGTCGCACCGGGTCGCGAGGAGGAGAGACCCCATGTCCACGCGCGCCCTGCGCACCACCCTGATCGCGCTGGTGGCCGTCCTGGCCCTCGGCACCGTGCCCGCGGCGGCCACGCCGGCCGGGCCCAAGCCCAAGGCGATCGTCCTGACCGCCACCCCGACGACCGCCGGCTTCGGCCAGCCGGTCAAGCTGGCCCTCTCGCTCACCCCCAAGGGCGGTGGCCAGCCCGACGGCGGCATCATCACCTTCCGCTCCGGCGAGCAGGTCCTCGGCACCGCCGAGGCCACCAAGCGCATCACCACGATCACCACCGACGACCTGCCCGTCGGCAAGAACGTCGTGATCGCCACCTTCTCCGGCGACGCCAAGGTCGGCGCAGCCACCAGCAACAGCGTCATGGTCACCGTGGACAAGGCCCGGACCACCACCTCTCTCACCGGCGCCGCCGGCCAGCTCACCGTCGGGACCAGGGCGGAGATCAAGGCCTCGGTCCGGACCCCGGGCGCGGCCCGCCCCACCGGCACCGTCACCTTCTTCAGCGGCGACCGCATCGCCAAGGTGCCCGTCAACAGCAGCGGCGTGGCCACCTGGCGGCCCACGTTCCCGGTGGGCACCCACGAGGTGGTGGCCAGCTACGACGGCAACGAGACCTACGCCACCAGCGACAGCAACCCGTTCACCGTGGTGGTGAGCGAGGAGGCGCCCACCAGCACCCTCGACCAGGGGACCTGGTCCTGGGACGCCGGCACGACGGAGAACACCACGACGGCCCAGACCTTCACCGCCGGCCGCACCGGCAGCCTCGACCGGGTGACGCTCAACCTCTACGCCGGGGGTGGCGACCTCACCGTCGAGATCCGGCGCATCGACAACGGCCTGCCGACCGGGGAGCTGATCGGCCAGGGCAGCGCGACGGGCGTCGTGCTCGGCCCCTTCGAGCTGGATCTGTCGTCGCCCGCCCCGGTGACCGCCGGGACCCAGTACGCCCTGGTCGTCCTGGCCTCGCGCCAGACCCGGTTCTGGCGCCAGAGCTCCGGCGACCCCTACGCCGGCGGTGTCTACTGGGCCCGCTACTCGAGCTTCGGCTGGGCCGAGACGGCCGGCTCCGACATCGCCTTCCAGACCTTCGTGCTCCCCGCCTGACCGTCCCGGTGTGACCATCCCGGTGTGACCCGGGGCATGGGACGAAATGTCCCATTCCGCTGCGCCCCCCGTCCCCTCACCATGGAGGGGCGGGGGGCGCAGCCGCGCCTCCGGGGAACGGCGCACGGGGGTGCGCCGAGGAGGAGAACACCATGTCCGCTGCTCGTCGGCGGCCGCAGCGCGCGGCCCGACTCGCCCTCTTGGCGCAGGGCGCCCAGGCCCGGGCGCCCGCCCCCGCCGCGCCCCACCAGCCCACCCGCCCCCGCACCGCCCCG